>NZ_CP024636.1:1829024-2061619 GCF_009728735.1 Pantoea phytobeneficialis
TGTGGTACCGGTGGAAAAAACGTCCGGGAGCTCAGTCAGGGGGCGTGCGCGGATGTCAAAAACAGGCCCGGCAGACGTAAGGGCGAAACTGTATATGGCGGCGATCGTAGCGATCAGGTGGAATGCCCCGGCGAAGGCGCTGTACCAGAGGCTAATCGCGAAGGGCAAAGCCAGCAAGGCCGCGCCTGGAGCGGTGATGCGCAAGCTGGTTCATCAGTGCTTCGGGGTGCTGAAAACGCGGATGAAGTGGGATGAAAATTACGCAGCTACCGCTTGACGTTCAAGACGGTAGCTACGGACAGTGAACTAAAAAATGCGCCTGAAAAGGCGCATTTTTTTTACTGTCAATTTTTTTGGTTATAAAACTCTGTAATCAACATAAATGGCAGAGTTTTAGTTTGTAAAGACGCTTAAACGCCCTCAGAAACTCAGAGGCGTGGTCGATAACAGGGGGAGCCGAAACACTTTTTTGGAGAACCCATGTTAAAACGAATCAATGTAGTGACCAGCCTGATCACCGTCTTGTTGGTCTTTGGTGCTTTGCAGTTAATTTCGGGCGGCCTGTTCTGGTCAGCCTTACAAAAAGATAAGGAGGCATTTGCGGTCGCACAGGTGTCTACCAACAATGTTGCGGCGATGAGCGATGCGTGGATTGAACTCAACCAAACCCGTACGGTGCTGAACCGCGCGATGTTACGTATGCAAGGCAGCATGGCGGCACAAACCAATGGCGGCCAGTTGGCGGCACTGATTGCACAGACGGAAAAGCAGCTCAAGGCAGCCGATGGCTATTTCCAGCGTTATTACAATTTGCCAGCCACACCGGGGTTTCCGGTTGAGCTGCGTGACCGACTGGAGGCGGATTATGCTGCCTATGACAACGGTCTGAAAGCGATGCTGGAGCGCCTGAAGGCCGATGACCTGCAAGGCATGTTTGCGCAGAACATCGAGGCCAAACAGGTGGTGATGAAGGGGACCTATGAAGCCTGGCGTACTAAACAGAGTGAGCTGGCGGCGGCAGGTGTTGCGCAGAATGAACGCGCCTTCAACACCATGATGTGGTTGCTTGGCAGCATGGTGGTGGTGGTGCTCGCGGTCATCATCGGCTGTTGGTTTGGCCTGCGTAGCGTGTTGATTCAGCCGTTACAACAGCTGCTGACGCACATTCGCCATATTGCGGCGGGTGATTTGACCCAGCCGATTAAGGTGGAAGGTCGCAACGAGATGAGCCAACTGGCGGAAGGACTACTGGAGATGCAGCAGGAGCTGGTGCGCACCGTCAGCAACGTGCGCGACGGTTCCGACGCCATCTTTACCGGTGCCAGCGAGATTTCTGCTGGCAACAACGATCTGTCGGCGCGCACTGAAGAACAGGCGGCCTCGCTGGAGCAGACCGCCGCCAGCATGGAGCAGCTGACCGCCACGGTGAAACAGAATGCCGAGAATGCGCGTCAGGCTTCGCAGCTGGCACTCAGCGCCTCAGAAACCGCGCAGAAAGGCGGCACGGTGGTGGATGGCGTGGTACGCACCATGCAGGATATCGCCGGCAGTTCGAAGAAGATCGCCGATATTATCAGCGTGATTGACGGTATCGCCTTCCAGACCAACATCCTGGCCCTGAATGCGGCGGTGGAAGCCGCGCGTGCCGGAGAACAGGGTCGTGGTTTTGCCGTGGTGGCCGGTGAAGTGCGCAGTCTGGCCCAGCGTAGCGCCCAGGCGGCGAAGGAGATCAAGGGACTGATTGAGGACTCGGTCAATCGCGTNAATACCGGTTCCACGCTGGTCGGCACCGCCGGGGAAACCATGAGCGATATCGTCAATGCGGTGACGCGCGTGACGGACATCATGGGCGAGATTGCNTCGGCGTCNGACGAGCAGAGCCGGGGTATCGACCAGGTCGGCCAGGCGGTGACCGAGATGGACCGCGTAACGCAGCAGAACGCCTCGCTGGTGGAGGAGTCGGCGGCGGCGGCAGCGTCGCTGGAGGAGCAGGCGAGTCGCTTAAGCCAGTCGGTGTCGGTGTTTAAAATCCCGCGTGCGCAGGCCGTTGCCGCCGTGACGCGTCACCCGCAGATTGCGCCGAAGCTGCTGGATACACCGCGTAAAGCGGTGACCGCGCCAGTCAGCGACAGCAACTGGGAAACCTTCTAACCCCCGCACTGACTGACAGGCATATACGGAGCGGCGCGATAAATCGTGCCGCTACGATAAGTGCCAGTGGACAGACTCAGCTGGTCCAACCCCTTCTATCCAACATAAAGATCACCCCCTGGACGCCGATAACAGAAGCGATCCGCCAACCAATGAGGTGTTTATGTTTAGTCGTGTTCGTGTCGTTTCCGGCCTGCTGTGTGTGCTGGCGCTGTTTGCCTTACTACAGCTGTTTTCCGGAGGGATGTTTTTTCAAACGGTGAAAGCCGATAAGGATAATTTTGCCTACAACCAGCGCCTCAGTACCTTGCAGCGGGCGATGGGCACCTCATGGGTTTCGTTGGTTCAGGCGCGCAACACGCTGAACCGTGCCGGAATCCGTTATCTGCTGGACACTCAGCAGGCTGGTTCGGGTGCTACCGTGAAAGAATTGGTGGCATTGGCCAGTGAGGAACTGAAAGTGGCCGATCAAGGGTTTGCTGAATTTAACGCCAACCTGTCTGAAAAGGGTAAAACGGCAGAAAACGTGCTGACGCTTCAGGCGAATTACAACGCTTATCACGGCGCGTTGCAGGAACTGATCGATTTTCTCAATACCGGTAACTTCAAAGGATTTGTCGACCAGCCCACTCAAGGGTTCCAGGACAAATTTGCTAAGGATTACAACGCCTGGCTGAGTTACAACAAAATTCTCGCCCTGCGCGGCATTGATGACAACCTGGCTGCCTATCACAAGTCAGTCTGGCTGATTGTCGCCATGCTGGTGGTGACGCTGGTGTTGATCGCCCTGGTGTGGAGCGGGATGCGTACTGCGTTGATCCGCCCGCTGACGCAGAGCATCGAACATATCCGCCATATTGCGCGCGGCGATCTGACGCAGCAGGTTGAGGTTAATGTGCGCAACGAAATGGGTGAGCTGCTGAGTTCTCTGCAACATATGCAGCAGGAACTGGCCCGCACCGTCCGTACCGTGCGTGATGGATCTGACGCCATTTATACCGGTGCCAGCGAAATCGCGATGGGCAACAACGATCTCTCCTCACGTACCGAGCAGCAGGCGGCATCACTGGAGCAGACTGCCGCCAGCATGGAGCAGCTGACTGCCACCGTCAAACAGAACGCCGAAAATGCCCGTCAGGCCTCACAGCTGGCGCTAACTGCGTCAGAAACTGCCCAGCAGGGCGGCAAAGTGGTGGATGGCGTGGTCACCACCATGAAAGAGATTGCCGGTAGCTCGAAGAAGATTGCGGATATCACCAGCGTGATTGATGGCATCGCCTTCCAGACCAACATTCTCGCGTTGAACGCGGCGGTGGAAGCCGCCCGTGCCGGGGAGCAGGGACGTGGTTTTGCGGTGGTCGCCGGTGAGGTGCGCAGTCTGGCACAGCGCAGCGCCCAGGCGGCGAAAGAGATCAAAGGTTTGATCGAGGACTCGGTCAGCCGTGTTGATACCGGCTCGGTGCTGGTGGAAAGCGCGGGTGAGACCATGACCAACATCGTCAATGCGGTCACGCGCGTGACCGACATCATGGGTGAGATTGCCTCTGCGTCGGACGAACAGAGCCGGGGTATCGACCAGGTGGGTCTGGCGGTTAACGAGATGGATCGCGTTACGCAACAAAACGCCGCGCTGGTGGAAGAGTCAGCGACTGCGGCGGCGGCACTGGAAGATCAGGCCAGCCGACTGAAACAATCGGTGGCGGTGTTCAATATCGGTAAAGAATTTGTCGCCCAGGCCGTTAACGTAACTACAGCGCCAAAATTATTGCGTCCGGCTGCCTCTAAAGCACTGGCACAACCGGCAGGCGCCCGCGCTGACGATAACTGGGAAACCTTTTAAACCTGTGGCCGTGGCAACACGGCCCCTGTACCTGGGTGCGCACTGGCAGCACAGTAGCAACCGCAGTAATCACAATTTAATCAGTTTGTTGCCGGGTGACCTGAGATGAAGAAATCGACGTTAATGGATCAAAATGAAGCGACCTCGCTGCTTACGCAGATGGTGCAGCGCCTGCCGCTTTCTGATGCGCACTTTCGTCGTATCAGTCAGCTGATCTATCAGCGAGCAGGCATCGTGCTGGCCGACCATAAACGCGAGATGGTTTACAACCGTCTGGTACGTCGCCTGCGGATGCTGAACATTGATGATTTTGGCCGTTATCTGGCGCTGCTGGAGCAGGATCCTAACAGCGCCGAGTGGCAGGCATTTATTAATGCCCTGACCACCAACCTGACGTCTTTTTTCCGTGAGGCGCACCATTTTCCTATCCTGGCCGATCATGCGCGGAAGCGCAGTGGTAGCTACAACGTGTGGTGTGCTGCGGCGTCCACCGGCGAAGAACCTTATTCGATCGCCATGACGCTGGCAGAAACGCTGGGTAGCGGGCCGGGGAAGTTTCAGGTCCATGCCAGCGATATCGATACACAGGTGCTGGAAAAAGCGGTTGCAGGCGTTTATCGCCAGGAAGAGTTGCGCACGCTGTCGCAATCGCAGTTGCAGCGCTTTTTCCTGCGTGGCACAGGCCCGCATGAAGGGATGGTGCGGGTGCGTTCGGAACTGTCGAGCCAGGTCAGCTATGCCCAGCTCAATTTGCTGGCGAATGACTGGTCGCTGCCTGGCCCCTTCGACGCGATCTTTTGTCGCAACGTGATGATCTATTTCGATAAAGAGACGCAGGAGCAAATCCTGCGCCGTTTTGTTCCCCTGCTGAAGCCAGGCGGCGTGCTGTTTGCCGGGCATTCAGAGAACTTCAGCCAGATCAGTAAAGAGTTCTGGCTGCGTGGACAGACAGTCTATGGACTGACCAAGGAAAGACGATGAGCAAAATCACCGTGATGTGCGTGGATGACTCTGCGCTGATGCGGCAGTTGATGACCGAAATCATCAACAGCCATCCTGATATGGAGATGGTTGCGACTGCACCGGACCCGCTGGTGGCGCGTGACCTAATCAAGCAGTACAACCCGCAAGTGCTGACGCTGGATGTGGAAATGCCGCGCATGGACGGCCTCGATTTTCTCGAAAAGCTCATGCGTCTGCGTCCGATGCCGGTGGTGATGGTGTCATCCCTCACCGGGAAAGGTTCCGAGATCACCCTGCGGGCGCTCGAATTAGGGGCGGTGGACTTTGTCACCAAGCCGCAACTCGGTATCCGTGAAGGCATGTTGGCTTATAGCCAAATGATCGCCGACAAAATCCGCGCCGCGGCACGGGCTAAATTGCACGTTCGTACCGCCACGGCGGTACCAGCCACGTTGAAAGCGGTGCCGTTACTGAGCAGTGAAAAGCTGATTGCCATTGGTTCCTCAACCGGCGGCACCGAGGCGATTCGCCATGTGCTCCAGCCGCTGCCCGCGACCAGCCCGGCGCTGCTGATTACCCAGCATATGCCACCGGGATTCACCCGATCGTTTGCTGAGCGGTTGAATAAGCTGTGCCAGATCACCGTGAAAGAGGCGGAAGACGGCGAACGTATTCTGCCCGGCCATGCCTATATCGCGCCGGGTGCGATGCATATGGAGCTGGCACGTAGCGGCGCCAACTACGTGGTGAAGATTAACGACGCACCGCCTGTCAATCGTCATAAGCCGTCAGTGGACGTGCTGTTCCGATCGGTGGCGGTCAACGCCGGACGAAATGCAGTGGGCGTGATTCTGACCGGGATGGGGAACGACGGCGCGGCCGGGATGCTGGAAATGCATCGCGCGGGTGCCTGGACCATCGCGCAGGATGAAGCCAGTTGCGTGGTATTTGGCATGCCGCGCGAGGCGATTGCACTCGGCGGTGCCAGCGAAGTGGTCGATTTGGGCCACATCAGCCAGCACATGCTGGCGAAAATTAGCGCCGGACAGGCATTGCGAATTTAACAGGCCCGTCCTGCCGGGCGAGACAACACAGGAGTAGATATGGCTGATAAAAATATGCGCTTTTTGGTGGTGGACGATTTCAATACGATGCGTCGTATCGTTCGCAACCTGTTAAAAGAGCTGGGATTCAATAACGTTGAAGAGGCAGAAGACGGTGCTGATGCACTGACGAAACTGCGCGCAGGCGGCTTTGACTTTGTGATTTCCGACTGGAACATGCCCAACATGGACGGTCTGGAACTGCTGCAAACCATCCGTGCCGACGCCACGCTGGGCAAACTGCCGGTATTGATGGTCACCGCGGAAGCGAAGAAAGAGAACATCATCGCGGCGGCGCAGGCCGGGGCCAGCGGATATGTGGTGAAGCCGTTTACTGCGGCCACACTGGAAGAAAAATTGGGCAAGATCTTCGAAAAACTGGGTATGTAAGGAGATGTGATGAGCGACCTTCCGAAACCAACAGAAGAAGTCTCGGCACAGGATATCATTTCCCGCATTGGTTCGCTGACGCGCATGCTGCGTGACAGCCTGCGCGAGCTGGGGCTGGATCAGGCGATTGCAGAAGCGGCGGAAGCGATTCCTGATGCGCGTGACCGTCTGGATTATGTGGTGCAGATGACAGCGCAGGCCGCTGACCGTGCGTTGAACTGCGTTGAAGCGGCGCAGCCGCACCAGGACAAAATGGAAGCCGGGGCCAACCAGCTGAAAGGTCGCTGGGATGCCTGGTTTGAAAACCCAATTGAGCTGGCGGATGCTCGCGAGTTGGTTACGGATACGCGCGAATTCCTCTCCGCCGTACCCGAGCACACTGCGTTTACCAATAAGCAGCTGCTGGAAATCATGATGGCGCAGGACTTCCAGGATCTGACCGGTCAGGTGATCAAGCGCATGATGGATGTGATCCAGGAAATTGAGCGCCAACTGTTGATGGTGCTGCTGGAAAACATGCCAGAAGTGAGTGCCGAGCAGCGTAAGCAAAGCACCAGCCTGCTGAATGGTCCGCAAATCCATTCGGACGCGCCGGGTGTGGTAGCAAACCAGGATCAGGTGGACGATCTGCTGGATAGTTTAGGGTTTTAATTAACCGGGTCGCTTTCGACAGCGACCTTTCTGCTATGCGTAGCGGCGCGATTTATCGCGCAAATGTTTTGGCGCGTTTACCGGTACCCGCGCGATAAATCGCGCCGCTACGATCACATTGCCCGGCGTTGTGCCACGGCCAGTGGGGCAACCAACACCTGTACCCCCAATGCTTCAAACGCGGCAATCTGTGCGGGGGTAATGCCGCTATCTGTTATCAGATAGTGAATATGGCTCCAGTCACAGGGCAGGGCGAACATCGATACCTTGTCGATCTTACTTGAATCCGCCACGACATAAACGGTGCTGGCTGAGTTAATCATCGCCATCTTCACCTTGATGTCCGTCTCACTGGGAAAACTCAAGCCCAGGCGGGGTGAGATACAGGCGGTGGCAAGAAACAACTTTTCTGCCAGGACATTCTCAAAAAACGAAGCGGCCTTCTCTCCCGATGTTGATAACGTCGGAAATTTAAAGGTGCCGCCGGTCAGTAAGATATTGATACCCGGCTCTCCGCCCAACTTCAGTGCGATATTCACCGCCGTGGTAATCACCGACAGACGACGGATATGCCCGATCGCCTCAGCAATCGCCGTAGTGGTGGTGCCGGAATCGAAAATCACCGTATCGCCGTTTTCCACATAATGTGCCGCGAGACGGCCAATCGCCTCTTTCTCTTCCAGATGCGTCTGACGCTCCAGCAGCAGTGCGCCGGTATTCTGCTTGCCAGTCATGAGCGTGGCACCGCCGTGGTAGCGTTGCACATGCCCGGCCTTCTGCAACATACGCAGATCGGTCCGGATGGTCGCTTCGGTTAAGCCAAAGGTTTCTGTCAGCGCTTTTACGGTGACCGTGCCGTCTTCACGGATCATCTCCAGGATCTTATCACGGCGCTGTTGCATATCGGCCAGCTGCTCAGTTTTGCTTTTCAATCGAAACGCTCCCTTTTTCCAATCACGGTCTGATCTCTGCAAAAAGAAACCCGAGCTGATTTTACTCTGCGCGTGTGGGATTTGCGAGATGGCTCGCGCACATATGTATTTTCGAACGAAAATGAAGTTGAGTTATGAGATTGATTTCGCAGAAAGGCGATAGCGTCTTTATCCATGCCTGTTTTTTGCATAATAAATAATTATTATTTAATTCAGTAAGATAATAAATATTCCAGCAATTTGTATGAAATTTGATCTCACCCACAAACCGTTAACAAACGATAGCTTATATTTTTGTTCGAAAATGAGTGGCGTAAGTCACAACCCGACCAACCATAACCAGAGCCATCGACAAACAACCAAGGAGAGTGAGGATGAGTGGGGAATATGATGTCAATCTGCGCTACGGCGTGAACACCGATCTTGATCTGACCGGCAAAGTGGCGGTGGTGACGGGCGGTCTCGGCGGTATCGCGATGGCAACGAATGCCATGCTGCTGGAGAAAGGAGCCCGGCTGGCGCTACTTTACCCGCCCTTCGAAAGTGACAAAGTTGCCAGCGTCAGCAGCCAGTTTGATGCCGGTCGCGTGTTGTTGGTCTGCTGTGATGTTACCGATCCTGCCTCGGTGGAAGAGGCGTTCGCGACCGTGGAGCAGCATTACGGCCAACTCGATATCCTGGTGAACTGCGCGGGCTACGTCATGTTGCAGCCGGTACTGGAAACCGATTTTGCCGAATGGCAGAAGCAGATCGCCGTCAACCTCACCGGGCCTTTCCTTTGTTCACAGGCGGCGGGCAAACGCATGGTGCGTGCGGGTAAGGGCGGCAAAATTATTAATATCGCCTCACAAGCGGCGTCCATCGCCATTGATAACCATGTGGCCTACACCTCAGCCAAAGCCGGTCTGCTGGGAATGACCAAAGTGATGGCGAAAGAGTTCGCCCCGCATCGCATCAACGTCAACACCCTGTCACCGACGGTGGTGCTGACGCCAATGGGGGAAAAAGCCTGGCGTGGTGAGAAAGGGGAAAAAATGAAAACCCTGATCCCGCTGGGGCGTTTTGCCTACACCGACGAAATCGCTGCGGCCGTGCTGTTTTTTGCCAGCAACGGCAGCGACATGATCACCGGTGCCGATCTGATGATCGACGGTGGTTTCACCATTTGGTAATTCCGCGCCTGCACCAGAGAAGGCGACACCCTGCAAATGTAATAATTACAAAGAGAGACATCACCATGAAAACCCGTACCCTGCTGTTTACTGCTCTTGCCGGTTGCCTGGTTTCGCATGCCAGCCTCGCGGCGGATAAAGGCACCATCATGATTTTGGTGAATTCACTGGATAACCCTTATTACGCATCTGAAGCCAAAGGGGCCAACCTTAAGGCGCAGGCGCTTGGTTACAAAACCACCGTGCTATCGCATGGTGAAGATGTGAAAAAGCAGAGTGAACTGATCGATGCCGCTATCGGTAAAAAAGTGCAGGGTATCGTGTTGGATAACGCCGACTCCACCGCCAGCGTGGCCGCGATTAAAAAGGCCAAAGATGCCGGTATTCCGGTGGTGCTGATTAACCGTGAAATTCCAGTGGATGATGTGGCGTTGGTGCAGATTACCCACAATAACTTCCAGGCCGGTTCTGATGTTGCCAACGTGTTTGTCGAGAAGATGGGTGAAAAAGGCAAATACGCTGAACTGACCTGTAATCTCGCAGATAACAACTGCGTTACCCGCTCTAAATCCTTCCATCAGGTGCTTGACCAATACCCGGATATGCAAAGCGTGGCACGCCAGGATGCCAAAGGCACCCTGATTGACGGCAAACGCATTATGGACAGCATCTTGCAGGCGCACCCGGATGTGAAAGGGGTGATTTGTGGCAACGGTCCGGTAGCGCTGGGGGCCATCGCTGCGCTGAAAGCGGCAGGGCGTAACGATGTCATCGTGGTGGGCATTGACGGCAGCAACGATGAGCGCGATGCGGTGGAAGCGGGTTCATTAAAAGCCACCGTGATGTTACAGGCACAGGCGATTGCGGCAGAAGGGGTGACGGATCTTGATAACTATATCCAGAAGGGCGCGAAACCCGAGAAACAACGTGTGATGTTCCGCGGCATTCTGATCACGCCGGACAATGCGAAAAACGTGCAGGATTTTAATTACAAATCTTAATTACGTACAGGTGCGCCCGCGTGCCGGGCGCCAGGGAGAATGTGATGTACAGACGACTCTGGCTACTGCTTCCTGTCGTGATCCTCAGCGGTTGCCGCATTGTGTCGCAGCAGGAGCTGGCCGACCTGAAAAATCCCCCCAATCCGCAGATGGCGAATATCCCACAAACGTGGCAGCAGAAGCTGGTGCCACAGGTGGCGCATGAGGCTAAGCCCCTTGCGCAATTGATGAAAGAATTGCAGTCGGCGAAGGATTTTGACGCTGCCTGTAAAACTTATGGTTATCGCAGCCAGGAAGAGAACCCCTGTGTATTCAGCGTCAGCGTACAGGGGGAGGTGACGGCGGTGAACACCACCTCGCGCAGTGGAAAAATGACGGTGAAAGACAGTTCCGGTGAAGAGGTCACGGTGCAGATGGGGCCGATTATTCGCGGCACCGCCTTGCGTGATGTGTATAAAGGCGCCAGCTATCAGGATTTCAATGATCAGGTGCTGTTTGGTGACTATGGACGGGCCATCAACCAGCAGGCCTCGAACATGATGCAGGGGTTTAAACCGCAGGTGGGCGATAAAGTGGCGCTGGCTGGCGTGTTCAGCAGCTGGGATATTCCGCAACAGGCCCCGGATATCACCCCGGCGCAAATCACCCGGCAATAAGGAGATGGCGATGCAAAATCTTCAGCCCGCCGAACAGTCGGATGTGATTATCGAAACCCGTAATGTTTCGCGCATTTATCCAGGCGTCACCGCCCTGGACCAGGTCAATTATCGCGTTTATCGCAATAAGGTGAACGTGTTAATTGGCGAAAACGGGGCGGGTAAATCCACCATGATGAAAATGCTGGCGGGGGTGGAAACACCCTCCTCTGGCGAAATCTTGCTGGATGGTCAACCGGTTTCGCTGCACTCCACCCATCAGGCCGAACAACACGGCATCAGCATTATCTTTCAGGAGCTGAACCTGTTCCCGAATATGAATGTGATGGACAACATCTTTATCGCCAACGAGTTTCTCCAGCGTGGGGTGATCAACGAAAAATATCAGTACGCGCTGGCGAAATCGCTGCTGGAGCGGCTGGAGCTGGATGTCGATCCCTATGCCCCATTGGGGGAACTGGGCATTGGGCATCAGCAGTTGGTGGAGATTGCCCGTGCACTGTCGAAAGATACGCGGGTGCTGATTATGGATGAGCCGACCAGCGCGCTCAGTCAGTCGGAAGTGAAGGTGCTGTTCAACGTGATTGAACAGCTGAAGCGACGCGGTGTGACCATCATCTATATCTCACATCGGCTGGAGGAGCTGATGGAGATTGGCGACCATATCACCATTTTTCGTGATGGGCGTTTTATCAGCGAGCGTGAAGTTCGTGATGCGTCAATCCCGTGGATCATCGAGCAGATGGTGGGTGATAAGAAAAAGCATTTTGATTACCAGCCAGCCCCCCAGGGCGACACGGTACTGAATGTTAGCGGTTTGACGGCGCTGCATCAGAACGGTGGCTACAAGCTGAACGACGTCTCATTTTCGCTACGTAAAGGTGAGGTGATCGGTATCTACGGTCTGCTGGGCGCCGGGCGCACCGAATTGTTTAAGGGGCTGATTGGCATGATGCATTGCCAGTCGGGTAGCGTCAGCCTGAACGGGGAAATCCTCGACCGGCAAAATTTCCAGCAGCGGCTGAAAAAAGGCATCACCCTGGTGCCGGAAGATCGCCAGACCGAAGGTGTGGTGCAACTGATGTCGATCACCGCCAACATGACGCTGACGGAACTCAGCCTGCGCGGTTTTCGTCGTGCGCTGCGTCTGCTCAGCCCGCAAAAGGAGCAGCGGCGGGTGGATGAAATGATCGGCCATCTGGCGATTAAAGTCAGCGACCCCGAACTGCCAATTACCTCACTCAGCGGCGGTAACCAGCAGAAAGTGGTACTGGGCAAAGCATTGATGACCGGTCCCCAGGTGGTGCTGTTGGATGAACCGACACGCGGCATTGATGTTGGGGCAAAAACCGATGTGTACCACCTGATTGGCAACCTGGCGCAGCAAGGGCTGGCGGTGATGTTCTCCTCTTCCGAACTGGATGAGGTGATGGCGCTGGCAGACCGCATTCTGGTGATGGCCGATGGCCGCATCACCGCCGATCTGCCACGACGTGAAGCGACCAGGGAAGCCCTGATCAGCGCTTCGACACCGCATGACTGAGCCTTCCGGAGAAAATCATGAATCAGAAATATTTGCTTTATATGTATCTGCTGAAGGCGCGTACCTTTATTGCCTTATTAATTGTCATCAGCTTTTTCAGCCTGATGGTGCCGAACTTTCTGACCACCTCCAACCTGCTGATCATGACCCAACATGTGGCGATTACCGGTTTATTGGCCATCGGCATGACGCTGGTGATCCTGACGGGGGGTATCGATCTGTCGGTGGGGGCGGTCGCCGGGATTTGTGGCATGGTGGCCGGGGCGTTACTCACTAATGGCCTGCCATTGTGGGGCGGCAACGTGATGTTCTTCAACGTACCGGAGGTGATTCTGGTGGTGGCGCTGTTTGGCGTGCTGCTGGGATTGATAAATGGCACGGTCGTGACGCGTCTGGGTGTGGCTCCCTTTATCTGCACCCTCGGCATGATGTATGTCGCACGCGGATCGGCGTTGTTGTTCAACGACGGCAGCACTTACGCCAATCTGGTGGGGATGCCCGCGTTAGGTAATACCGGTTTTGCGTTGCTCGGTTCCGGCACGGTGTTGGGTATTTACATCCCTATCTGGCTGATGGTGGGCTTTCTGCTGCTTGGCCTCTATCTGACTCGCAAGACCCCCCTTGGGCGCTATATCTATGCCACTGGCGGCAACGAATCCGCTGCACGCCTGGCGGGTGTGCCGATCATTAAAGTAAAGGTGTTTGTTTACGCTTTCTCCGGCCTGTGTGCGGCGCTGGTGGGATTGGTGGTGGCTTCACAGCTGCAAACCGCACATCCGATGACCGGCAATATGTTTGAGATGGATGCGATTGGTGCCACGGTGTTGGGGGGAACGGCGCTGGCGGGGGGGCGTGGCCGGGTATCTGGCTCGATTATCGGGGCATTTGTCATCGTATTTCTGGCCGATGGCATGGTGATGATGGGGGTCAGTGATTTCTGGCAAATGGTGATCAAAGGCCTGGTGATTGTCACGGCGGTGGTGATTGATCAGTTCCAGCAAAAATTACAAAGCAAGGTGGTGCTGCTGCGCAGGCATGAAAAAAAGCAGCAATCAGCCGCCCTGTCTGAAGTCACACACGGATAACAGGAGGCAATATGACGCGCGATTTTAGTGGAAAGACAGTGGTGATTACCGGTGCCTGTCGTGGCATTGGTGCGGGCATTGCCGCGCGATTTGCGCGCGACGGTGCGCGGCTGGTCATGGTGTCGAATGCAGAACGGGTGTTTGCCACGGCGAAGCAGTTAACGCAGCAGTACGGTAGCGAGATCCTGGCACTTCAGGTGGACGTCACTGACGAGGCGCAGGTACAACAGCTTTATCAGCAGGCGGCAGAACGCTTTGGCAGTATTGATGTATCCATTCAGAATGCGGGTGTCATCACCATTGATCGCTTTGACACCATGCCTAAAAGTGATTTCGAAAAGATTTTGGCGGTGAATACGACCGGCGTTTGGTTGTGCTGTCGCGAGGCCGCGAAATATATGGTGAAGCAGGGGGGCGGTAGTTTGATCAACACCTCATCCGGCCAGGGGCGACAGGGGTTTATCTACACCCCGCATTATGCCGCCAGCAAGATGGGGGTGATAGGTATCACGCAAAGTCTGGCGCTGGAACTGGCACCCTGGCACATCACCGTTAACGCTTTTTGTCCGGGCATCATTGAAAGCGAGATGTGGGATTACAACGACCGGGTGTGGGGCGAAATCCTCAGCAATGAAAGGAAACAATACGGTAAAGGCGAGTTGATGGCCGAATGGGTGGAGAATATTCCGCTGAAGCGTGCCGGGCAACCGGAGGATGTCGCCGGGCTGGTGGCCTTTCTCGCGTCTGATGATGCGCGCTACATCACCGGGCAAACCATTAACGTCGATGGCGGTTTGATTTTTTCTTAAACGTACGTGCAGGTTGCCAGCAATGGCAGCCTGCGCGATAAATCGCGCCGCTACGAATCCAGCAACACCAAAATTCACCGGCAGTATCCACCCATAGCCGTAATCAGACTGCATGAGGCTGCGAAAACGCAGGAATATGTTAAGGTAAAAAGAAGTGACTTTGTGATGGACCTCTGATTTTTACCTGAACTGAACCCTGATTTTGCCCATGCTACCTGCTGTTTTATTGTCCTTATCCCAACGTTTCGTCCTCGGTGCGATAGCACTGCTCTCCGTGATGCCTGCCGTTCAGGCGTTCACCCGCGAGGCTGCGATCTCTGACACGCCATTCAGCGATGCAACGCGTTTTCAAAAAATGGCCGCGGCACTCCCCGCGCTGGGTTACCAAAGCGACAGCAGCAATTTCTCCCAAAGGCTGGCCGATATGGCCAAAAGCATTGGTGAAGCCAGTGAAAGTAGCAGCGACACGACCTTTGGTCATCAGGCCGGGATCTGGGCGTTTAATCATTTTCGTGAAGAGGTGGCACAGCGGGTGTCGAGCGAAGGGGAGTCGTTACTTTCCCCCTATGGCAACGCGCAAATCGATTTTGCTGTTGATATGAACGGCAGTTTCACCGGGAGTGGGGCTGAATTGCTCACCCCGTGGGCTGACCGCAATCGCTACCTTACCTTCAGCCAACTGGGATTTCATCAAACCGATGATGGGTTGGTGGGTAATGCCGGGCTGGGCCAGCGTTGGGTTGCCGGTAACTGGCTGCTGGGTTACAACGCCTTTGTTGACCATATGTTTACCAGTCGCTTGCAGCGCGGCTCCCTGGGCACCGAGGCCTGGGCGGATTATCTGCGTTTTTCAGCCAATTACTATTATCCGTTATCCGGCTGGCATAATGGCGACTCCACGCAGCAACAGCGTATGGCTCGCGGCTATGATTTCACCACTCAGGGTTATCTGCCATTTTATCGCCAGCTGGGCGTTTCCGTCAGTTGGGAGCAGTATCTGGGGCAGGATGTTGATCTGTTTAATTCCGGTACCCTTTATCACAATCCATCGGCGCTTACCTTCGGGTTGTCCTACACCCCGGTGCCGCTGGTCACCGTTTCCGCCAGCCACAAAACCAGCAGTGAAGGGGAGAGCCAGGATCAGTTCGGACTGCGCCTCAACTATCGCTTTGGTGTGGCATTAAGTCAGCAACTGAGCGCCGATAACGTGG
This sequence comes from Pantoea phytobeneficialis, assembly GCF_009728735.1. NCBI lineage: Bacteria > Pseudomonadati > Pseudomonadota > Gammaproteobacteria > Enterobacterales > Erwiniaceae > Pantoea > Pantoea phytobeneficialis. Next base: position 1,844,532 of record NZ_CP024636.1, read on the forward strand.
CGGCAGCCCGCTCACTGCGCGGCAGTCGCTATGATACGGTGACGCGCAACTACACGCCGGTGTTGGAATATCGCCAGCGCAAAACGTTGACGGTTTTTCTCGCGACGCCACCGTGGCAATTGAATGCGGGGGAAAGCCTGCCATTGAAACTGCAAATTCGCGCTGCCAATGCCATTACGGGAGTGAGCTGGCAGGGTGATACTCAGGCGCTGAGCCTGACGCCACCTGCCAATAATCAGGATCCCCAGGGCTGGAGCATTATTATGCCTGCATGGGATAGCACGCCGGGTGCCAGCAACAGCTATCGCCTCGCGGTTACGTTAGCAGACAGCAAGCAACAGCGTGTGACGTCAAACTGGATTACCTTGCAGGTTGAGCAACCGTTTGAAATGGAGTCGGCGAGCGATAACCGGTTTGACCTGTTGGAGCCGTAGCCAGAGCAAAGAAAAGGGCAGCTTTCGCTGCCCTTTTAGCATCCGGTTGACACAGGCCGGATGTGCAATGAGGGTAAACGCCCTTAGAACTGGTACACCAGACCCACAACAGTGATGTCGTCGGTCGCCAGACCCAGCGGGTTGTTGTCCTTCAACAGGTTGATGCGGTATTCCGCATAAGTGGACATGTTTTTGTTGAAGTAGTAAGTGGCACCAATTGAGGTGTACTTCACGATATCCGCATCACCGATGCTTTCAATGTCTTTACCTTTGGAAGAGACATAAGCCACAGACGGACGGAAACCGTTCAGGAACTGGTACTGCGCAACGGCTTCGAAGTTGACAGCTTTGTTAGCAAAGCCACCAGAGATCGGCGTAGCGTTCATGGTCTGACCATACATGGTCGCCAGGTAAATCTGGTTAGCATCATATTTGATTGCGGTAGCCCAGTGCTGCGCTTTGTCACCGTGACCACGGGTGGCGGCGTTCTGGGTTTCAGTACGATCCAGGCTGGCGTAACTACCCACCACGCTCAGACCGAAGTCGAAATCGTACGAGGTCGACAGGGCGAAACCGTCGCCGTTAGAACGACGTACTGCGATGTCGGAGTAGCTGGTGCGGTCGTTTTTGCCTTCGTACTGCGCAGCAATATTCCAGCCTTTCACCAGACCGAAGAAATCTTTGTTACGCCAGGTCAGCACGCCAGTTGAACGGCCAGACAGGAAGGCGTCAGTGTAACCAGAGTCACCGCCGAAGAATGGCAGCATGTCGGTGTAGCCCAGAGCATCGTAAACCAGCCCATAGTTGCGGCCGTAATCCAGTGAACCGAACTCACCGTATTTCAGACCGGCGTAGCCCAGACGGGTACGGTTACCGGTTTGTGAATCAGAACCACCTTCAGAGCGGCTCAGGCTGTACTGGTACTGCCAGAAACCATAGCCGGTCAGCTGGTCAGTGATTTTGGTTTCGCCTTTGAAGCCCAGACGGGTGTAAGAGGACGTTTCACCATCGTTGCTGCTGTCATCGGAAAACAGGTGTGAAACGTTAATTTTGCCGACCAGGTCGAGTTTGTTGCCATCTTTGTTATAGATTTCGGCGGCCTGAGCCGTAGAAAGTCCCAGCAGTAACGGCATTACTGCTGCCAGTAAAGTGCGCTTCATCATTTAATTTTTTACCCTGTGTTATTTTTTAATTGTTGCCCTGCAATGGGGCGAAATGAAAATGACACAAAAGGTTAAAGATCGAAAGTGCAATAAATGTAACTAAATATTTCTAGTTGGCTTTTTGTGCGAAATTTAATCTTCAATTCCATTATGTGGGATTGTTTATTGTTTTTACTTATCTCTAATCATGACGCTGTTAACATTAAATTAATATATAACTAAATGATTTTATTTGTTTATATGTTTTTTGATTATTTGTGTCTAATAGGTTTTTTGATGCTCGTAAATAGCACAAGCCTATGTGTTTTTGTTCAATAACAAATACGCTGAGCCTGATAATAATTAGTATGATCACTTTTTCTATAAACATACTGTTTCTGGTTATTTCTAAAATTATAATAACCTTAGTCACTAACATTATTAGGTTCATACGGAGAAGAGTAGTGGCGAAATAAAACGCAAAGGTGTTATTTATTTGTTGGCTTTTGTATTAAAAATGACCATTCCGTGTGGTTATTTCCACGCACCACTATCGCACTTTTGTGCACTGTTATGGTTCAGTCTGAACCATTTTGGTGCTTGCACTGCGTCATTCTGGCGAAATATTTCCTCGGCGATCACAAAAGCAATATTTCATTTTGTGAATGCATAAATCCGCTTAAGAATTCTCTGACATATAGACGCCATCAGACGGTTATTCACTTTTTATGCAGTTAAAGTGAATAGGTGCTGGTGTTAACTCATTGATATTTCGTTGGTGAAACCCGTTTATGCATTTTTTCCGCTGGCTGGCACGGTTACTGCAATATACAGTTAAGCTGAAAGTCACCGGTTTTTAACAATTTTAAAACAAAGGCTTCACCTGGTGTGGAGCAGGAGAAAGGGCTATGTCACTGCAGGTTTCACGTCACGATTTCGATCAATGGATGATGCCGGTTTATGCACCCGCTGCGTTTGTACCGGTGCGTGCCGAAGGTTCAACGCTTTGGGATCAGCAGGGCAAAGATTACATCGATTTTGCCGGAGGAATTGCTGTCAATGCTCTCGGGCATGCGCATCCGGCGTTGCAACAGGCGTTGCAGGAACAGGCCAGCAAACTGTGGCATACCGGTAACGGTTACACCAATGAACCGATTTTGCGCCTGGCGAAGCAATTGATCGACGCGACTTTTGCAGACCGGGTGTTTTTCTGTAACTCCGGTGCCGAAGCCAACGAGGCGGCACTCAAGCTGGCACGCAAAGTGGCACATGATCGCTTTGGCGCGGAGAAAAGTGGCATCGTCGCCTTTAATAACGCCTTCCACGGACGCACGCTGTTTACCGTCACCGCCGGGGGACAGCCTGCGTATTCCCGCGATTTTGCCCCGTTACCGCCTGATATCCAGCATGCCCCTTTTAATGATCTGGAAGCTGCGGCAGCCATGATCAATGACCACACTTGCGCGGTGATTGTTGAACCGATTCAGGGCGAAGGTGGTGTGGTACCGGCTGACCCGGCTTTCCTGCGCGGTCTGCGCGCACTGTGTGATAAGCATCATGCAGTACTGATCTTTGATGAAGTGCAAAGTGGCATGGGGCGTACCGGTTCCCTGTATGCCTATATGCATTACGGCGTGACTCCGGATGTCCTCACCACCGCGAAAGCGCTGGGAGGTGGCTTCCCGATTGGTGCCATGCTGACACGCGAAGATCTGGCGCTGGTAATGGGTGTCGGTACGCACGGTACCACCTACGGCGGTAACCCGCTGGCTGGTGCTGTCGGTGGCAAAGTGGTGGAGTTGATAAACCAGCCTGCGTTTATGGCCGGGGTTGCGGAACGCCATCAGTGGTTCGTCACGGCGCTGGAGGAACTGAATCAGCGTCTGCCGTTATTTAAAGAGATTCGCGGTCTGGGTCTGCTGATTGGTGCCGTGCTGAATGATGATTTTGCTGGTAAAGCCAAGCAGTTTAACCTCGCTGCGGCGGAAGAGGGCGTGATGGTACTGATTGCCGGTGCCAACGTGGTGCGCTTTGCCCCGGCGTTGAATATCAGCGAACAGGAAGCCAAAGAAGGTTTGGCGCGTTTCGCCCGTGCCTGTGAACGCGTGCTCAAAGGAGCAGCATCATGATGGTAATCCGCCCCGTCGAACGTGACGACCTTGCGCAGTTGCTGTCGCTGGCGGGCAAAACCGGTGGCGGCCTGACGTCGCTACCGGCGGATAGCACGACCTTGCAGGCGCGTATCGAACGTTCCTTGCAGACCTGGCAGGGGGCGCTGCCGCGTGCCGAGCAGGGGTATGTGTTTGTGCTGGCTGACAGCGAAGACAATCGTGCGGTGGGCATTTGTGCCATCGAAGTTGCGGTCGGTTTGCAGGATCCCTGGTACAACTTCCGTGTTGGCACTCAGGTGCATGCATCGAAAGAGCTGAATGTCTATGCCAGTCTGCCGACGCTGTCGCTGAGTAACGACCACACCGGCAGCAGTGAGTTGTGCACGCTGTTTCTCGATCCCGACTATCGCGATGGTAAGAATGGCTATCTGCTGTCCAAATCGCGTTTTTTGTTTATGGCTAATTTCCGCGATCGCTTTATGAAACATGTGGTTGCGGAGATGCGAGGCGTCAGCGATGACCAGGGCCATTCTCCTTTCTGGGACAGCGTTGGCAGTCGCTTCTTTTCGATGGAGTTCAGCAAGGCTGATTTCCTGAGTGGCACCGGTCAGAAAGCCTTTATCGCCGAACTGATGCCCAAACATCCGTTATATATCCATTACCTGAGTGAAGAAGCGCAAAAAGTGATTGGCGTGGTGCATCCGAAAACTGCGCCCGCCCGCGCAGTGCTGGAAGCCGAAGGGTTTCGTTACCTCAACTATGTCGACATTTTCGACGGCGGTCCGACGCTGGAGTGTGAAATTGACCGCATCCGCGCCATTCGTAAAAGTCAGTTGCTGACGGCGGTGGCCGGTGAAGCCAGTGAAGAGTGGCCGCTGTGTCTGGTGGCTAACCTCGATTATCAACAGTTTCGCGTGGCGCTGCTGCCGGTGGATATCGCTTCCGGTCGCGTGCGCCTCAACGACAGTCAGCGTGATGCGCTGAGCTGTGCTTATGGCGACAACCTGCGTGTGGTCACGTTGGGTCGCGAGGAGAAAAAAGCATGACGCATTTTATTAACGGTCAATGGCTGACCGGCGGCGCTGAAGCCTTTAGCAAACAAAATCCGGTCAGCGGTGAAACCCTGTGGCAGGGCAAATCCGCGTCAGCTTCACAGGTTGCTGCGGCCTGTGAAGCGGCGCGCGCCGCATTTCCACACTGGGCACGTAAGCCTTTTGCCGAGCGCCAGGCGTTGGTGGAAGCCTTTGGACGTCAGTTGGACGCGCATAAAAATGAACTGGCTGAGACGATCGCTCGTGAAACCGGTAAACCTCGTTGGGAAACGCTGACTGAAGTGCAGGCGATGATCAACAAAATCGCCATTTCGATAAAGGCATACCATACCCGCACCGGCGAAACGGCGGAGGGAGAAAGCTCGCTACGTCACCGGCCACACGGCGTGCTGGCGGTCTTCGGTCCGTATAACTTTCCGGGCCATCTACCGAACGGCCATATCGTACCTGCCTTGCTGGCGGGTAACTGCGTGGTGTTTAAACCAAGCGAACTCACGCCGATGACGGCGGAAAAAACCGTGCAACTGTGGCAAAAAGCCGGTATCCCCGCCGGGGTACTTGGCCTGGTACAGGGCGGTCGCGATACCGGCCAGGCGCTGGCGGCGGAAACCCAGATTGATGGCCTGCTGTTTACCGGCAGTGCGGCAACCGGTTATCACCTGCATCGGCAATTTGCCGGGCAGCCGGAAAAAATGCTGGCACTGGAGATGGGCGGCAACAACGCTTTGATCGTCGAAAATCCGGCGGATATTGATGGCGCGGTGCATATCGCTATCCAGTCAGCGTTTATTACTGCCGGGCAGCGCTGTACCTGTGCCCGTCGTTTGCTGGTGAAACGGGGGGCGGCGGGCGATGCCTTTTTACAGCGTCTGGTCGAGGTCAGTGCCCGCTTGCAACCTGCGGCCTGGAATGCCGAGCCTCAACCCTTTATGGGTAGCGTGATCTCCCCAACCGCTGCCGGGCAGATTTTTGCCGCCTGGCAAAAGCGTGTGGATTTGGGAGGCAACGTGTTGCTGGGGATGCACTGGCCCGATCGCGACAGCGCCATCATTACGCCGGGTATCATTGATATGACAGAGGTGCGTGCGTTACCGGATGAAGAAGTGTTCGGCCCGCTGTTGCAGGTGGTGCGCTATGACAACTTTGAACAGGCGATTCGCCTGGCGAATCAGACGCGCTATGGCCTCTCTTGTGGCTTGATTTCACCTGATCGCGCGCAGTTCGATCAGTTATTGCTGGAAGCCCGCGCGGGTATCGTTAACTGGAATAAACCGCTGACCGGCGCGGCCAGTTCCGCACCGTTTGGTGGCATTGGTGCCTCCGGTAACCATCGCGCCAGCGCCTGGTATGCGGCGGATTATTGTGCCTGGCCGATGGCCTCGCTGGAGAGCCCCAGTCTTGATCTGCCGGGCACGCTGTCGCCAGGTCTTGATTTCTCTGCGGCGGGGGCGGCGAAATGAAAGCCTTTGAAGCCAACTTTGACGGCCTGGTGGGGCTGACGCACCATTACGCCGGATTATCCTTCGGCAACGAAGCCTCGACACGCAACCAGTTGCAGCCCTCCAACCCGCGTCTCGCGGCGAAGCAGGGGCTGCTGAAGATGAAAGCACTGGCCGATATGGGCTATGTGCAAGGGGTGATTCCGCCACACGAACGTCCCAATCTGCCACTGCTGCGGCAGTTGGGTTTTAGCGGCAGTGATGAACAGGTGCTGGCACAGGCAGCGAAACAGGCACCACAACTGCTGTCGGCCGCCAGTTCCGCTTCGGCGATGTGGGTAGCGAACGCTGCCACCGTCTCACCGTCTGCCGACAGCGCCGATGGGCGTGTGCATTTTACCGTGGCTAACCTCAACAACAAATTCCATCGCGCCATTGAAGCGCCGGAAACCGCCGATTTGTTGCGTGCTATCTTCCGCGATCCGCAGCATTTCAGCGTCCATGATGCGTTGCCGCAGGTGGCGCTGTTTGGCGATGAGGGGGCGGCTAACCATAACCGTTTCGGCGCGGATTACGGTGATGCCGGGGTGCAGTTGTTTGTTTATGGTCGTGAGGGCAAGTCATCAGGCACAGAACCGGCGCGCTATCCGGCACGCCAGACGCGAGAGGCCAGTGAGGCGGTGGCGCGTTTGCATCAGCTGCATCAGGAACGCACGGTCTATGCCCAACAGAACCCGGCGGTTATCGATCAGGGCGTGTTCCATAACGATGTTATCGCGGTGAGTAACCAGCAGGTGTTCTTCTGTCATGAGGACGCCTTTGTCAATCAGCCCCAATTGCTGGCAGATTTGCAGACGCGAATTCCCGGCTTTTGCGCGATTGAAGTGCCGCGCAATAAGGTTTCGGTCGCCGATGCGGTCAATACTTACCTGTTTAACAGCCAGCTGTTGCAACGGACCGATGGCGGCATGCTGCTGGTGTTGCCGGAGGAGTCACGCCAGCATAGCGGCGTATGGCGTTATCTGAGTGAACTGGTGGAGAGCGGTGGGCCGATTCGTGAACTGAAGGTGTTTGACCTGCGCGAGAGTATGTACAACGGCGGGGGCCCGGCTTGTTTACGGTTACGTGTGGTACTGACGGAAGCGGAGCGTCAGGCGTTGAATCCGGCGGTATTGATGAATGACCGCCTGTTTGGCGTCCTCAATGACTGGGTCGACCGCCATTATCGCGATCGCTTAACCCAGGCGGATTTGGCCGATCCGCAATTGCTACGTGAAGGGCGCTACGCACTGGATGAACTGACACAGCTGCTAGACTTAGGCTCTGTCTACGCATTTCAGCGCTGACGCCGGGGGCGCATATGTCGCCCCTTGATTTACGTAAGGAGAAAGAATGCAGGACTTTTTACAACAAACATTGTCTGGTCGGGTGCCACTGGAGCGTCAGGGGCAAAACGCCCACCTCAGTTGGCAGTGGCTGGACGAGGGCATTCTGTCCTTAACCCCGCATACCCCAACGTCGCAGGCGCTGGTGTTGTCGGCGGGGATCCACGGTAATGAAACCGCGCCTGTTGAGATCCTGAACCTGCTACTGACGCCCTTGCTGCGCGGCGAAAAACCGCTGGCGGTACGTCTGCTGGTGCTGTTGGGTAATCCGCAGGCATTACGCAGCGGCAAACGTTATCAGCAATATGATATCAATCGTCTGTTTGGTGGCCGCTGGCAGCAGGTGTCTGATGTGGCGGAGGCACGGCGTGCATTGCGGCTGGAGCAGGCGTTGGAAACCTTCTGGCACACCTGCCTGACGACTGAAACACGCTGGCATCTCGATTTGCATACCGCGATCCGTGGTTCTTACCATACCCGCTTTGGCGTGATGCCCCTCAATCAACGTCCGTGGCCGCAGGATTTTATGCACTGGCTGGCGGTCGCAGGGCTGGAAGCGTTGGTATTCCATCGTTCTCCCGGCGGTACCTTTACCCATTTCAGTTGCGAACATTATGCCGCCGCCAGTTGTACCCTGGAGCTGGGTAAGGCGCTGCCGTTTGGTGAGAACGATCTGACTCAATTCAGCGCGGCATATCAGGCGCTGGCGGCGTTGTTATATGGAGGCGCACTGCCAGAGGTACAGGCGCAGCCCCGCCATTATCAAGTTGCGCAACAAATCACCCGGCATGGCGAAGACTTTGTGCTGCATATGGGTGCGGAAACCCTCAACTTCACCGCTTTTCCCCAAGGGACGTTGTTGGCGGAAGAGGGAGATACCCGTTACTACGTGCAGCAGGCACGCGAGTATGTCTTGTTTCCCAACCCGAATGTTGCAGCGGGATTGCGTGCCGGCTTGATGCTGGTGGAAGAGAATGAGCAAACCCAGGCGTTGACGTTATAACGACTGTCGTGGCGGCGCGATGTATCGCGCTGCTGCGCCGCAATTTATCCTTTCGTTACGCCGACAATACCGTTACACTCCTCCTTAATTCCTGCGTTTTTTGCCTTATTCGTCATACTCTTTTGCAATTCCTCACGCATTTCTTCTCATTCTCTCCATGATCGCCTGATATCTGTCTTTTATGCTTTCAGGGCTTTACTCAGCCTCTGAGTAGTTGACGTTCAGCGTCGTATGCTTGTTTCCGAAGACGCGACACAGGCTGTCGTCATGAAACTGATAAGTAAGGACAATATTATGCGTAAACTGACTTCCCTCTTCCTGGCTACCGCGATGGCTCTCGGTGCTGCCAATATCGTCCATGCTGCGGCAGACAATCTGACGCCACCGCCGGCCGGCAGCGAGAAACCAATGCATAAGCCGCCGATGCGTCATGGTGGTATGGACATGATGTTCAAAGGTCTGAACCTGACCGACGCCCAGAAAAAACAGATGCATGACATCATGCGTGAAAGCCACAAAGACTTTAAACGTCCGTCGCTGGAAGAGCGTCGCGCTAACCACGCGCTGATTGCCTCTGACACCTTCGACCGGGCGAAAGCCGAAGCGCAGGCAGAGAAAATGACGGCTAATGCCAAAGAGCGTGCTGTGGCGATGATGGAAACGCAGAACAAACTCTATAACGTGTTGACGCCGGAGCAGAAAAAGCAGTTCAACGCGAACTTTGAGAAACGTCTGACAGAGAAACGCCCGCACGATGGTAAGATGCCGCCACCACCGGCTGATGGCGAATAATTCGCATAGCCTGACGGTTTGAGACCGCCGACGTTGTCCATCGCATTCGATGCTTTGGGCAGCGTCGGCGGTTTTGCTTTACAGCTCGATCAGCGGGAACTCACCCGATAGCAGAGGGCGGCAGAGGATTTTATAGCCGTCGTGATCAAAGCCATGAGGGATGCGTTGTAGCTGGCGAGCTTCGGCTTCGCTACTCACCGAACCCAGCCAAAACCAGTGATCAATAACGTGGATTTGCGTCATGGCGATACCGCGTTCCACCATTCCCACCGCGCCGGACCACGGCCAGCACACCACCCGTAACGCTTCCAGTGCCTGTTGCAAACGTTGTTGATGCGCTTCTGGCGGTTCGTTGCCGCAGCAGGCGCCGGCACAGCGTTTAAGCGCGGCACGAAAACAGCCCCGGCCGCTGCGCAGATTCTCCAGCCCCAGCAAACCGTGACACAGGCGCTGTTCATCAGCGATGCTTTTCAGCTTTTCCAGCGCGGCGTGGCGGCTACGAAACAAACCATAAAGGTTTGAGGTACAGGAGAAATCGAGGTCGCGGGCGTAAACTACTTGCGGCACGGTGTCGTTAAGCTGGAGTGAGCAGAGCTGACGGTTTTTGCGCAGGCGTTTATTGAACAACGGCTGTTGCGTTTTGATCATCTGCGCTTCCAGTAACTGCGCACCCAGATCGCCAGCCGTGGGGATCCAACTGACACGTCTTGCCTGGCGCAGCATGCTGGCTTCATCCGGCGTGCGGAAATGGGACATCACGCGACTGCGCAGGTTAACGCTTTTGCCGATATACAGCGGCAGGTTATCGCTTTCGCCGTGGAAGACATACACGCCGGGCTGATTGGGTAAACCGTCCAGCCACTGGCGAAGATGTTCGGGATACTGGTAAATGGCTGCCGCATCAAATTCAAGGCGGTAACTGGTGGCTCGTCTGACCAAGGAGGACTCCGGTTACTGGTTGTCCATCCAGTATATCAGCGAGCCTGTTTTTCCGCCAGCCGCTACAGGCGACGGGTCGCCAGCCAGCAGATCAATGAGCCGAGGGTGATCATCAGCACCCCTTGCCAGAAGGTCAGGGAGGGCGTCAGGCCAAGCCAGAGTGACGCCAGCAGCGCCGACAGCACCGGTGTGAAGTAGGATGCCGTTGCCAGTAATGTCAGATTACCGTGTTGAATGCCGTGGTTCCACGCCGAGTAGGCTACCGCGGTGGAGACACCCATAAATAACACCTCCAGCGCCGGGATCAGGCTGAAATGCAGTGAGCTGACCTGTTCGGTGAGGGCGAATTTGAACCACAGCGCCAGCGCGGTGACGACAAAGAACAGATTGACGCCGCTTTTACCGTTGGCATAACGGCGCGTCACGTTGTTGTATAACCCCCAGGCGAAAGCAGCAATAAAAGCCAGACCATACGCCAGCGGGTTACTCAGCAGATTATGCCCAAGCTGTGATAATGAACTGCCGCCGCGGCTCTGTAGCACCCAGACAATGCCCGCCAGTGACAACAACAATCCCGGCCATAGCCAGACGCGGAAGCGCTGCTGGTTGATCGGAATGGCAAACACGACGGTCAGACAGGGCCACAGGTAGTTGATCATCCCCAGCTCCAGCGACTGGGCACGATCCTGCGCCAGACCAATCGCCAGCGCGAGGCAGATTTCATAGCCGACAAACAGCAGCCCTCCGCCCCACAAATAACGCGTTGGCATCTGGCGGAAATCCGGCAGGCCGCGTGTCAGGCAGAGCAGGATCGCCGTGGTGGTATAAATCAGCGCTGCGCCACCGGTGGCGCCAAAGGCTTCACTGACGCTGCGCATCAGGCCAACGGTAGTGCTCCAGAGTAAAATCGCGCTTAAACCGATCAGGGTGGCGCGCGGCAAATGTGCAGGCATATAAAAGCGTTCAGAAAAGGCAATGAAAGGCGTCTTCCGTCCCGAACTGGAAAACGCCGGATGGGGTTATTTTTTCCAGAAATCGTCGAACACGGTAATTGGTGGGCGACGTTTATGCTCGGTTTTCAGATACCAGCCTTCAATGATTTTGGCAGCAGACGCATCAATGGTCTTGCCTTCCAGATAGGCATCAATCAGCTGATAGGTCACGCCGAGAGCCACTTCATCCTGTAATCCTGGACGATTATCTTCGAGGTCAGCCGTCGGATGCTTCAGGTAAAGATGCTCCGGGCAGCCCAGCAGTTTCAGCAACTGTTTGCCCTGGCCTTTGTTGAGGCGGAAAATCGGGTTGATGTCAGTGCCGCCATCGCCATATTTGGTGAAGAAACCGGTGACGGCTTCAGCGGCATGATCCGTCCCCACGACTACGCCTTTGGTCATCCCCGCGATGCTGTATTGGGCTTTCATGCGCTCACGCGCTTTCTCGTTACCGCGAATATAGTCAGACAGGGTGATGCCCGCGTCCTGTAAGGCGCGCTCACTTGCCAGCACCGCTTCTTTAATGTTGACCACCAGCGACCGATCCGGTTGGATAAACGCCAGCGCATCCTGACAATCCTGCTCATCGGCCTGCACGCCATAAGGCAGACGCACGGCAATGAAGGTGTAGTCGTTATCACCGGTCTCTTCGCGCAGTTCACGAATGGCGGTTTGTGACAGGATGCCGGTCAGTGTGGAATCCTGACCACCGCTGATACCCAGTACCAGGGTCTTAATCCCCGGATTGGTTTTCAGGTAGGACTTCAAAAAATCAACGCTGACGCGAACTTCTTGCTGGGGATCGATGACGGGTTTAACACCAAGGGCTTCAATGATTTCCTGCTGCAGTGACATGAACCTCTCCTCAAGTCAGTTGCCGGACGGCACAATGCGAATCATTTCCTAAAGCTAACGCGGCTGGCCCAAAACAACAAGCCGTATGGCTTGTTGTTCGGGTTATTTGCTGGCAAATCAGGCGCTTTTTGGCTTCTGAGCCAACACCAGGAACATTACAATCGCCAACATAAAACAGCCAAAAATCGTGCCAGTCATACTCAGTAGCGAGGTGCCACCGAGACCAGTGAGCGGTACGCTGATGGCCCCCAGTGTGAACATGGTGACGCCAATCACTGCTGAGGCGCTGCCTGCGCGGTGGCCCTGGCTTTGCATGGCCAGTGATGAGGCAGTGGTGGCGATAACACCATTGCTGGCGATGGTGAAGAACAGCGCCAGCAGAATCACCGGCAGCGATGCACCGAGGATGCCCGCGAGTAACAGACAGGCGGAGGCGACAAAGGCCAGCAGCAGGCCACCTTTCAGTACCCGGTATTCTCCCCAACGTCGGCACAGGCGGGCGCTGGTCTGAGAAGCAATAATCAGACCGAATCCGTTGGCGGCAAAGCAGAAGCTAAAGGCCTGCGGAGACAAACCGTAGATCTGTTGCAGGACAAACGGTGATGAACCGATGTAAGCGAGCATCCCCGCCATCATAAAACCCTGCGTTAAACAGAAGCCCATAAATGAACGATGGGTAAATACCTCACCCAGCGCGGCCCAGGCGGAGAAAATGGAACCCCGATTGCGTTTTGCTTCGGGCAAAGTTTCATGCAGTTTCCAGCGCGTCAGCAGGATGAGCAAAATGGCCACCGCTCCCAGCACCATAAAAATGCCACGCCAGTTCAGCACAGTTAGCATAAAACCGCCGAGAACCGGGGCGGCGATCGGGGCCAGACCATTGACCAACATCAACAAGGCAAAAAAGCGCGTCAGTTCATAGCCACTATACATATCACGCGCGACGGCACGCGACAGCACGGCGCCACCACCCCCCGCCAGGCCTTCAAACAGACGGGCCACCAGTAGTTGATTAATATCTTGCGCCACGGCACAACCGATTGAGGCGACAAACAGCAGCAGCAGTGAGACGCGTAAGGGACGCAGGCGACCAAATTTGTCGCTCAACGGACCGAACAGCAGCTGGCCGGCTCCAAGGCCTACCAGTGTCGCGGTGAGGCTTAACTGGGCAGTGGCGGTTTCGGTGTGCAGGTCCTGTGCCAGTTCAGGCAGGGCGGGCAGGTAGAGATCGATACAGAGCGGCCCAAGGGCAGCGAGCAGGCCAAGGGTTATGGCATAAACCAGACGGTTAGAAGGTGCAGGTGTCATTTATCCTCTGTCTTTATTAGGTGTGAAATCAGGTTCTGATAAAGGTGTTGCAGGGTCACCGCTGACGCTTTCTGTGGCGTCAGGCGGCGGAGGGCCGTGCCGTCAAACAACACGGCCAGTACTTCGACACAGGCGTCCACCTGTTCGTCGCCCAGTTCAGGATGACTGGCGCGGATCTTGTGACGGGCCTGGCTGAACATGCGGGCATCCGCCGCTTCGAGCATTGCCGCGACGCGTGGATTACGACCGGCTTCGGCGGCGACATCCAGCATCAATAATTCATCTTCCGGGTTCAGGCTTTCCCGCCAGGCAAGCGTGGTGGCGATTTGATCGCTGTCGACCCGATCGCGCATCGCGGCAACGCGACCATCGACAATACGTTTCACCATCTCTTCAATGATGGCGTCCTTGCTGGGGAAGTACCGGTAGATTTGCCCCACGCTGAGATTGGCGGCGCACGCCAGCCGCGCCATGCTGGCAGCATGGAACCCCTCCCGACGAAAACATTCGCGCGCAGCACGGATGATTTCATCCTGGCGCAGGCGGTGGCGTTCATCTTTATTATTTTCTCGTTGTCTGGTCATAACCGCCCTGAAAATAGTTTTGAGAGTGCTCATTCTCATTTGGTGATTATACGGAGCCTGTCAAAGGAACACAGGCACTTTTACGCAATCCTGACGCTTCGGAACAAACCGAATATGCTGCCATAAAATTGATTAATCTGGATTTATGTTCCAGGCTTAGCGTTACATGGACACAGTAATGAGGAACAACAAGATGAATAAAGTGCTGGGATGTATCGCTGCTGCGTTAACGCTGGCAGCACTCTCTGGTTGTACGGCTTACGATCGCGCAGAGAGCTTCGTGACCAAACCTGTGGTGAAGGATGTGAAGAAAGGAATGACCCGTGATCAGGTGCGTCAGATTGCCGGGGCACCGTCTACTGAGATCACTATGGTGCATGCGCGCGGCACCTGTCAGACTTATGTGCTGGGTGAGCGCGATGGCAAAGTCCAGACTTACTTCGTCAGCTATAACGACACGGGACATGTGATGAACTACGGCTTCCAGAGCTGTAAAGAGTACGATACCGACCCGCAAGCGACGCAGTAAAGGTTGCAGAATAGCAAACGGCCCGTCAGTGACGGGCCGTTTTTGTTTGTGGCTTACAAGCCGTAGGGGCGTGGCACTTCGTTATAGCTGCCGTTGATATCGCGCTGATAGTAATGACCATCCTGCACGTAATAACGCTTGCCGTTGAAGTCGAGCACACGCATACCGGCTACCGGCTCTGACTGCGGTGGCTGCACCACAACGTAGGTATCGCCCTGACGCTGATAGTAGCTGCCATTCAACAGATAATAGGTCAGACCGCCAATCAACACCGCTGTCGCGGCATCGGGTAAGAAACGTAATGGACCTGGTCCACCCCAGTGCGGTCCAGGACCTGGGCCGGGTCCCCACGGACCTGGGTGGGCAAGGGCGATGGCTGGTGTTAATAAGGTTAACGCCAGCACGGAGGCGATAACTTTTTTCATCGGTAGTTCTCCTGCTATGACTGGTAGCAGGATTGGCTTTTCACCGGCAAAACACAAGCGGAAAGTGGCTGGTTTTTCCACTATTTACCATGCTTAACACTTTCCTGACGGTAGCGCCATGATTGCCAGAGATTGAGGAGAGGAACGCGTAGCGGCGCGATTTATCGCGCGGATTTCGGGTGTGGAACCTCGCACGATACATCGTGCCGCTACGGGATGTGCAGGTAATTAACGATGCGCCAGTTCGGCGTGGTCGTCGCTCTCCAGCACTTTTTTGTCGGTCAGGCCAAGCCAGCGGCTGGTCAGGGAGCCAGCGGTCATTGCGCCATTGACGTTGAGCGCGGTGCGGCCCATATCAATCAACGGTTCGATGGAGATCAACAGCGCGACCAGTGTTACCGGCAGGCCCATCGCGGGCAGCACGATCAAGGCGGCAAAGGTGGCACCGCCGCCCACACCGGCCACACCGGCTGAGCTGAGGGTGACGATCCCTACCAGGGTGGCAATCCACAGCGGGTCAAACGGGTTGATCCCGACAGTCGGTGCAACCATCACCGCCAGCATGGTCGGATACAGACCGGCACAACCATTCTGTCCAATGGTGGCACCAAAGGAGGCCGAGAAGCTGGCGATGGATTCCGGCACACCAAGGCGACGCGTCTGGGTTTCAACGTTCAACGGGATACTGGCGGCGCTGGAACGGCTGGTAAAAGCAAAGGTAATCACCGGCCACACTTTGCGAAAGAAACGCAGCGGATTGATGCCGTTGAAAGAGAGCAGCAGCGCGTGCACGCCAAACATAATCGCCAGGCCCAGATAAGAGGCCACAACAAAGCCACCGAGCTTAATGATGTCCTGAAGGTTAGAACCCGCGACTACTTTGGTCATCAGGGCCAGCACACCGTAGGGTGTCAGCTTCATGATCAAACGAACCAGTTTCATCACCCAGGATTGCAGGGTGTCGATTGCCACCAGCACACGTTCGCCTTTCGCTTTGTCATCTTTCAACAACTGCAACGCCGCCACGCCGAGAAACGCGGCGAAAATCACCACGCTGATGATCGAGGTCGGGCTAGCGCCGGTGAGATCGGCAAACGGATTTTTAGGGATAAAGGAGAGCAGCAGTTGTGGCACGGTCAGATCGGCCACTTTTCCGATGTAGTTGCTCTGAATCGCGTTCAGGCGCGCGGTTTCCTGCGCACCTTGCACCAGGCCATCTGCGGTTAAACCAAACAGGCCAGTGACCATCACGCCTACCAGCGCTGAAATCGCCGTAGTAAACAACAACACGCCGATGGTCAGTACGCTGATTTTGCCCAGTGAAGAGGCATTGTGCAGGCGAGCCACCGCGCTGAGGATGGAAGCGAAGACCAGCGGCATCACGATCATCTGCAACAATTGCACGTAACCGTTGCCGACAATGTTGAACCAGCCAATCGAGGCTTTCACCACCGGGCTGTTCTCACCGTATATGGCTTGCAGCGCCAGACCAAACAACACGCCGAACACCAGGCCAGTTAATACGCGTTTTGACAGGCTCCAGCGCGCGTTGCCAATGCGTGCTAATAACACCAGCAACGCGGCGAACACCACGAGATTAATAATCAGGGGAAAATCCATGCTCTACTCCAGAGATTTGCCGCGCCTCTGCATGTTCAGGCGCGGAATACAGGGTGATTCCTGAAAGGAATCCGCGCATGTTAACAGTTCATAAATGGGCAGGCTTATATCCAAATGGAATTGATTATAACTTTATCCTGATTTTTGTCTGATTATCGCGCGCTTTGACTGTTTATTATGCGGCCTACGCCATTTTGTAAGGTGTTGAACAATTGTTCAGGCCAGCCGTTTGCACCAAAAGACGGCAAGCCAGGTGGAAACCACAGCGCGTAGCCGACCAGTGCGAGGCAAAGGGCGCGCTCCAGTTGGTTGCCTTTTTGGCTGTTCAGCAGCGGCAGGCGAAAGCGCCAACGGCAGGGCCACAGCAGGGGAACGCCAGCGGGTGTCAGCATATCGGCGACAATATGGCTGAGATAGCCCAGAGTCATGCCCTGCAACACATCCGCAGGGATGGGCCAACTGGCGGGGACATTAATCTGAAACAGCCACAAGCTTACTGCCACCGCCAGCAGGCTGTGGGTAAAACCGCGATGACCAAAGGCGCGAGCGATGGGCTGGGAAAGCCACTTCAGACGTTGTCCCAGCACCGATTTGGGATGATCAATATCCGGCAGCAAACAGGTCAGCAGTGCAGCCGGCACCAGATGCCACCAGTCGGCACTGGCCATTACCGGCGTGAGCTCCGCGCGCTTGGCAAAAATAGCACTGGCAATGGCGAAAATGATGTGGCCTTCGGCCGTCATGATAAAACCTGGCTGCAAACTGTCGATGCATCCAGTATAGGGATTTATCCAGTGAATGAGAATATGTGACGCTGTAACCAGGCGTGAATTTAAGACGATACCCGCGTCAGAATGACGCGGGAAAAGAGCAGCTTAGCGCGCCAGCCAACCGCCATCCACCGCTAGCGTATAGCCGTGAACGTAATCCGATGCACTGGAAGCGAGGAACACCACTGGCCCCATCATATCGTCCGGTGCGCCCCAACGTCCGGCAGGGATACGGGCGAGGATCTCTTCACTGCGCGACTCATCATCACGGATTTGTTGCGTGTTGTTCGTCGCCATGTAACCGGGGGCAATGGCGTTGACATTGATGCCGTGCTTCGCCCATTCATTGGCCATCAGCCGTGTCAGCCCCATGACGGCGCTTTTCGATGCGGTATAGGAGGGCACGCGGATTCCACCCTGGAAAGAGAGCATCGAGGCGATGTTGATGATCTTGCCGCCATTCCCCTGCGCGATAAATTGTCGCGCCACCTGTTGAGAGAGGAAAAACAGGCTCTTGCTGTTGATATTCATCACATCGTCCCAGTCTTTTTCGCTAAAGTTCAGCGCATCCTCACGCCGGATAATCCCCGCGTTATTGACCAGAATATCAATGCGTCCCGCCAGTGCGACCGCCTGTTCCACCACCTGTGGCACGATGGAGGGGTGGCTCAGATCGGCCTGAATCGGCCAGAAACGGCGTCCCAGTGCTTCAACTTTGGCGGCGGTATCATCCGGTCCGGCGCGGTTGACACCAATAATATCGCAGCCCGCCTGTGCCAGACCGATCGCCATCCCCTGACCCAATCCAGTGTTACAACCGGTGACCAGCGCGATTTTTCCTTCAAGATGAAAAGCGTTCAGAATCATTATCTTCTCCTTAGGCACTAGCGCAGAGCGCTGACGCTGACGTGGTCCATGTCATCAAACACCTGATTTTCACCCACCATGCCCCAGATAAAGGTATAGCGTTGGGTGCCAACACCGGCATGGATTGACCAGCTTGGCGAAATCACCGCCTGCTCGTTATGTACCAACAGATGGCGGGTTTCCTGCGGCTGTCCCATCATATGAAACACCGCGCTGTCCTCAGCCATATCAAAATAGAAATAGACCTCCATGCGGCGTTCATGGGTGTGGCACGGCATGGTGTTCCACAAATTGCCGTCGTCAAGACGCGTCAGGCCCATGGTCAGCTGACAGGTTGGTAGTACATCCGGCACGATAAATTTGTTGATGGTGCGGCGGTTAGAGGTGGCGGCATCACCGAGGGTGGCTTTCACGGCATCCTCAAGGGTGATTTTTTTGTCCGGATAGTGGGTATGCGCCGGGGCGCTGTTGTAATAAAACTTCGCCGGATGACTGGCTTCGCTGCTGCGAAAAAGCACCTGTTGTGCGCCCTGGCCGACATACAACGCTTCCTGGTGACCAATTTCCCAGGTTTTGCCATCCACTTCAATCAGGCCGGGGCCGCCGATGTTTATCACCCCCAGTTCGCGGCGTTCGAGAAAATAACTCACGCCCAACTGCTTACCCACTTCACTGCCGATGGTCACCGACCTGGTCACCGGCATCACGCCACCAATGATGATGCGGTCGATATGGCTGTAGGTCAGGGTGTAATCATCCGGGGTGAAAATTTTTTCAATCAAGAACTCGCGGCGCAGGGCGGCGGTATCGAGAGTTTTGGCATGTTCGCTGTGAATACTTTGACGTATGTCCATCTCAGGCCTCTGGATAAAAGAAGGTATAGGTCCCGATGCGGGTCTGTTGGCATCTTAGGCAGGATGGGATGTGAATTCAATAAAAATGAAACGTTGTTTTATTTATTTGTGTTGGCGATCAAATCGACATAAAAAAGCCCGCTGTGAGAGCGGGCTGTTGGGCGCTTAACCGTGTAGATGTTCGGCGGCGAGTTGGGTAAGGTCATCCAGCCTGACATTCGCCAGTGCCCAACGTGCATCATCACGATGTTCTGCCGCAGGCACCACGATGGAGCGCATACGTGCCGCTTTACTGGCGACCATGCCGTTGAACGAATCTTCCAGCGCCACGCAGTTGAGGGGATCAACGCCTAATTGTGTGGCGGCATCCAGATAAACCTGCGGATGCGGTTTGCTGTAGGGAAGATGCTCGGCGGAGGCGAGTTGATCAAAATAATGGCGCAGGTTGAACATCTCCAGAACCCGCTCCAGCATATGCAGTGGGGAGGCGGAGGCGAGGGCAATTTTCAGACCCTGGTCGCGACATAAACGCAGTGCCTGTTCCACCCCGGGCAGCAGAGGGCGAGTTTCTTCCACCAGTTCAAGAGCGCGTGCGATGATACGGTCCGTCACTTCCTGTTGGTCCGGGCCGTTCCACGGCAGCGTTTCGTACCACATGCGTACGGTTTGATCGATGCGTAATCCCAGGGTATCTGGCAATTCGTGGCGGCGGGTGAGATCCACCCCCAGCGTGGCGAAAATATCGAGTTCGGCGCGATCCCACAGCGGTTCTGAGTCAATCAGCAATCCATCCATATCAAAAATGGCGGCCAGAACAGGGCGACGATAAGACATACAACGGCTCCGTTTGAAATTTGGCCTACCTTAGCATGAATGCCAGGCAACCAGCATGCTGCGCTTTTTTCAGGAAAAAAAGATGCAGTACAGGTAGACTTAGGGCAAATCTTATTCCGTTCAGGGAGACACCATGACTTACCAACAGGCTGGCCGCATCGCCATCCTTAAGCGAGTGGCTGGCTGGGTGATTTTTATTCCGGCGCTGCTTTCCACCATCATCTCCGTATTGGGCTTTATGTTTAAGCACAGCGAAAAGCAACCGGGTATTGACGCGGTGATGCTTGATTTTGTGCATGTGATGATTGATATGGTGAAATTCAACACGCCGTTTCTCAGTTTCTTTTGGCAAAACTCCCCGGTGCCGGAATTCAACGGCGGCACCAATATCGGTTTCTGGATTATCTATTTTTTGATTTTCGTCGGTATCGCGTTGCAGGCTTCAGGCGCACGTATGTGGCGTCAGTCGCGCCATATCAAAGAGGGTATTGAGGACCAGTTAATTCTTGAGCAGGCGAAGGGCAACGAAGGACGCAGCCGGGCGCAGCTTGAGGAGAAAATTAATGTGCCACGTCACACCATTTTATTGCAGGTGTTTCCGTTATATATCCTGCCAATTGTGATCGCGATTGCCGGTTACTTTGTGCTGAAACTGCTCGGACTGCTGTAAGGCGTCAGGCCGGTCTGGCCTGACGTTGTCCCATCACATCTTCATCCAGCAACTGACCGATGGCGAACGTCGCTTCGTCCATCCAATTGCCGCCAAACACATTGGCGCGATTAAGCAGGTAGTAAAGTTGATATACCGGCTGACGTTGCGAGAAGCCTTCAGGCAACGGCCATACGGAATGATATCCTTCGTAAATCTGCCGTGGCAGCTCGGCGTAATAGCTCAACATTGCCAGATCACATTCGCGATCGCCCCAGTAGCAGGCGGGATCAAAAATCCACGGCCCAGCAGGGCTACCGGCGCAATTTGCCGGCCACAAGTCGCCATGCAACAACGAAGGCTGTGGATGGTGGTTGGCCAGAGCGCGCTGCACACAATCAACAATCAGGTCAGTGTCACCATAATTGATGCCTTTCTCCGCTGCCAGTTGCAACTGCCAGCCAATGCGCTGCTCGGCAAAAAAGACCGACCAGCGGCGCAACCAACTGTTAGGTTGGGGAGTGGTGGTGATGTTGTTGTCGAAATCGAGGCCAAACTGGGGTTGCTCGCTCCATTGATGGAGGTGCGCCAGTTGCTGACCAAGCTGAAACGCGGTGTGCTCATTGAGGGGTTCAGGCGGCAAATATTCCAGCAGGAGAAAGCTGGTGTCACGATCGTTGCCGACACCATAAACCTCTGGGACGCGCACGGTATGCGTACGCGCCAGCAGTGCCAGCTGATCCGCTTCCCAACTGAACAGGGTGAGCATATCGCGCGTGTTGCATTTGACGAAAACGTCGAGTTTGCCGTAACGAATGCGCCAGGCTGGATGGACATCGCCCCCGGGCAGTTCGTGACGTTCGGTGATTTCGGCATCGCCGGCGTATTCGCTTAACAGTCGACTAATGGCTGACCACATGGGGTAATCCTCTTTATTCGCTGCCTGAGTTCAATTGTAACGCTCAAAACATGAACAAAACCAGCACCGGCGCGCGCTTTTCACATCCCGTCAGGGTTGTGCTTTTAAAAACGCTTCCAGTGTGGTGATTTCTACCTCGGGTTTTTCGCCCAGCGCTACCGAAGCTAATCCGGCGGCCTGTTCAGCCAGCGCCTGCTCCTCCAGCGCGCTGACCACTCCGAAACTGTTGGTACCCAGCTCATGCGGATGTCCCTCGGTATCTTTTAACGTGGTGTTATAGCCCGCGTTAAGCATTTCGCTGTTGAGGGATTGCAGGTCGCTCAGTCCCTTCTCCTGATAATGAAAGGTCACAATGTAACGCTTTAAGTCGCTCATCTTTCACCTCATTGTTCCGAAACAGATGTCAGCGTAGACCAGTGGACCAGATTGAGCGAATTTGCAGCAATTTGACATTGATGAGCGTCAAAAAACATCGCCAGCAGGTTCGGAAAATTCTTGTAGCAATTCAGCTGCTATTTCGCTAATTGCCCTCTATAATGCGCGCGGGTAATGGGATTAATCCCATTTGGCGCGCGGCTTCAGCGCAAAAACAGGCTTTTCCGGTGACTTCATACTTATTTACAAAACTTACCGTAAATTGCGTTGATCGTCCGGGAAAACTCTTCAGACTCATCACTTTTTAAACCGCCGTACGGATCACATTTAAATGAAAGCCTTTAACAAGCTGTCCGCTGTTCTTTTGCTCTCTGCTGGAGCATTTTGTCACCAGGCATTTGCAGATAACACCGTCTTCACCTCCATGGATGACCCTTCAACGGCGAAAAAACCGTTTGAAGGCAGCGCGTCAGCGGGTTACCTGGCGCAAACGGGTAACACCACCAGTTCCGCGCTCAGTGCTGCAACCTCAATGACATGGTATCGCACCAACACCGCATGGAGTTTGTGGGGCAACGCCGCCAACAACTCATCTAACGATGAACGTTCTTCCGAGACTTACAATATCGGTGGCCGTTCACGTTATAACCTCAACAGCGCCGACTACTTGTTTGGTCAGGCTAGCTGGTTGAGCGATCGTTTCAACGGCTACGATTCACGCGACGTGCTGACTGCCGGTTACGGTCGTCAGTTGTTGAGTGGTCCGGTGCACTCGCTGCGTGCTGAATTTGGTCCGGGTGTGCGTTATGACGATTTCCATGATGGCGGCCACGAAACCAAAGCGCTGGGCTATGGTGCGGTAAGCTATCAGTGGCAACTGACTGATACTACCAAGTTCATCCAGGGTGTTTCTGTGCTGAGCAGCTTCGGTGAAGACACCACGGTGAACTCAGAAACCGGTTTGCAGGTCGCGATTAACGAACACTTCGCGCTGAAGATGGCCTACAACGTTACCTGGAACAACAATCCGCCGGAATCTGCGCCGGATCGCACCGATACCAAAACCACCATCCAGTTGACTTACGCTATGTAAGATCACCTGAAGGTGAACGCCGCTGCCTGGCCTGTGCCGCGCAGCGGTTTTTTTTTAGCTGGCGCAGGCTTAGCGCATTTTCTGCGGGTTTTGCTTGCCGCAGAAAGCTGTTATCATTTGCGGCGCTTTATTTCCCTGGCGTCATTCCGACAATGTGGGTCTGACATCACGCCGGGTTACTCTTATTGAACTCAATGTTGCATGTAGGCTTTCGTGTGGCTTACCACTGCAATTAAGGATATGAAATGCCAGTAATTACTCTTCCTGATGGCAGCCAGCGTAGTTTTGACCGTCCGGTCAGCGTGATGGATATCGCGCTGGATATCGGTCCGGGTCTGGCCAAAGCCTGTATTGCCGGTCGCGTGAATGGCGAGTTGGTGGACGCAGTTGATCTGATTCATGACGATGCTCAGGTGGCGATTATCACCGCCAAAGATGAAGCGGGTCTGGAAATTATCCGTCACTCCTGCGCGCACCTGTTGGGTCATGCTATCAAGCAGTTGTGGCCGAACACCAAAATGGCCATCGGGCCGGTGATCGATAACGGTTTCTATTATGATGTCGATCTCGACCACACCCTGACTCAGGAAGATATTGAGCAGCTGGAGAAGCGTATGCACCAGCTTGCAGAGACCAATTACGACGTTATCAAGAAAAAGGTGAGCTGGCAGGAGGCGCGTGACGTCTTTGCCGCGCGTGGTGAAAGCTACAAAACCACCATTCTTGATGAAAACATCAGCCATGATGACCGTCCGGGTCTGTATCATCATGAAGAATACATCGACATGTGCCGTGGTCCGCATGTGCCGAACATGCGTTTTTGCCATCACTTTAAGCTGCAAAAAATCTCCGGCGCTTACTGGCGCGGCGACAGCAACAACAAAATGTTGCAGCGTATTTATGGCACCGCATGGGCCGATAAAAAACAGCTGGCTGCCTATTTGCAGCGTCTGGAAGAGGCAGCGAAACGCGATCACCGTAAAATCGGTAAACAGCTCGACCTGTATCATATGCAGGAAGAAGCGCCGGGTATGGTATTCTGGCACAACGACGGCTGGACCATCTTCCGCGAGCTGGAAGTGTTCGTGCGTAGCAAGCTGAAAGAGTACCAGTACCAGGAAGTCAAAGGTCCGTTCATGATGGACCGTGTGCTGTGGGAAAAAACCGGTCACTGGGAAAACTATAAAGAAGCGATGTTCACCACCTCTTCGGAGAACCGTGAATACTGCATCAAACCGATGAACTGTCCGGGACACGTCCAGATCTTCAATCAGGGTCTGAAATCCTACCGTGACTTACCGCTGCGTATGGCGGAGTTCGGTAGCTGCCATCGTAATGAGCCGTCAGGTTCCTTACATGGTCTGATGCGTGTGCGTGGCTTCACCCAGGATGATGCTCACATCTTCTGTACCGAAGATCAGGTACGTGATGAGGTGAACAGCTGTATCCGTATGGTGTATGACATGTATAGCACCTTCGGTTTTGAAAAAATTGTGGTAAAACTTTCCACCCGTCCGGAAAAACGTATCGGTACCGATGAAATGTGGGACCGTGCGGAAGTGGATTTGGCGGAAGCACTGAAAGAAAACCAGATTCCGTTTGAGTATCAACCGGGTGAAGGGGCTTTCTACGGTCCGAAAATTGAATTCACCCTGCACGATTGTCTTGATCGTGCCTGGCAGTGTGGCACCGTTCAGCTAGACTTCTCGCTGCCGAAGCGTCTGGACGCCACCTATGTGGGTGAAAACAACGATCGTCAGACACCGGTTATGATTCACCGCGCGATTTTGGGTTCTATGGAACGCTTTATCGGTATTCTGACCGAAGAGTTCGCTGGCTTCTTCCCAAGTTGGTTGGCTCCGGTACAGGCGGTGGTGATGAATATCACCGATAGTCAGGCAGAATATGTCAGCGAATTGACAAAGAAATTGCAGAATGCAGGCATTCGTGTCAAAGCAGACTTGAGAAACGAGAAGATAGGCTTTAAAATCCGCGAGCACACATTACGTCGCGTCCCTTACATGCTGGTTTGCGGTGAGAAAGAGGTGGAAGCAGGCAAAGTTGCCGTGCGCACCCGCCGTGGTAAAGACCTCGGGAGCATGGACGTAGATGTGTTTGTTGAGAAGCTGCAACAAGAGATTCGCAGCCGACATCTTCACCAATTGGAGGAATAAGGTATTAAAGGCGGAAAACGAGTACAACCGACGCGTCCTAATCGTATCAACGGCGAAATTCGCGCTACTGAAGTGCGCCTGACTGGCGTTGATGGCGAGCAACTTGGCATTGTCTCTCTGCGCGAAGCTATCGAGAAAGCAGAAGAAGCTGGCGTAGATTTAGTTGAAATCAGCCCGAACGCCGAACCGCCGGTTTGCCGTATTATGGATTACGGCAAGTTCCTCTATGAAAAGAGCAAATCTTCTAAGGAACAGAAGAAGAAGCAGAAAGTTATCCAGGTTAAGGAAATTAAATTCCGTCCTGGTACCGACGAAGGCGACTATCAGGTAAAACTCCGCAGCCTGATTCGTTTTCTGGAAGAGGGCGATAAAGCCAAAATCACGCTGCGTTTCCGTGGTCGTGAGATGGCGCACCAACAGATCGGTATTGAAGTGCTTAACCGCGTGAAAGACGATCTGAGTGAACTGGCAGTGGTCGAATCCTTCCCATCGAAGATCGAAGGCCGCCAGATGATCATGGTGCTCGCACCTAAGAAGAAACAGTAGGCTTTCAAGTAATAAATGCCGCGCAGCGTTCGCGCTGTGCGGATTTTTATTCGCCTGTCTGGTTCATTTTATTAACAATGCGAAGTGGATATTTGTAAAAATGCCAAAGATTAAAACTGTACGTGGCGCGGCTAAGCGCTTCAAGAAGACCGCTTCTGGCGGCTTCAAGCGTAAGCACGCAAACCTGCGTCATATTCTGACCAAAAAATCAACTAAGCGTAAACGTCACCTGCGTCCGAAAGGCATGGTGTCTAAAGGCGATCTGGGCCTGGTAGTAGCCTGCCTGCCGTACGCTTAAGTTTAATTTTTTCACTCCCGATAGATTTCGGGTTGCAGCAAGGCAGTTAACGCCGCTGCGGCACGAAAGATGAAGGGAAAACTCAGAATATAGAAACAGGAGAGTCCCATGGCTCGCGTAAAACGTGGTGTAATTGCTCGCGCACGTCACAAGAAAATCTTAAAACAAGCTAAAGGCTACTACGGTGCACGTTCTCGTGTATACCGCGTTGCCTTCCAGGCTGTTATCAAAGCTGGTCAGTATGCTTACCGTGACCGTCGTCAACGTAAGCGTCAGTTCCGTCAGCTGTGGATCGCGCGTATCAACGCTGCGGCACGTCAGAACGGCATCTCTTACAGCCGTTTCATCAATGGCCTGAAAAAAGCGTCCATTGAAATCGACCGTAAGATCCTAGCAGACATCGCTGTATTCGACAAAGTGACCTTCACGGCACTGGTTGAAAAAGCGAAATCAGCTCTGGCGTAAGTCAGGTAAAAAAGGGAGCTTGCTCCCTTTTTTATTATCCGCAAGCCACGCAAAAGATTGACATTTTACTCGCCGCGCTTTTCAATAGTGCCGTTGAAATCATGACAAGGTAACGCAAGCATGAATGCTGCTATTTTCCGTTTCTTTTTTTACTTTAGCGCCTGACATCCGGGGGCTTTTGCGCATAAGAAAAGAAACGAAAAATCGCGCTGAAAGCCTCCCTCGTGGAGGCTTTTTTGTTTCTGGCGACACTACATTGGATCGAAAGATCCCAACGAGAACAGACCAGCCTGACTGGAAGAAGAGGAAATCATGTCCCAACTCGCAGACCTGGTGGCCCGTGCCACGGCCGCCATCGACGAGGCGTCGGATATCGCCGCTCTGGACGCTGTGCGCGTCGAATTCCTGGGGAAAAAAGGCCATCTGACATTACAGATGACCACCCTGCGCGAACTGCCGGCAGAAGAACGTCCGGCGGCCGGTGCGGTTATTAACGACGCCAAGCAGCAGGTACAGGATCGTCTTAACGCGCGTAAAGAGACGCTGGAGAACGCCGCGTTGAATGCGCGCCTGGCGGCAGAAACCATCGACGTTTCACTGCCGGGTCGCCGTACAGAGAACGGTGGTCTGCATCCGGTCACCCGCACCATCGATCGTATCGAAACCTTTTTCGGTGAATTGGGTTTCGCGGTCGCCACCGGGCCGGAAATTGAAGACGACTACCACAACTTTGACGCGCTGAATATTCCGGGTCATCACCCGGCACGCGCTGACCACGATACCTTCTGGTTCGATGCCACCCGTCTGCTGCGTACACAGACCTCTGGCGTGCAGATCCGTACCATGAAAAACCAGCAGCCGCCGATTCGCATCATCGCGCCGGGCCGTGTGTATCGTAACGATTACGATCAGACTCACACCCCGATGTTCCATCAGATGGAAGGGCTGATTGTGGATAAAGATATCAGCTTCACCAACCTGAAAGGCACGCTGCACGATTTCCTGAATAACTTCTTTGAAGAAAATCTGCAAATCCGCTTCCGTCCGTCTTACTTCCCGTTCACCGAACCGTCCGCTGAAGTGGATGTGATGGGCAAAAACGGCAAGTGGCTGGAAGTGCTGGGTTGCGGCATGGTGCATCCGAACGTGTTGCGTAACGTTGGTATCGACCCGGAAATCTACTCCGGCTTCGCCTTCGGTATGGGTATGGAGCGTCTGACCATGCTGCGCTATGGCGTAACCGATTTGCGCGCCTTCTTCGAAAATGATTTACGTTTCCTCAAACAATTTAAATAAGGGCAGGTTATCCAATGAAATTCAGTGAACTCTGGTTACGCGAATGGGTAAATCCAGCCCTGGACAGCGCTGCGCTGTCTGAACAGATCACCATGGCCGGCCTGGAAGTGGACGGCGTTGATGCGGTTGCCGGTGCATTTAACGGCGTTGTGGTAGGAGAAGTGGTGGAGTGCGGCCAGCATCCTAACGCAGACAAACTGCGTGTCACCAAAATCAATGTCGGTGGCGATCGCCTGCTGGATATCGTTTGTGGCGCACCAAACTGCCGTCAGGGCCTGAAAGTTGCGGTAGCAACCGTGGGCGCGGTACTGCCGGGTGATTTTAAGATTAAAGCCGCGAAGCTGCGTGGTGAGCCGTCTGAAGGCATGCTGTGCTCGTTCTCTGAGCTGGGTATTTCCGACGATCACAGCGGCATTATTGAGCTGCCAACCGATGCGCCTATCGGCACCGATATTCGCGAATACCTGAAGCTGGACGATAACACCATCGAAATCAGCGTGACGCCGAACCGTGCCGACTGTCTTGGCATCATCGGTATCGCCCGCGATGTGGCGGTGCTAAATGGTCTGCCGCTGAATGCGCCTGTTATCGAGCCGGTAAAAGCCACCATCAGCGATACCTTCCCGATTCGGGTTGAGGCTACCGCTGCCTGCCCGCGTTACCTTGGCCGCGTGGTAAAAGGTGTGAACGTCAAAGCGGCAACCCCGCTGTGGATGCGTGAAAAACTGCGTCGCTGCGGTATCCGCTCTATCGATCCGGTGGTCGATATCACCAACTATGTGCTGCTGGAGCTGGGTCAGCCGATGCATGCCTTCGACCTTGATCGTATCGATGGCGGCATTGTCGTGCGTATGGCGAAAGAGGGTGAAAGCCTGACGTTGCTGGACGGCAGCGAAGCGAAACTCAGCAGCGACACGCTGGTGATTGCCGATCACCACAAAGCGCTGGCTATGGGTGGCATCTTCGGTGGTGAACATTCTGGTGTTAATGAAGAGACGCAAAACATTCTGTTCGAATGCGCCTACTTCGATCCACTGGCGATTACCGGTCGTGCACGCCGTCAGGGTCTGCATACCGATGCTTCTCACCGTTATGAGCGTGGTGTCGATCCAGCACTGCAATACAAAGCGATTGAGCGTGCAACCCAACTGCTGCTGGAGATCTGTGGTGGCGAAGCCGGTCCGGTTATTGACCAGACTGATGCGGCGACATTACCGCCGCGTGCCACTATCCGTTTACGTCGCGAAAAGCTGGACCGTCTGATCGGTCATGTAATTGCGGATGAGCAGGTCACCGATATCCTGACGCGCCTGGGTTGTGAAGTCACGGTTAGCGCCGGTGAGTGGACCGCCATCGCACCAAGCTGGCGTTTCGATATGGCTATCGAAGAAGACCTGGTTGAAGAAGTCGCGCGTATTTACGGCTACAACAACATCCCGGATGTCCCGGTGAAGGCCAGCCTGGTCATGACCCAGCATCGCGAAGCAGATTTGTCACTGAAACGTGCCAAAACACTGCTGGTGGATAAAGGCTATCAGGAAGCGATCACCTATAGTTTCGTCGATCCGAAGGTCCAGCAACTGCTGCATCCGGGCGAAGAAGCGCTGATTCTGCCCAGCCCGATTTCCAGCGATATGTCGGCGATGCGTCTGTCTTTATGGACCGGTTTACTGGGTGCGGTAGTGTACAACCAGAACCGTCAGCAGAGTCGTGTACGTCTGTTTGAAAGTGGTTTGCGCTTTGTGCCTGATACTCAGGCCGATCTCGGCATCCGTCAGGATCTTATGCTGGCGGGCGTATTGAGCGGTAATCGCAATGAAGAGCATTGGGATCTGGCGCGCCAGGCGGTTGACTTCTATGATTTAAAAGGCGATTTAGAGTCGCTGCTGGATTTAACCGGCAAACTGGATGCGATTTCTTTCCGTGCAGAAGCGAATCCAGCCCTGCATCCGGGACAAAGCGCAGCAATTTATTTAGGCGATGAACGAATCGGATTTATCGGGGTGGTTCATCCGGAGCTGGAACGTAAGCTGGATCTCAACGGTCGCACCTTAGTGTTTGAACTGCTTTGGAATAAGGTCGCAGACCGCGTCCTGCCTGACGCGCGCGAGATTTCACGCTTCCCGGCGAACCGTCGCGATATCGCTGTGGTAGTGGCTGAAAACGTGCCCGCAGCAGATATCATCGCGGAGTGTAAGAAAGTTGGCGTAAATCAGGTAGTTGGCGTAAACTTGTTTGACGTGTACCGTGGTAAGGGCGTAAACGAAGGCGAAAAGAGCCTTGCGATTAGCCTGATTTTGCAGGATACCAGCCGGACACTCGAAGAAGAGGAGATTGCCGCGACCGTTGCCAAATGCGTTGCGGCATTAAAAGAGCGATTCCAGGCAACCTTGAGGGATTGAACCTATGGCGCTTACAAAAGCTGAAATGTCAGAGTACCTGTTTGAAAAGCTCGGGCTGAGCAAACGCGACGCCAAAGAGTTGGTCGAGCTATTTTTTGAAGAGGTTCGCCGCGCGTTGGAAAACGGAGAACAGGTTAAACTGTCCGGATTTGGTAATTTTGATCTGCGTGACAAAAACCAGCGTCCGGGCAGAAACCCAAAAACCGGGGAAGATATTCCGATCACTGCCCGTCGGGTGGTGACTTTCCGTCCCGGTCAGAAGTTGAAAAGTCGCGTCGAGAACGCGACACCCAAGGATGCTGACTAATTTCAGTAAAACAAAAAGGCCGCTTAGCGGCCTTTTTTATTTTGGTGAGAAAATCACCGTTCTCCATGCTTTTTTCATAATGTAAAGAATTCGTAAGTATGCGGAAAATAGCATGAAAATCGGCATTTGCTGATAGTGACCTCTTCAGCGCTTTTGTTATAACAGCGCCAACATAAAACAAGAGGTTAAGCTGATGAAAAAGACAGCACTTTTATTAAGCATCCTGTTAGGCATGCCGCTGCTCGCCAGTGCAAATGTTTCCGTAAACATCAACACGCCGGGCGTATCGATTCATATCGGTGACCAGGACAAACGCGGCTATTTCTGGGATGGTTACGACTGGCGCTCACCGTCATGGTGGAAGCAGCACCATAACCAGCGTGTGGGGATGAAAGGCCCACACGGTTACTGGAACGGTAATGGCTGGCAGACACAGCATCCGGGTAATAAAGAACCGAAGAAGCGCCCGCCACAGCACGACAACAAGCCGCAGCAGAATCACGACAACCGTGATAACCACAACGGCCAACCCGTTCCTCCGCGTAATTAATGCTTCATCAGCGGCGTCGTTCTGACGCCGCAATTGCCTTTCTTTTTGCTGTAATCTCACTACAATCAAATCTCTGTTTTCTCAGCCAATCTTATTTATGACTCTGCTGGACCAGCTTGCCCATCAGGCAGACCGCCACAGCCAGCGTTGGCTAATCGCCCTGGGCGCGTTACTCATTATTCTGCTGGTAGTAAGCCTGTGCGCGGGTGACAGCTGGATATCACCGCTGCGTTGGTTCTCAGGCGAGGGGGATCTCTTCGTCTGGCAACTGCGTCTGCCACGTACTCTCGCGGTGCTGTTGGTAGGGGCAGCGTTAGCCGTGTGCGGCGTGGTGATGCAGGCGCTGTTCAATAATCCGCTGGCTGAACCAGGCTTGCTAGGCGTATCAAATGGCGCGGGTATCGGTTTGGTGCTGGGTGTGATGCTCGGTAACGGTTCGTTATGGAGCCTGGCACTGGCGGCGATGGCCGGGGCGCTGTTGATTACCTTAATCCTTCTTCATTTCGCCCATCGTCATTTATCTGTCAGTCGTTTGCTGCTGACGGGCGTCGCGCTGGGGATTATTTGCAGCGCCATCATGACGTGGGCGGTTTACTTCAGCACCAGTCTCGATCTGCGCCAGTTAATGTACTGGATGATGGGTGGCTTTAGCGGTATTGACTGGCGTTATGGCTGGATGATGCTGGCGCTGATCCCGGCCATCATCGCGTTGATTGCAACGTCACGCGTTCTCAACCTGCTGGCGTTGGGAGAGACGTCAGCACGCCAGTTGGGCCTGCCGATGTTGCTGTGGCGTAACCTGCTGGTGCTGACGATGGGTTGGCTGGTGGGTGTCAGCGTGGCGCTGGCCGGTGCTATCGGTTTTGTCGGGCTGGTGATACCGCATTTGTTGCGTCTGTGTGGTTTCAGCGATCATCGCTATCTGCTCCCCGCCTCAGCGCTGGCCGGTGCCGTGGTATTGTTGGCGGCGGATATTATCGCCCGACTGGTCCTGACCTCGGCTGAATTACCCATCGGCGTGGTGACCGCCACACTCGGTGCACCACTGTTTATCGTGTTATTAGTGAAATCCTCGCGCTAGCTGCGGCTGGCACTCTTGGCATCAACAACAGGAATCGACAATGAGCATTTATCAAACAGAACTGGTTACGCTTGACGGTGAAAAAACCACCCTGGAACAATGGCAGGGTAAGGTGCTGCTGGTGGTGAATGTGGCCTCGAAATGTGGCCTGACGCCGCAGTACGAGCAACTGGAAGCGCTGCAAAAAGAGTGGCAGGCGAAAGGTTTTAGCGTACTCGGTTTTCCCTGCAATCAGTTTCTGGAGCAGGAGCCAGGCAGCAGCGAAGAGATTAAAACCTTTTGCAGCACGACCTACGGCGTCACTTTCCCAATGTTTGAGAAAACCGATGTCAACGGCCCGGCTCGCCACGCATTGTACAGCGTGCTGGTGGCAGCACAGCCTGAAGCGCTGCGCCCGGAAGGCAGTGGCTTCTATGAGCGTATGGTGAGCAAAGGCCGTGCGCCGAAAGCACCGGGTGATATCCTGTGGAATTTCGAAAAATTCCTGATCAATAAGCAAGGTGAAGTGGTTGCGCGGTTTGCGCCAGACATGACACCGGATGATGCCACCATTATTGCCAGCATCAAACAGGCGTTGGCATAAGCCATGCTGATGCAGTGCCAGGGAGCCAGCGTCAAAGGGCGGTTGGCTCCCGTCGACCTTGAGCTGCAAGCCGGAGAGTTGGTCCATCTGGTGGGGCCTAATGGTGCCGGTAAAAGCACGTTACTGAACGTGCTGGCGGGTTTACTCCCCGCCATCGGCGATATTCGTTTTTCCGGCCAGCCATTGGCGCAAATGAACGGTGCCGCGCTGGCCCGGATGCGCGCCTGGTTGCCACAGCAACAGCCAGCACCCGGACAGATGCCTGTCTGGCACTATCTGCGCATGCATCTGCTGCACGTCAACGCTGAAGCCGACAGGCTGTTAATCCAGGTGCTGGAGATGCTGGGGCTGAAGGATAAGTTGATGCGCAACGTGCTGCAACTTTCCGGCGGTGAATGGCAGCGGGTACGCCTCGCGGCTGTTGCACTGCAAATTCATCCGGCAATTAATGCGCAGGGTAAATTGCTGATCCTCGATGAGCCGATGAGCGCGCTGGACGTTGCGCAGCAAAAGGCGGTAGACACATTACTGGCACAGTTATGTGCAGCTGGTATCGCCATTGTTGCCAGTGGTCATGATCTGAACCACAGTCTGCGCCATGCTGATCGGGTCTGGCTGATGCATCAGTCGAGGTTGGTGGCACAGGGGACGGCCGCCAGCGTGCTCACCGTCGGGCAATTGGCTCCGCTATACAACATTCAGTTTCAGCGTATCGAAACCCCCCAAGGCGCATTATTACTGGTGCCCTGACGGTGCGCGCCTTGCACCGAATCAGGTTTTGCCGCTAAAGTGTTGCTCGGGCAACGGATTTAAGGATTTTTCTGATGCGGCTGATAATGTTGATTCTGGTGCTGCTATTGGCAGGATGTAGCCACCATGCGCCACCGCCCAATGGCCGCTTGGCCGATTCCATCACCGTGATTGCGCAACTTAATGAGCAGCTCAACAACTGGCACGGTACACCTTATCGCTATGGTGGTTTGAGCCGAGGCGGTGTTGATTGCTCCGGTTTTGTCTATCTCACCTTCCGCGATCGGTTCGATCTCCAGTTGCCACGTTCAACCGACGCCCAAAGCGATATCGGTACGCGTATTGATAAAGATGATTTATTGCCCGGCGATTTGGTGTTTTTTAAAACGGGCAGTGGTGAAAATGGCCTGCATGTTGGCATTTATGATACCGATAACACCTTTATTCATGCCTCTACCAGCCAGGGTGTGATTCGCTCATCACTGGATAACGTTTACTGGCGAAAAGTATTTTGGCAGGCACGGCGTATTTAGTACGTATTTGTCTGAGAACACTTTTGGCTAAAAGTGTGTCGCCAAAATCTGTACTTAAATTAAATCCTGCCCCTAAAGTGCTCTGCTTTAAAATGGCACTTTACCTGAAGGGGATTTAATACTATCTATGATGCCTTAATGTAATTAACGGTATGGATAATATTCGATGGTTATTTGGCTTAAGGATTAATTCAGCGTAAAAATGACACCATCAGGCAAAAAAGCACCTCTCTTCTAACGTTTGGTCCTATTGCCTGAGCGTTTTCAT
This sequence comes from Pantoea phytobeneficialis, assembly GCF_009728735.1. Taxonomy (NCBI): domain Bacteria; kingdom Pseudomonadati; phylum Pseudomonadota; class Gammaproteobacteria; order Enterobacterales; family Erwiniaceae; genus Pantoea; species Pantoea phytobeneficialis. The sequence continues at coordinate 1,878,756 of NZ_CP024636.1, forward strand.
TGATATACGATGCGCCAATCGCCACTGCTTCTGGCTGTTAAAATGAAAGTTCATTTATCTGCCGACTATCAGTCGGAAACCTGGTTTTATCCAGCCTATTCTTTAGCGGGCCAGCTAACTGCGGTTGAACTGGTTACGCAATTTGTCCACGACAGTGCTCCTATCACGCTGCCGCAGGATTTGCTATTGCCTCAATTAGATGATGCACAACAACTGCGCCTGTTGCAGAGCCAGCTGGCACTGCTGGAAAAGTACCGCGACTTTTTTGAGTTAAATCAAATTACCGCCCTGGTTCGTATTGATGATTCGATGGCAGTGACGCTGCTGGAGAGTGACTTTCTGTTAAGGAAATTTAAGCAACTGCCGTTTATTGCGTTGGATATCAGCGAAAGCTTTCCTCAATTATGGCAGGGTAAATCACATCCACTATTGAGTACCTTGAAAAGTGAATTTCGTTTATCGCTTTCGCAATTTGGTGCAGGAAAAGCACCGGCAACGGCGGTTTACGATAATCTTTTTAGCGTTCTGAAGATGGATAAGAACTTTATTCAGGCGCTGGCAAAACGTGCATCTTTTATACCTTTTATTCAGACGCTTATCGACAATTTTACCGGCGATGACACGCAGATTATTATTTGTGGTATTGATGATTCAGCAATGCTGGAGAAAGTGACGGCACTCAGCGGCGCACATTTGCAGGGCAGTCTGTTTCCGGTGGTCAAAGCTGAACGGTTGAATGATTTGATTTATCCCGATGTGACTCTTAATTCTCCGTTACAGCAGTAATCCTTTCATCTGTTTTCTCCGCAGTGTCGGCGTTACACTATCCGTTGATTTTCAACCCAATCGCGGTGCCTGTAAGCGATGCACCTCGCGGAGTGACTATGCAGTTTACCAACAGCTGGCAGCAGGAGTTGCCGGGACTCTATACCGCGCTGGACCCAACCCCTTTGCAGGGTGGCCGTTTGCTTTACCATAACGCGCCCCTGGCAACAGAAATGGCGCTGGATCCCGCGTTATTCAACGGGGCTGGGCATGGCGTCTGGTGTGGGCAAGCGCTGTTACCGGGTATGGCACCGCTGGCACAGGTCTACAGTGGCCATCAATTCGGTGTCTGGGCCGGGCAGTTGGGTGATGGGCGTGGCATCCTGCTGGGTGAACAGCAACTGACGGATGGACGTAAGCTGGACTGGCATCTGAAAGGCGCGGGGCTGACGCCCTATTCACGAATGGGTGATGGGCGTGCGGTGATCCGTTCCACAGTGCGTGAATTTCTTGCTTCGGAAGCCTTATATCATCTGGGGATCCCGACCACTCGCGCACTGACTCTGGCGATCGGTGATGAACCTGTGTTACGTGAAACCCCGGAACGTGGCGCGATGCTGATGCGTATCGCTGAAAGTCATCTGCGCTTCGGCCATTTCGAGCATTTCTATTATGGTGGCGAGCAGGACAAGGTTCGTCAGCTGGCGGATTATGCCATTCGTCATCACTGGCCAACGTTACAGGATGAGGCAGATCGCTATATGTTGTGGTTCACGGATATTGTGAAGCGCACCGCCAGTCTGATCGCCCAATGGCAGAGCGTCGGCTTTGCCCACGGTGTGATGAATACCGATAATATGTCGATACTCGGGCTGACCCTCGATTATGGCCCCTACGGTTTTCTTGACGATTATCAGCCTAACTTCATCTGCAATCACAGTGATTATCAGGGGCGCTACGCTTTCGATAATCAACCTGCGGTCGGTTTATGGAATCTCAACCGTCTGGCACATGCCCTGTCCGGATTGATGACCACCGATCAACTGAAGCAGGCACTGAGTCAATATGAACCAGAATTGATGCGCGTCTGGGGTGAGAAAATGCGCGCCAAACTCGGACTACTGACTCCGGATGCCAATGACAACGCGATTCTGACCGGATTGCTGGCACTGATGACGCATGAACACAGCGACTATACCCTGACGTTCCGTCTGCTGAGTGAGACACAACAGCAGCAAACGCGTTCGCCATTGCGCGATGAATTTATCGACCGTGATGCGTTTGACCGTTGGTACGAGGACTATCGTCAGCGTCTGTTGCGCGATGAAGCCAGCGACGAAACGCGGCAACAAGTGATGAAAGCTGCAAACCCGGCATTGGTGTTGCGCAACTATCTGGCCCAGCAGGTGATTGAAGAGGTTGAGCGTGGCGAAACTGGCGCGCTGTCCCGCTTGCATCTGGCTTTACAGCAGCCATTTAATGATGAGGCCGTCAGCGCGGAATTGCGCCAACGGCCCCCTGAGTGGGGTAAAACGCTGGAGGTGAGCTGCTCCAGCTAACGCCGCGAATCAGAAACGGCTGTCGACTGCGGCAGCCAGGCGAGCCAGCACTTCGGCGCTGTCGTCCCAACCCAGGCAAGGATCGGTAATCGATTGCCCGTACACCAATGGTTGGCCGCCGACTACCTTCTGATTACCTTCCTCGAGGAAGCTCTCAATCATCACCCCGGCAACGGCACGGGAACCCGCGCGGATCTGTGTCGCCACATCATCGGCTACATCACGCTGACGCCGGTGTTGTTTCTGACAGTTGGCATGGCTGAAATCAATTACCAGTTGTTCCGGCAGATTAAAATCACGCAGGTTAGCTGCCGCGGCCGCCACATCATCTGCATGGTAGTTGGGCTGACGACCACCACGCAGGATCACATGGCCATGTGGATTGCCGCTGGTCTGATAGATGGTCATCTGACCATTTTTGTCAGGGGACAGAAACATATGGCTGGCACGCGAGGCACGAATCGCATCAACGGCGATCTGCACGTTGCCGTCAGTGCCATTTTTAAAACCTACCGGGCAGGAGAGCGCAGAGGCCATTTCGCGATGGATCTGGCTCTCGGTGGTCCGCGCGCCGATGGCTCCCCAACTGATCAGGTCGGCAATAAACTGACCGATCACCATATCGAGGAATTCGGTTGCTGTTGGCATGCCAGTCGCGTTGATATCAAGCAGTAACTGGCGGGCAATAGCAATGCCGCGATTCACATCAAAGCTGCCGTCCAGGTCTGGATCGGAGATCAAGCCTTTCCAGCCAACCACGGTGCGTGGCTTTTCAAAATAGGCACGCATCACAATTTCCAGCCGGTCCTGGTACTGTTCGCGCAATACGTTCAGGCGCTGAGCATATTCCAGCGCAGCTTTCGGATCGTGGAGCGAGCAGGGGCCAATAATCACCAGCAGGCGACGGTCTTCTCCGGTGAGAATACGGGCAATGCGCTGACGCGCTGCCGTCACAGTTGCGGCAATTTCTGCCGAAATAGGGTGTTGTTGCGCTAACGCGGCGGGCATTATCAGGCTGCCGATGCGCGCGGTACGCAGTTCATCAGTTTTGTTCATCAGGGTTCTCGAAAATCTGTTCTTCGCAACGGTGAAATACCGGGAAGTGATGAGGGTCACAATAAACCATTAGCCTGCGAATTCAACCTGCTAAAGCGAAAGGGATTTCAATAGTTCGGCAGCCCCGCTTTACAAACACGTATTGGTCACCTTCCGGCGTGGCGCGATGGGCAAAAAATCGCGCCGGCAGGTCAATACATCCGTCGTGTCAGGCCCATGATGTCGAGAATTTTGGTGGCGATCTCTTCCACCGAGTAGTTGGTACTGTTGAGATAGCGAATCTGATGGGTGCGGAACAGGGCTTCAACTTCACCCACTTCCAGTCGGCACTGGCGCAGCGAGGCATACCGTGTGTTCTCTGCACGTTCCTGGCGAATGGCGGCCAGTCGCTCGGGGTCGATAGTCAAACCAAACAGTTTATGTTGATGGGCCCGCAGGGCGGGCGGCAGTTTCAGGTTATCCATATCGTCAGCAATAAACGGATAGTTGGCGGCGCGGACGCCAAACTGCATCGCCAGATACAGGCTGGTAGGGGTTTTACCACAGCGCGATACACCCAGCAGGATCACCTGCGCATCCTCAAGACCGCGCAGCGAGATGCCATCATCATGGGCCAGGGTGTAATCAATCGCGGCGATACGCGCATCGTATTTGCCCAGATTGCTGGCGGTCAGCCCGTGAGTACGGTGGGCAACGGGCATGGAGGGCACACCTAACTCACTCTGCAACGGGCCGACCAACGCCTGGACAATATCCTGACAGAACCCTTCGCTCTCAAGGATAATTTCCCGCACATCAGGCGTGACGATTGAAAAAAATACCAGCGGGCGGATACCGCTTTGCTGATAAAGTGCGTTGATCTGGGCTTTAACTGCCTGAGCACGTTGCACATTTTCGACAAATGGCAGGGTTACGCTATTGGTGTTCACCGGGAATTGCGATAACACCGCGTGGCCCAACACTTCAGCGGTAATGGCGGTGCCATCGGAGATATAAAACACGCTACGTTCTGTGCTCATAATGAAAGCCTTCCTCCTGATAACCTTTATGCAACATTATCATTGCCAATATTTCATTTTTTATAATAATAAAATGAAATCTCCATATGGCAAAGAACCCTGGCATCGAGATATTAATCTAACCTTCAATATAGATGAAATAGCGTTTCGGAAATCGTCATTTTTTCGGTTATTTTTCTTCGCGCACAAAATAAAGTCTGATTTTGTTGCGCAACAAAATGCAAGCGCTAACCCTCTGAAATTGAGAAATTTAATGATGCAGCAATCTGTTAGCGTTAATTGCTGATGTTGCGCAACCTGGATAATTGCGGGTACTAATCCGATTTTTCAATTCTTTCGCTGCTTTAACGATTCAACACTTAGTCTTTATATTCTGCTTGTGCCAAGCTGTATTTGCGAATAGCAAAATGTTCCATGTGCCCCCAATCATTTAAAAGGATAATCTCGATGTCCAATAAAGGCGAACAGCCGCTAGTGCTCTGGTACAACCAGCTTGGCATGCATGATGTTGATCGGGTGGGAGGTAAAAATGCCTCTCTGGGTGAAATGATTACCAATTTGTCGTCGCTGGGTGTGGCTGTACCCAATGGTTATGCGACTACATCTTATGCTTTTAATCAGTTTCTCGATCAAAGCGGGCTGAACCAGCGTATCTATGATTTGCTGGACAAGACTGATATTGATGACGTTGATGAGTTGGCGAAAGCGGGCAAGCAAATCCGCCAATGGGTGGTTGATACGCCGTTCCAGCCTGAACTGGAAACAGCTATTCATGATGCCTACCAACAATTATCTGCCGATGATGCCGAAGCCTCGTTTGCCGTGCGTTCTTCGGCGACCGCTGAAGACATGCCCGATGCTTCCTTTGCCGGGCAACAGGAAACGTTCCTGAATGTGCAGGGCATTGATGCGGTAATGGTGGCGGTGAAGCACGTCTATGCGTCGTTATTTAACGATCGCGCCATCTCTTATCGTGTGCATCAGGGCTATGACCATCGCGGCGTCGCGCTGTCGGCAGGGATCCAGCGGATGGTGCGTTCCGATCTCGCCTCGTCTGGCGTGATGTTTACCATTGATACCGAATCCGGCTTTGATCAGGTGGTGTTTATCACCGCCGCCTTTGGTTTAGGTGAAATGGTGGTACAAGGGGCGGTGAACCCGGATGAATTCTACGTGCACAAACCGACGCTGGCGGCGAATCGTCCGGCTATCGTCCGTCGCAACATGGGTTCTAAAAAGGTGCGGATGGTGTACGCCGACTCCCATGAACACGGCAAGCAGGTTCGCATTGAAGATGTGGCTGAAGACGAACGTGATCGCTTCTGTCTGAGCGATGATGAAGTGCAGGCGCTGGCGCGCCAGGCAGTACTCATCGAGCAGCACTACAAACGCCCAATGGATATCGAGTGGGCGAAAGATGGTCACACTGGCAAACTGTTTATTGTCCAGGCGCGCCCGGAAACAGTACGTTCCAGTGGTCAGGTGATGGAACGTTACAATCTGCATGGAAAAGGCAACATTGTCGTGGAAGGCCGTGCGATTGGTCACCGTATTGGTGCCGGTGAAGTGAAGGTGATTCAGGATATCAGCCAGATGAATCGGATCGAAAAGGGGGACGTGTTGGTTACCGACATGACCGACCCTGACTGGGAACCGATCATGAAAAAAGCGTCAGCGATTGTCACTAACCGCGGCGGACGTACCTGCCATGCGGCGATTATCGCTCGTGAATTGGGTATTCCGGCGGTAGTGGGATGCGGCGATGCGACTGAACGTCTGAAAGATGGCCGCAAGGTCACGGTGTCCTGCGCTGAGGGTGACACCGGCTATGTTTATGACGACCTGCTGGATTTTGAAGTCACCAGTTCTCAGGTGGACAGCTTGCCGGACCTACCGCTGAAAATCATGATGAACGTCGGTAACCCGGATCGTGCTTTCGATTTTGCCTGCCTGCCGAATGAAGGTGTGGGCCTGGCGCGTCTGGAATTCATCATTAACCGTATGATCGGCGTGCACCCGAAAGCGTTGCTGGAATTTGACCAGCAGACGCCAGAGCTGCAACAGGAAATTCGTCAGATGATGAAAGGCTTTGACGATCCAGTTGAGTTCTATATTGCGCGACTCACCGAAGGGATCGCCACCCTGGGGGCCGCGTTTGCTCCGAAACGTGTGATCGTACGCCTGTCGGATTTCAAATCGAATGAGTATGCCAACCTTGTAGGTGGTGAACGTTACGAACCGGAAGAAGAGAACCCGATGCTGGGCTTCCGCGGTGCGGGTCGCTATGTGGCTGACAGTTTCCGCGACTGCTTCGCGCTGGAGTGTGCGGCGGTGAAACGTGTGCGCAATGAAATGGGGCTGACTAACGTGGAAATCATGATCCCGTTTGTTCGGACCGTGGCGCAGGCGGAAGCGGTGATTGAGGAACTGGCGAAACAGGGACTCAAACGCGGTGAGAATGGCCTGAAGGTGATCATGATGTGTGAGATCCCGTCGAATGCATTGCTGGCGGAACAGTTCCTGCAACATTTCGATGGATTCTCTATCGGTTCCAATGACATGACGCAACTGGCGCTGGGTCTGGATCGCGATTCCGGCGTGGTTTCCGCGCTGTTTGACGAGCGTAATGATGCGGTGAAAGCGTTGCTGTCGATGGCGATTCAGGCTGCGAAGAAACAGGGCAAGTATGTCGGGATTTGTGGCCAGGGCCCGTCTGATCATCAGGATTTCGCCGCCTGGCTGATGGAAGAGGGAATTGACAGCTTGTCGCTGAACCCGGATACCGTCGTGGAAACCTGGCTGAGTCTGGCAGAGCTGAACAAGGCTAAATAACGGTGTTAACCAGAGTCCCGGAAAGTGTCCGGGACTTATCTTTCCCACATCCATCTTCCCGGATATGTATTTTTCCCATCGTTGTTGTGATAACTCTCCTTATCACCTCCCTGCTTACCGTATTTACGACGCGCCAGTCAGAAGGTCGAAGTCACCCTGGACAAGTAAGGTGTGAGAGGCAATGAGGGGCTCATCGGACATTTAACCCGTGAATGGGCTGCTCTGAGGCAAAAAATCCCCAAAAAAAAGCCCATCACAGGGGATGGGCAAAGACTACACACAGCAATTCTTCACTTTACTCAGGGGAAAAAGGTTGTTTAAAAATCAGTGGTTTGATCTCAAACATAGGAAACATGTTATTCACAGCCGCTTCTGGCGTCTTTAAGAATCCTCTTATTAGTTTAAAGCTGATAATCTTTTAAACGTGTTTTTAGTGGATTTTGGCCGTCAATCAGTACAGAAAATAATCTTTCCGTTATCAAAACTGACTGGAATGGCGTGAAAATGCGGTTTTTCTTAAAAATCGCTTATGGAAATTTTCGTTAACAAAAGGGAATTGTGTGACGGTGGTTAACTGGCGTTAACCACCGTAAGGCAGGGTCAGGCAGTATGGTCGTCGTGCTCGGTGAGTTCTTCTACCACGGTTTCTGGATCGTCATCCGGTGCCGGAGCCTCATGCATCCATACTGATACCAGGCGATAGGATACCGCCAACACCACCGGTCCGATAAACAGGCCAATCATGCCAAAAGCCACCAGACCACCGATCACGCCGGAGAGGATCAAAATCATCGGCAAATCGGCACCCATGCGGATCAGCATCGGGCGCAGTACGTTGTCGAGTGTCCCGACCACGCAACTCCACACCAGCAGCACGGTGCCCCAGGTAGTATCACCACTCCAGTAGAGCCAGATAATCGCCGGAACCAACACAATCAAGGGGCCGAGTTGTACCAGGCAGGAAAGAATCATTACCACGGTAAGCAGGGTGGCATACGGGATACCCGAGATGGCTAAACCGATACCGCCTAATACGCCCTGCACCAGCGCTGTCACCACTACCCCCAGCGCGACGGCGCGGATGGCCTGACCAGCCAGTAACACCGCGGCATCGCCACGGCGTCCACCCATACGGTAAGCAAAATGCCGAATACCCAGCCCGACCTGCTCACCACGCCAGTACAGCAGCACGCTGAATAGCAGCATTAATCCCAGATGCAGCATAAAGCGGCCAAAATGACCCGCCTGGGCGACAAAGAAGCCGGTGGTGCGACCAATATAGGGCTGCAACTTGCTCATAATTGCTGAGCCACCGCCATCAACCAACTTGTGGTAGCTGACAAACAGTTTGTCACCGACCATCGGCACTTCTTTCAGCCAGTCAAGCTGTGGCACCGTCATATGGCCCTGTGTGGCCCAGGCAATAACCGGCGCGCTATTGTCGATCAGGCTATTTACCAGCACGGCGATGGGGATGATAAACAGCAGCAGCAACAGGATGGTCATGGCGATTACCGCCAGCGAGCGGCGTCCCCATAACAGGTGCTGCAACTTAATCATCAGCGGCCAGGTGGCGATTACCACCATACTGGCCCAGGCGAAACCCAGAATAAAAGGTTGAACTACCCAGAGGCAGGCGATGATCATCAGCAGGATGAACATCAGTGAGAACAGCATTTGCGGTAAGTCCAAACCGCCTTGCAGGTTTTTCATAACAGCCTTTTGACCTCAATTGAATCCTTCACAGTGGGGTTTACTGTCCCCAATCAATGATTACCTATTTCAGAAGGATTAAACAGAGAAATGCAGGCCGCTTTTTACGTTTCCTGAAAAAACAGCGAGCGACTGAAAAATGTGATAAAACGAATAATTCATAAGAATCGACTACGCAAACGTTTACAACATCTCGGTCACTCAATAATGATCCCACAGATTTCCCAGGCACCGGGCCTCGTTCAACTGGTGCTGACATTCCTGGCGTCCTTAAAAGAGCAAGGATTTACTGGCGATACCGCCACCAGTTACGCTGATCGTCTCTCACTTTCAACCGATAACAGCATTTATCAATTGCTGCCGGATGCGGCGCTCTTTCCCCGTTCCACCGCGGATGTCGCGCTGATTGCGCGTCTGGCAGGGGAAGAACGTTTTGCCAGCCTGGTGTTTACCCCACGCGGCGGCGGCACGGGCACCAACGGGCAGTCCCTGAATCAGGGGATTGTGGTTGATATGTCGCGCTACATGAACCGCATCCTCGAAATCAACACCGAGCAACGCTGGGTTCGCGTCGAAGCCGGGGTAGTGAAAGATCAGTTAAACGCCTGGCTGAAACCCTACGGTTTCTTTTTCTCCCCTGAGTTATCGACCAGTAACCGCGCCACCCTGGGCGGGATGATCAACACCGATGCTTCCGGGCAAGGGTCGCTGGTGTATGGCAAAACCTCCGACCATGTTCTGGGTCTGCGCGCGGTGCTGCTGGGCGGCGATATTCTTGATACCCGCGCGATGCCGACCGATTTAGCGGAGAAACTGGCGCAAACGCCAACCAAAGAAGGGCGCATTTATCAGCAGGTGATGACGCGTTGTCGTGAACAACGTGCGTTGATTCTGGAAAAATTCCCGAAACTGAACCGTTTTCTCACCGGTTATGATTTACGCCATGTGTTCAGTGACGATCTGCACACCTTTGATCTGACGCGCCTGCTGTGCGGTGCCGAGGGCACTCTGGCGTTTATCAGCGAAGCGCGACTCGATATCACGCCGATCCCGAAAGTGCGCCGGCTGGTAAATATCAAATATGACTCCTTCGACTCTGCACTGCGCAACGCCCCCTTTATGGTCGAAGCAAAAGCGTTATCGGTGGAAACCGTCGACTCAAAAGTATTGAATCTGGCGCGTGAAGATATCGTCTGGCATTCGGTTAAAGAGTTGATTACCGATGTGCCGGATAAAGAGATGCTGGGACTGAACATCGTCGAGTTCGCCGGAGATGACGGTGAACTGATTGAGCAGCAGGTATCGACCTTGTGCGCGCGTCTGGATGAACTGATGACGCAGCAGCAGGGTGGAGTGATCGGTTATCAGCTGTGTAACGACTTAGGCGGCATCGAGCGGATCTATAATATGCGCAAGAAAGCGGTAGGTCTGCTCGGAAATGCCAAAGGGCGCGCCAAGCCAATTCCGTTTGTTGAGGATACCGCTGTGCCGCCGGAGCATCTGGCGGATTATATCGTCGATTTCCGCGCTCTGCTTGATAGCCACGGCCTGAGCTATGGCATGTTTGGTCATGTCGACGCCGGTGTGCTGCACGTCCGTCCGGCGCTGGATATGTGCGATCCGCAGCAAGAGATGCTGATGAAACAGATCTCCGATGAAGTGGTGGCTTTGACCGCACGTTATGGCGGCCTGCTGTGGGGCGAGCATGGCAAAGGTTTCCGCGCGCAATACAGTCCGGCGTTTTTCGGTGAAACCCTGTTTAACGAATTGCGTCGCATCAAAGCGGCGTTTGACCCCGATAACCGCATGAACCCCGGCAAAATCTGTACGCCGCTGGGTAGCAACGAACCGATGATGCAGGTCGATGCGGTGAAGCGCGGTACATATGATCGCCAGATCCCGCTCACAGTGCGCAATGACTGGCGCGGCGCGATGGAGTGCAATGGTAACGGTCTGTGCTTTAACTTTGATACGCGCAGCCCGATGTGCCCGTCGATGAAAATCACCCGTAACCGCATCCACTCCCCCAAAGGCCGTGCCACGCTGACGCGTGAATGGTTGCGCCTGCTGTCCGAGCAGGGGGTGGATCCGGTGCTGCTGGAGAAATCCCTGCCAGAGCAACGCGCCAGCCTGCGTACCTTGATTCAGCGTACCCGTAACTCATGGCATGCGAAGCAAGGCGAGTATGATTTCTCTCATGAAGTAAAAGAAGCGATGGCGGGCTGCCTCGCCTGTAAAGCCTGTTCGACCCAGTGTCCGATTAAAATTGACGTACCGAACTTCCGCTCTCGCTTCCTACAACTGTATCACACGCGTTATCTGCGCCCGATGAGCGATCATCTGGTTGCCACGGTTGAAAGCTACGCGCCGCTGATGGCGAAAGCGCCAAAGGTATTTAACTTTTTCCTGAAACAGCCGTGGATGCGCGAGCTCAGCAAAAGCCATATCGGCATGGTCGATTTGCCGTTGCTCTCCTCACCGAGTCTGAAGCAGCAGCTGAGTGGCCATCCGGCGATGAACCTGACGCTGGAGCAACTGGAAGCGCTCGAGAGCAACGCGCGCAAGGATTGTGTGCTGGTAGTACAGGATCCGTTTACCAGCTATTACGAAGCCCAACTGGTGACTGACTTTGTCAAACTGATTGAGAAACTCGGTTACCGCCCGGTGCTGCTGCCATTTTCACCGAACGGCAAGGCGCAACATGTCAAAGGCTTCCTGCAACGTTTTGCCCGCACGGCGGAAAAAACCGCGGACTTCCTCAATCGTGTGGCGCAGTTAGGCATGCCGATGGTCGGTGTCGATCCGGCTACCGTGTTGTGCTACCGGGATGAGTACAACCAGGTACTGGGCGAGAAGCGCGGTGATTTTAATGTGTTGTTGGTCCATGAATGGTTGCAGACTGCGGTGGCGGAACGTGCCGTGCAAAACACCGGGGGCGAGGCCTGGTATCTGTTTGCCCATTGCACTGAAGTGACCGCGCTACCCTCAACACCCAACCAGTGGCAGGACATCTTTGCCCGCTTTGGTGCGAAGCTGGAAAACATTAATGTCGGCTGCTGTGGTATGGCGGGCACCTATGGACACGAAAGCAAAAATCTGGAGAACTCGCTGGGGATTTACGCGTTGTCCTGGCATCCGCAGATGCAACAACTGCCGCGTCAACGCTGTCTCGCCACCGGTTTCTCGTGCCGTAGTCAGGTGAAACGCGCGGAAGGCAATGGCATGCGTCACCCGCTTCAGGCATTGCTGGAACTATTGTAAACAAATTGTAGAATTCCAGGAGACGTCAGGACGCAGCTGGATTAGAATATCCAGCCTGCGTGACGGACGAAATCACTTTGCAGGCTGGTGGCTTGATCCCACTCGCCGCTCAGCGCCAGTTGATGACACAAGCGAGTCAGCGACAGGCGCGCCAGTTGATAGGCCTGAATACGGAACAAACGGTCGCGATCGGCATTGCCCATCTCCTGCACTAAGCGGTGATGGAGTTTGCCCATGGCGTGTAGATAGCTTTGGTCATCGCCATTCAATTGGCAGATTTCCGCCATATCGAGACAGGTGTCATTAAAACGACGCAGTTGTTCGATTGTACAATCGGTGCGGTTGAGCTTTGCCTGAGCCATATAGAAGTCAACGGTGATATCACGTACCGAAAACTTATATTCATCGATTTTGTGTTGTAACCAGGCTGAGACGGAAAGCGTCATGTCGCCACCTTAATGGGTTAATGATAATCATTATCATATTCAACCACGTCAGGAATGCAATTCCCTAGAGAAATTTTATTGATTTACTTTGCCTGTTACTCAAATCGGCAATAACAATTTCTTCACATTAAGGAAAGGCGTAACCTATCAATCAGCGGAAAATCGTAAAGTGACAAAATGAAATTTTGCGATTTTTTAACAGGTTACAATTGTATCGGCGCGGCAGTTTTCCCCGCCGCAAAGCAGTGTGAAGCGACTATGCTTAACAAAGCAACAGTAAAAAATAGCACGAGATGATTATCCCTGCAAAACAAGAGGTTGAAGTGATATCTGATATCACTACCATAGGGGGGATAGCCTGAAAAGGCCCAGACTTACGAGGTAGCACTATGTCATCAGTAAATGCAGCTTCTTTTTCACCCGATGATTTCGTCTGGAAGGGGCTGACGCTGACCGAATCGGCAGCAAAACAGATTCTTAACCTGGTCGCACAGGATCCTGAAGTCAAGGGTCTGCGGGTAGGAGTGAAACAGTCCGGCTGTGCCGGTTTTGGTTATGTCATGGACCTGGTGAAAGAACCTGCCGCTGACGACCTGCAGTTCCCATACTTCGGCGCAACCCTGTATGTGCCGCTACAGGCCATGCCGTTTGTCGATGGCACCGAAGTCGACTACGTCCGTGAAGGCCTGAACCAGATCTTTAAATTTAACAACCCTAAAGCTCAGCACGCCTGCGGGTGCGGTGAAAGCTTTGGCGTCGAGTAAGTGAAATATGTCACGACACAGCGAAACATCTGACGATGTACAAATGTGGGAAGGCAAGCTCAACTACAAAGAGGGCTTCTTTACCCAACTGCAAACCGAAGAATTTGCTCATGGCCTCAATGAGGACGTGGTACGGGCAATTTCGGCTAAGCGTAACGAGCCAGAGTGGATGCTGGAGTTTCGTCTAAAAGCCTTTCGTGCCTGGCTGGAAATGGAAGAGCCGCACTGGTTGAAAGCGCATTATGAGAAACTCGACTACCAGGATTACAGCTATTACTCCGCGCCCTCCTGTGGCAACTGCGATGACACCTGTGCTTCTGAGCCAGGTGCGACTCAGGCTTCCGGCAGCGCCCCTGCCAGTGAGTATCTGACGCAGGAAGTGGAAAATGCCTTTAACCAGTTGGGTGTACCGGTACGTGAAGGTAAAGAAGTGGCGGTTGATGCGATTTTCGACTCCGTTTCGGTTGCTACCACCTATCGTGGCAAACTGGCGGAACAGGGCATCATTTTCTGCTCCTTCGGTGAAGCGATTCAGGAACACCCTGAGCTGGTGAAAAAGTATCTTGGTACCGTGGTTCCGGCCAACGATAACTTCTTTGCAGCGCTGAACTCTGCGGTAGCGTCGGACGGCACTTTCGTCTACATCCCTAAAGGCGTGCGCTGTCCGATGGAGCTGTCGACCTATTTCCGCATCAACGCGGCAAAAACCGGGCAGTTTGAACGTACCATTCTGGTGGCGGATGAAGACAGCTACGTGAGCTACATCGAAGGCTGTTCTGCACCCGTGCGTGATACCTATCAGCTGCATGCGGCGGTGGTGGAAGTGATTATCCACAAGAACGCCGAAGTAAAATATTCCACAGTGCAGAACTGGTTCCCGGGCGGAGAAGGTGAGGGCGGTATCCTCAACTTCGTCACCAAACGCGCCCTGTGTGAAGGCGACCACAGCAAAATGTCGTGGACGCAGTCAGAAACCGGTTCAGCCATCACCTGGAAATACCCGAGCTGCATTCTGCGCGGTGATTACTCCATCGGTGAGTTTTACTCCGTGGCGCTGACCAGTGGTCATCAGCAGGCCGATACCGGCACCAAGATGATCCACATCGGTAAGAACACCAAATCGACCATTATTTCGAAAGGCATCTCGGCCGGTAAGAGCCAGAATACCTATCGCGGTCTGGTGAAAATCATGCCGACCGCCACTAACGCGCGTAACTTTACCCAGTGTGATTCGATGCTGATTGGCCCGGATTGCGGTGCGCATACCTTCCCGTATGTGGAAGCGCGTAACAATACCGCGCAGCTGGAGCATGAAGCCACGACATCGCGTATCGGTGAAGATCAGATGTTCTACTGTCTGCAACGTGGCATCAGTGAAGAAGATGCGATCTCGATGATCGTTAACGGCTTCTGTAAAGATGTTTTCTCCGAGCTGCCACTGGAATTCGCCGTGGAAGCGCAAAAATTGTTAGCAATCAGCCTTGAGCACAGCGTGGGCTGATGGCCCGTTGCCGGAAGCAATGTGAAGGAAAGAGTATGTTAAGCATCAAAGATTTACAGGTTAGTGTTGAAGACAAAGAAATTTTGCGCGGCCTGAACCTCGAAGTGAAGCCGGGTGAAGTGCACGCCATTATGGGACCGAACGGTTCCGGTAAAAGTACCCTGTCTGCAACCCTGGCTGGCCGTGAAGATTATGAAATCACCGGCGGTTCCGTAACTTTCAAAGGCAAAGATCTGCTGGAGCTGGAGCCGGAAGAGCGTGCGGGCGAAGGCATCTTTATGGCGTTCCAGTATCCGGTTGAAATTCCGGGCGTCAGCAACCAATTTTTCCTCCAGACCTCTGTGAACGCGGTGCGTAAATACCGTGAGCAGGAAGAACTGGATCGTTTCGATTTCCAGGACTTTATCGAAGATAAAATCCATCTGCTGAAGATGCCGGAAGATTTGCTGACCCGTTCAGTTAACGTGGGCTTCTCCGGTGGTGAGAAAAAGCGTAACGATATTCTGCAAATGGCGGCACTGGAGCCGGATCTGTGCATTCTCGATGAAACCGACTCCGGTCTGGATATCGATGCATTGAAAATTGTGGCAAACGGCGTCAACAGCCTGCGTGACGGCAAGCGTTCATTCATTATCGTCACCCACTACCAGCGCATCCTCGACTACATCAAGCCTGATCATGTGCACGTTCTGTATCAGGGCAAAATTGTGAAGTCTGGTGACTTTACGCTGGTGAAACAGCTGGAGGAGCAAGGCTATGGCTGGCTTACCGACGAAGAGTGATAACGCGCTGCAACAGTGGCATCACCTGTTTGAGTCGCGCGGTGACGTGCGTTCTTTGCAGGCACAGCAGCACTGGCAGCAACTGATGCGTCTCGGCTTGCCGACGCGCAAGCATGAAAACTGGAAATACACCCCGCTGGAAGGTCTGCTGGGGCAGCAGTTTGTGCTGCCGCAACCGCAGGAAGTGACGGCGGAGCAGGTGGAAGCCCTGGCGCTGCCGATCGAAGCGGTACGTCTGGTGTATGTGGATGGTCGTTTCCAGGCTTCGCTCAGCAGCCGTGACACTGGCCTGTTTGAGATCCAGCATTCGCAGGCCGCTGAACGTCGTCCGTTGCCGGCCCCGATTCAGCCGGAAGTGTTCCTGCACCTGACGGAAAGCCTGGCAGAAGAAGCGACCAGCATCCGTCTGGCGCGTGGTAAAGCGGCGGCATTGCCGTTGTATTTGCTGCACATTACCAGCGGCCAGGACGCGGGTATGAATACCGTACATCACCGCCACCATCTGCAACTGGAAGCCAGCGCAGAGGCGGAAGTGATTGAGCATTACGTCACCCTGAATGATGTCGCCCATTTCACTGGCGCACGTTTCACCTTTGACGTGGCTGAGAATGCCAAACTGTCGCATATCAAACTGTCGTTTGAGAGCGATAAGAGCTACCACTTCGCGCATAACGACGTGGTGATCGGCCGTGATGCGCAGGTCAGTACTACCAGCTTCCTGCTGGGTGCCGGGTTGTCACGTCACAACACCAGCGCACAGTTGAACGGTGAGAACACCAACCTTGCTATGAATAGCCTGGCGTTGCCGATTAACCAGGAAGTGTGCGATACGCGCAGCTACCTGGAACACAACAAAGGCTACTGCATGAGCCGTCAGATGCACAAAACCATCGTGCGTGACAAAGGCCGTGCGGTGTTCAACGGCATGATTAAAGTGGCTCAGCATGCGCTGAAAACTGACGGACAGATGACCAACAACAACCTGTTGATGGGGCGTCTGGCGGAAGTGGACACCAAGCCGCAACTGGAAATCTATGCTGATGACGTCAAGTGCAGCCACGGTGCTACCGTAGGCCGTATTGATGATGAGCAGATGTTCTACCTGCGTTCGCGTGGTATTGAAGAGTCTGCGGCTCAGCGTATGATTATCCATGCCTTTGCCGCTGAGTTGACTGAAAAGTTAGAGAATCCGGTTCTACGTCAGGCGGTGTTGCAGCGCATTGCTGCGCGCATCCCGGGAGTTGAGTCATGAGTTTCGATCTCGAACGAATCAGAGCGGAATTTCCGATTCTGAAACGCGAGGTCAACGGTCATCCGCTGGCTTATCTGGATAGTGCGGCCAGCGCACAGCGTCCGCTGGCCGTCATTAATGCGGAAAGTCATTTCTACCAGCACGGCTATGCGGCCGTGCACCGCGGCATTCACTCGCTGAGTGCCCAGGCCACTACCGATATGGAAAACGTGCGCACTCAGGCCGCGCGTTTTCTTAATGCCTCCTCCCCGGAAGAGATTGTTTTCGTCAAAGGCACCACTGAGGGGATCAACCTGGTGGCTAACAGCTGGGGTGGCAGTCAGCTGCAACCGGGCGACAACATCATCATTACCGAGATGGAGCATCACGCCAACATCGTGCCCTGGCAGATGGTTGCTGCGCGTACCGGTGCGGAAATCCGTGTGCTGCCCCTCAATGAGCAAGGTGAGCTGGCGCTGGAACAACTGGCAGGGCTGATCGACAGCCGTACCCGTTTGCTGGCGGTGACCCACGTTTCTAACGTATTGGGCACGGTCAACCCGGTGAAAGCCATTGTTGCCCAGGCGAAAGCGGCGGGTGTGGTGACGTTGGTGGATGGTGCCCAGGCGGTGATGCATCATGCGGTTGACGTGCAGGATATCGGTTGCGATTTCTACGTCTTCTCAGGGCATAAGATCTACGGTCCGACCGGGATTGGCGTGCTGTATGGCCGCAAAGCGCTGCTCGATATCATGCCTCCGTGGGAAGGTGGCGGTTCAATGATCGATCAGGTGCTGTTGCCCACCGGCACCACCTGGAATACCGCGCCCTGGCGTTTTGAGGCGGGGACTCCCAATACGGGTGGGATCATTGGTCTGGGTGCAGCCCTGAAATGGATCACCGATCTCGGGCTGGACACCATTCAGCAGCGTGAGTCGATGCTGATGCGTTATGCGCTGGATAAGCTGGCCTCGGTGCCGGATCTGACCATTTATGGTCCGGTCGAACGCAGCGGCGTGGTGGCGTTTAATCTTGGTAAGCACCATGCATTTGATGTGGGAAGCTTCCTTGACCAGTACGGCATCGCCATCCGCACTGGCCACCATTGCGCAATGCCGCTGATGCGTCATTATGCGGTACCCGCCATGTGCCGTGCCTCTTTTGCGCTGTATAACAGCGAAGAAGAAGCCGACCGTCTGGCGGCAGGTCTGACGCGAATTCATCGTCTGCTGGGCGGTTGAGCAGATTCAGGAGTATCAAATGGCAAATTTGCCAGATAAAGAGAGACTGGTGCGCAACTTCAACCGTTGCGCTAACTGGGAAGAGAAGTACCTCTACATCATTGAACTCGGGGCAAAATTACCAGAATCGTCCGAAAGCTTATATCAGCCGGAAAACGTGATTTCCGGGTGTCAAAGCCAGGTGTGGATCACCATGACTCCACAAACGGATGGTACTATTGCTTTTGAGGGCGACAGCGATGCCGCCATTGTTAAGGGCTTGATCGCCGTGGTATTTAGCCTGTATCAGGGGCTGAAAGCGGCAGAAATCCTGGACCTTGATGTGCGCTACTGGTTTGAACAATTAGCACTCACCCAACACCTTACCCCCTCACGTTCGCAGGGGCTGGAAGCGATGATTCGCGCTATCCGTCATAACGCTCAGACCCTCAGCTAAGATACACTCTCCAGACCCCGGCCAACCTGACCGGGGTCTGTTTCTTCCGACAAAGAGAAAATTGCATGAGACCAGCTTTACGTTTGGCCGGTGCATTGCTGTTGTCCTGCTGGGGACTCTCTGCACCTGCGCTTGCCACGGAATACCCTCTGCCCGAGGCGGGCAGCCGCTTAATTGGTGAAAATACCCTGACTGTGGTGCCGGATGATAAGCGGCCACTGGAAAGCATTGCCAGCCACTACAAGATTGGTTTGCTGGGGATGCTGGAAGCAAACCCTGGCGTTGATCCCTGGTTGCCGAAAGCCGGGACTCAGCTCACCGTCCCTTTGCAGATGCTGTTGCCAGACACGCCGCATGAAGGGATTGTGATAAACCTTGCTGAGTTACGTCTTTATTACTATCCCAAAGGGGAAGACCGGGTCATTGTCTATCCGATTGGCATTGGTCAGCTCGGCGCAGCGACGCCGGTAATGGTAACCAGCATCAGCCAAAAGATCCCCAATCCGACCTGGACACCCACACCCAATATCCGCAAACGCTACGCCAAAGAAGGCATCACCTTGCCGGGCGTGGTCCCTGCCGGCCCTGATAACCCTATGGGGCTGTTTGCCATGCGTCTGGCACGCGGTACCGGGCAATATCTGATTCACGGTACCAATGCGGATTTCGGTATTGGTATGCGCGTTAGCTCCGGCTGTATCCGCTTACGTCCGGAAGATATTGAAGCGTTGTTCGCCAGCGTGCCGAAGGGGACGCGTGTGCAGGTGATCAATCAGCCGGTGAAATATGCCATCGAACCGGATGGTAAGCGCTATATCGAAGTGCATCAGCCGCTCTCTCGCACCGATAAAGACGATCCGCAGACTATGCCGATTGCCTTAACTGCGCCGATGAAGACCTTCATGAATAGCCCGCAAAGCGATACTGCGTTGATTAAGGCTGCGCTGGAACGACGTTCAGGGATGCCGGTGCTGGTAAGCAGTGGTGAACCGGTGACGCAGGATACGGCGATGCCGCAGGTGGTGCAGTCTCAGCAGGGGAATGAAGCGGGGCGTGCGACTATCAGTGAGGCCAGCGGAACGACAGTGACCAAACCCTGACGGTGAATTCAGTACAAAAAAAATGGCGCCATAATGGCGCCATTTTTAGTACCAGAACTCTTACTTACGGTAAGAGTGAGCCTGGTTGTCCAGACGCTGGTTAGCACGAGCTGCGTCATCTTTAGCAGCCTGAACGTCAGAACGGATTGCGTTCACGTCGTTGCTCAGCTGGTCAACTTTAGCGTTCAGAGTCTGAACGTCTGAAGACAGCTGGTCGATTTTAGCGTTGCTTGAGCAACCAGCCAGCAGAGTTGAACCCAGGATTACCGCGCCCAGTACCAGTTTAGTACGATTCATTATTAATACCCTCTAGATTGAGTTAATCTCCATGTAGCGTTACAAGTATTACACAAAGCTTTTTGAGTTGAGAATAAATTTTTGCTGAGAACACGCTTAAACTTGATCGTTCGCTCAAAGAAGCATCGTTTAGCAGAAGATGATAAAAATATTTAGCTAAAACAGAGATATTTAATCGGATTAGCCTTAATTTTCCGGGTTTTTGAATAGTTATTATCGATTGGTAATTTCGTGCTTTTGTATTAGACCCGGAATAAAAAAAGCGCCCGAAAAGGGCGCTTTTTAATAAACATTCAAGCGAAAATCAGAGTACGTGTACAGATGCCGTGTTGGTGGTGCCACTTGGAACCAGTGCACCAGAAACCATCACTACCACGTCGCCTTTTTGCGCATAACCGCTCTCGAGCGCCATTTCTTTGCCAATACGATAGAAATCGTCAGTTGAGGCAATTTCTTTAACCAGGTGGGTTTCAACGCCTTTGCTCAGAATCAACTGGCGTGCGGTGGTGGCATTGGTCGTCAAGGCCAGGATGGTCGCATCCGGGAAGTATTTTCTGATGGCTTTGGCTGATTTGCCGCCTTCAGTGGCGACGACGATCAGCGGAGCTTCCAGCTTTTCAGCGGTCTCAACGGCACCACGGCACACGGCTTCCGTGATACGCAGTTTGCGTGAGTCCTGGAGCGAATCAATGCGTGATTTCATCACACGGTCGGTACGTTCACAGATGGTCGCCATAATAGTGACCGATTCCAGCGGATACTTACCTTTGGCGCTTTCACCAGACAGCATCACCGCATCGGTACCATCGAGGATGGCGTTTGCCACGTCGCCAGCTTCAGCACGGGTTGGACGTGGGTTTTTGATCATGGAATCCAGCATCTGAGTGGCGGTAATCACCACTTTGCGTGCTTTGTTGCACTTCTTGATCATCATCTTCTGCGCGAAGATCACTTCTTCAACCGGGATCTCTACGCCGAGGTCGCCACGGGCCACCATGATGCCGTCAGACGCTTCGAGAATTTCGTCGAAGTTGTTCAAACCTTCCTGATTCTCGATTTTAGAGATGATTTGAATGTGTTCGCCGCCGTGTTGTTTCAGATGCTCGCGAATTTCCAGCACATCAGAACGTTTACGGATAAAGGACGCGGCAACGAAATCGACACCCTGCTCGCAACCGAAAATCAGGTCACGCTTGTCTTTTTCCGCCAGAGCCGGCAGCTGAATGGAGACACCTGGCAGGTTAACGCCTTTATTCTCGCCGAGGTCACCGTTGTTCAGCACTTTACATACCACAGTATTTTCAGTGACTTCGATAACTTCCATGCCAATCAGGCCATCATCAACCAGCACGGTGTTGCCGATTTTCAGATCTTCAGTGAAACCCGCATAGGTGACGGCGACGCGCTCGCTGTTGCCAATGACGGACTGGTCAGTGGTGAAGGTAAAGGTCTGGCCTGCTTTTAATGGGGCATCATTGCCGCCTTCCAGTTTCATGGTGCGGATTTCAGGACCTTTGGTGTCCAGCAGAATCGCAGCCTGACGACCGGTTTTTTCCATGACAGCACGCATGTTGGTAATGCGCTGACCATGTTCGGCATAATCCCCGTGAGAGAAGTTCAGGCGCATGACATTCATGCCTGCTTCCAGCAGTTGAGTCAGCATCTCTTCCGATTCGGTTTTCGGACCGATAGTACAAACGATCTTGGTCTTTTTCATGTCAGCTTATCTGTAAGTTGTGATGGATGATAAAGGTTGGGATTCGATGCGCAGGCACCGAAGTGGAAATTCGTTTGGTGTTGATAAGGGCAATACAGAGTAAGAATAGGAGACGATAGCTAAGCGTGCAGGGAAGTTATGCGGTTCGCGAGAGAACCGACCAGGCGGTGTTGCGCAAATAATTTGAGTTCTCGCCATTAACACGTTAGCGCTGAAACCTTTCAAGTGGGACAACGCGGCATAGTATAGTCGCTAAGTATGCGAAAACCAATATGAAAGCAGTAAGATAAAACGATACAGATCAAGGAAGAGAGAGTTGCGCAACAGGAAACTGAAAAAGAGTGGTGCGCTCTAATGGACTCGAACCATCGACCCCCACCATGTCAAGGTGGTGCTCTAACCAACTGAGCTAAGAGCGCATTGTACCCGTGATACTTCAGGGTGAAGAAATGGTGCGTCCGAGTGGACTCGAACCACCGACCCCCACCATGTCAAGGTGGTGCTCTAACCAACTGAGCTACGGACGCACTTGGTGCGCTCTAATGGACTCGAACCATCGACCCCCACCATGTCAAGGTGGTGCTCTAACCAACTGAGCTAAGAGCGCAACACGCTGTCAGGGCGACAGCGGGGACGAATATTAACGGCAGGCAGATGAGCTGGCAAGGGGAAAAAGCGATTTTTCATCATGACTGACCAGCATCTGTGCTATGCGTCGTTTTTTTAGGCGTTGCGGGCCTTTTCCGGCCCGCTCAGCGACTTAGCGTGCTGCTCGCGTAAGAATCACCTGCGCAGGGAGGCGTTGCAAACGGCGAATGCGCCATAGCATCATCACTGCCGCCGAAGTCAGTCCGACAATAAAGCCACACCAAAAACCGGCAGGGCCAAGTCTTGGTACGACCAGATCAGTCAACGCCAGAATATAACCCACCGGCAGCCCCAGTACCCAGTAAGCGACGAGGGTAATAAAGAAGATAGAACGCGTATCTTTATAACCACGCAGGATACCGCTGCCAATCACCTGAATCGAATCAGAGAACTGGTAGATGGCTGCCAACAGCATCAGTTGCGCCGCCAGGGTGATCACTTCCGGGTTCGCGGTATACAGCGCCGCGATATGATGGCGGAAGGTCACGGTAAACAACGCGGTGAGAGCTGCCATACTGATGCCGACCCCTTGCGCGGTCCAGGCCGCGACCCGCGCCTGTTCTGTGGAACCCTGACCCAGGCGATAACCGACGCGAATGGTGGTGGCTACCCCGAGCGACAGCGGCAGGACAAACATCAGTGAGCTGAAATTCAACGCGATCTGATGCCCGGCGACTTTGACAATACCGAGTGGCGAAACCAGCAGCGCGACCACGGCAAACAATGTGACCTCAAAAAACAGCGCCAGTGCGACCGGCAGACCAAGGCCAAACAGGCGTGACAGAATGACCCGCGACGGGGTGGAGAAGGCGGTATTCATACGGATATCGCGCATGCTGCCCATACGTTTAAGCCAGAAGCGCATTACGATAAACATTACCCAATAGACGCTGGCGGTGGCGACGCCACAGCCCACGCCACCCAGCGCTGGCATGCCGAAATGACCATAAATGAACACATAGTTGAGTGGAATATTGGTCAACAAACCGAGGAAACCCAGCACCATACCGGGTTTGGTTTTCGACAAACCTTCACACTGGTTACGCGCCACCTGAAAAAACAGGTAGCCAGGCGCACCGAACAGCAGGGCATGGAGATAGCCTTCGGCTTTGGCGGCCAGCAGTGGATCAATATCATGCATGGCATGAATCAGATAGCCTGCGTTCCACAGTACCACCATGATCAGCAGCGCGACAAAAAACGCCAGCCAGTAACCCTGACGGACTTGTTCCGCGATGCGCTCACGTCGTCCCGACCCATTGAGTTGCGCAACGGTAGGCGTCAATGCCAGCAGCAAACCATGACCAAAAAGAATGGCGGGGAGCCAGATAGATGTGCCCACCGCAACGGCGGCCATATCCGTGGCGCTTACCGCACCGGCCATAATGGTATCCACGAAACCCATTGCGGTCTGAGCAACCTGAGCAAGGATGACCGGGATCGCAAGGGCCAGCAATTGACGCGCTTCTGTTAAATACTTCTGCACGTATCACCTGCATTTTAATAATAAGAAGAGAACGGGGAGAAATCCCCAAAGAATGCGCGGCCTAGTGTACCGGTCTGTTGACGCTTAGCCAAACTTTGTTCGCATTTTGTTAAAACGATTGTGTAAATTTCACGCGCCGCCAAATTAAACCCGAACGGGGCAGCTGTGATAAACTAGCGCAAACTTCGCAGAGGCTGAGATTATGTTTACTGGAATTGTACAAGGTACGGCAGAGATTGTTGCAATCGAAGAAAAAGAGTTGTTTCGCACCCATGTCGTGAAACTGCCGGAAGAGTTATTGCCGGGGCTGGCGCTGGGCGCATCAGTGGCGAATAACGGCTGCTGCCTGACGGTAACAGCGATTGACGGTGACCAGGTGAGCTTTGACTTAATCAAAGAAACCTTACGGATTACCAACCTGGGTGAATTGCAGGTGGGTGATGTGGTGAATATTGAGCGCGCTGCAAAATTCAGCGACGAAATTGGCGGTCATTTAATGTCCGGCCATATTATGACCACCGCAGAAATCTGCAAAATTATTCAGTCAGAAAACAACCGTGAGGTGTGGTTTAAATTACAGGACCCGGCGCAGATGAAATATATTCTGCATAAAGGGTTTGTCGGTATTGATGGTATCAGCCTGACGGTGGGTGATGTGACCAGGAGTAAATTCTGTGTGCACCTGATCCCGGAAACGCTGGAGCGCACCACGCTTGGCGCGAAGAAGTTAGGTCACAAGGTGAATATCGAGATTGATCCGCATACCCAGGCTATTGTCGAAACCGTTGAGCGCGTGTTGGCACAACGTGAAGCAGCCGCTCTGGCGCAGCAGCAGTCCGACGAGAGTGAATAACCTGGCATTCGTAGCGGCGCGATTTATCGCGCTGTTTTAAAAGCGCGTGATTAGTCACGCCGCTACAAAAGGGAGGTTAACGCGCGACGCGCAGGCCGCCCTCAGCCCCACGGCTGAAAACCACTTGCCACAGCTGAATATCACGCGCGCGGAATGCACCAGCGCAGGCATTGAGATAATAGCTGAACATGCGTTTAAAACGATCACCGTATTTTTCTGCCAGCTGCGGCCAGGCGTCAAGAAAACGCGCATGCCAGGCCATTAGCGTGGTGTCATAATCCGCGCCGAAATTGTGCCAATCTTCCATCACAAAATGTGACTCACTGGCATTAGCAATCTGGCGTACGGAGGGCAGGCAACCATTCGGGAAGATATATTTATCGATCCAGGGGTCAACATTCATATCGGTTTTAATTGCCCCAATGGTATGCAGCAGGAAAATACCGTCCGGCTTCAAATTACGATCGGCCACCTCAAAATAGGTCGCGTAATTTTTGGGACCGACATGTTCGAACATGCCGACTGAAACGATACGGTCAACTTGCAGATTCAGGTCGCGATAATCCTGCAACAGAATGGTGACGTCCAGACCGGCACAACGCTCCTGTGCCATCTTCTGTTGCTCTGCCGAAATGGTGACACCATGCACTTTCACGCCATAATTGCGTGCGGCAAACTCTGCCAGTCCACCCCAACCACAACCAATATCAAGCAATGTCATGCCGGGTTTCAGTTGCAGCTTGCGGCAAATCATATCGAGTTTGTCTTGTTGCGCCTGTTCCAGCGTCTCGGCCTCTTTCCAGTAACCACAGGAGTACTGCATAAAGGGATCAAGCATCAGAGAAAACAGGTCGTTTCCAAGATCGTAATGCTCTTTACCGACAATCCAGGCGCGTTTTTTCGATTGTAAATTGGTCAGACGCGCGGCTGCGATACGCAACGTGTCTTTAAAATGATGCGGTAATTGTTGATCCAGGTGGTGCTTCAGTACGCGGTGGAAAAACATGTCGAGATTTTCACAGTCCCACCAACCGTCCATATAGCTTTCACCTAAGCCCAATGAACCTTCTTGCAGGACCCGTTTAAAAAAATCCGGATGCTTAACCTGAATATCCCAGGGGCGAGTGCCATTAATGGCAATATCAGCCCGTTCCAGTAATTCATGGGCGATACGAAACCAGTGGTTTTCTTCAAGGCTCACTTCTTCTATACACGATGAACTCATAGCTTCTCCATCACCTTTCCGATTTCAACCTGAGAAAAGAATAGTCAATTTCTCCAGGCTTGTGAGAGAACTCACGGAAAATCCGTGCGCCAGATATCCGACGTTTTACAGAGGTATGAATCTGAATAGAAATGTCTGGCACAACACAGGGGAGAATATCGTGCAGACGCCATCCCAGCGACAGAGTCGCTTAATAGTAATACATTCATGTTATTGATTTGTTACAGAATTGCTGACCCACGCAGTATATGCTTACGTGGGTCAATATTCAACGACTTATCGTTAGGATGCTAACTAAAGTTGTTGCGTCAGTGATTATCTTCGCAGGCTAAGGAGTTGTGAGCAACATCACTTTGTGCGTTTGCCGTACGTTGCCAACCGAAACCGGCCCAGGCGAGTGCAACGGTAGCGAGCATCACGAGGCTGGTGCTATGCAGCGCTTGTTGTAATCCAGCGGAAACGACCAGGCTGGCGACAAAACATAATCCGAGTTGTAGCAAATTTTGCAATGAAGCAGCTTTGCCTGTTGCCTGGGGGAAGGGCAGCAGGGCACTGGCGACCACAATCGGATAGATAGCCCCATTTGCCAGCGCCATACCACAGAACGGCAACAGCAATGCCCACAGCGCGGGGGCGGAAAGCTGCGTAACCGCAAACAGGCTAAGAATGCTCAGGCTGTAGATCACCAGTAACCACGGCAGCAGTTGTTTCCCCTGAAAACGATTCAGCAGCGCGCGGCAGCCAAATCCACCGATCAGGAAGGCGATAGTTTGCGGCACATAACTCAGGCCAATATCTGCCGGTGATAAACCGGCATCGGCGAGGATAAAGGGCGAGCCGGTCAACCAGGCAAAAAAGCTGGCGGAACAGGCAGAGTAGATCAATACGTTGCCGCTATAAGTACGCGATACCAGCAGCGTCAGCCAGCCAGGCTGCGGCGCTCGCATGGTGTCGGCTCGTACGGGATTCGCCAGACGCAGGGTGCCAATAAGCAACACCAGGGTTATCAGTGTCAGCAGCAGAAAGATACTACGCCAGTGAAAATGGCCCATCAGCCAGGCACCGAGTAACGGGGCGAGCGCCGGAGACAAGGCGACCAGCGGCATAATGGTTGCAAAAACTTTGTTGGCCTGGTTTTGCGGATAACGATCCACCACCAGCGCCTGCCAGCTAACAGCGGCAGCGCAAACACCCAGCGCCTGCACAAAGCGCAGCGCCAGCATCAAACGGACGTCGCTCACCCACAGCATGCCCAGACAACCCAGGGCAAAAATCGCTAATCCCGCCAGCAGAACCGGTTTACGTCCGAAGCGATCTGACAGCGGTCCCCAGAAGACCTGCGCACAGGCAAAACCACCAAGGAACAGACTCAGACTGGCGCTGATGGTACCGGGGGCGGTAGCAAAATCCTGCTGCATGGCACCGAATGCCGGCAGGTACATATCCGTAGCAAGAAAGCCCAGCATGCTGAGTAAAGCAAGATAAGGCAGAAATCCTTTTGATGACAACATGGTAATTCTCTTTAGACAGGAAAACGCGGAGGAGTGTAAAAGCGTGCACCAGGTTTTGTGAAACGCTAATATTTGCGCGGTGCTATCAAAAAATTTGCAGGCAAAAATATGTGGTCTGAATATGCGCTTGAAGTGGTAGATGCGGTGGCCCGCAGCGGTAGTTTTAGTGCGGCAGCACAAGAGTTACATCGGGTGCCTTCTGCCATCAGCTACACGGTACGGCAGCTCGAAACCTGGCTGGCGGTGCCGTTGTTCGAACGTCAGCATCGGGAAGTGGTGCTGACGGCAGCCGGGGAGCATTTTGTCCGGGAAGGGCGTAGTGTTATCAAAAAAATGCTGGCGACGCGGCGGCAGTGCCAGCAGTTGGCAAATGGCTGGCGTGGTCAGCTGAGTATCGCGGTGGATTGCATCGTTAAACCTCATCGCACCCGACAACTGGTGAAGGATTTCTACCGCCACTTTCCCGACATGGAGCTGATTATCAGTTATGAAGTGTTTAATGGTGTCTGGGATGCACTGGCCGATGGGCGGGTCGATGTAGCGATTGGGGCCACTCAGGCGATCCCGGTCGGTGGGCGTTTTGCCTTTCAGGATATGGGCGCGTTGAACTGGCGCTGCGTGGTCAGCCCCGATCATCCGTTGGCAAAAAGTACCTTGTTGGATGACGAGACGTTGCGGGCCTGGCCTTCTCTGGTGCTGGAAGACACTTCGCGGGCGTTGCCGCGGCGCATGACCTGGACGTTGGATAATCAACGCCGGCTGGTGGTGCCGGAATGGGAAACCGGCGTCGACTGCCTGCTGGCGGGACTTTGCGTGGGGATGGTGCCGGGCCATTTAGCCCGGCCATTACTGGATAGCGGAGCATTAACCGAGTTACCGTTACCCACGCCGTTCCCGGATAGCCCATGCTGCGTCAGTTGGTCGGAACAACGGAACTCGCCAGCTCTGGGTTGGTTGCTGAGTTATCTCGGCGATGCCGAAACGCTCAACTATGAATGGTTGAGCGAAACGGAAACCTAGCGGCGGTAGTCGCGGAACGGGCCGTCAGCGACTGAACGGCGTTCAATTAGCGTTGGCTGAACTTCAATGGTTTGCGGTTCTTCACGTTTGCTGGTGATACGATCCAGCAGCATTTCCAACGCTTTTTCACCTAACTGAGCTTTGGGTTGATGAACGGTGGTCAGCGCCGGCGTGAAATAACGTGCGTTGCGCACGTTGTCATAGCCGATCACTGAGATATCCTGCGGGACCCGCAGACCCATTTCATCCGCAGCACAGATCGCGCCCATCGCCATGATATCGCCACCGCAGAACACAGCAGTCGGGCGTTGCTTCTGATTGAGGATCTGCTGCATCGCCTGATAACCGGATTCCGGTTCAAAATCGCCCTGCACAATCCACTCGGGCCGCACGGTGATGCCTGCCTCATTTAGCGCCTGCATGAAACCGGCATGGCGGCCACCGCCGGTGTTGCGCTCCATTTGTCCGGGGATGGCACCAATGTCACGATGACCGCGTTCAATCAGGTAACGCCCGGCGAGATAGCCGCCCTGAAACGCATTGTCCTGCACCGTATCGGTAAAATCGCCACGCGATGCGCCCCAGTCCATCACCACCATCGGGATATTACGGTTCTCTTCCAGCATGGTCAGCAGGTCGTCAGGGTATTCTGAACACATCACCAACAGGCCATCGACACGCTTCTGCGCCATCATCGACAGATATGCGCGCTGTTTTTGCAGGTCGTTATGCGCATTGCCCAGGATCAGCGTGTAGCCGCGATCGAAACAGTGATTTTCCAC
Organism: Pantoea phytobeneficialis; assembly: GCF_009728735.1. Taxonomy (NCBI): domain Bacteria; kingdom Pseudomonadati; phylum Pseudomonadota; class Gammaproteobacteria; order Enterobacterales; family Erwiniaceae; genus Pantoea; species Pantoea phytobeneficialis. The sequence continues at coordinate 1,908,001 of NZ_CP024636.1, forward strand.
CGCCTCGATAATCTCGGCAAAATAGGGGGCTTCACTGGAGGTGGCCAGCAGCCCCAGCGTTTTGGTGTGGTTGACTTTCAGGCTGCGCGCCACGGCGCTGGGCGAGTAATGCAGCTCTTTGATCGCTTCCCATACGGCGTTACGCGTCTCTTCCGCGACAAAACGCGTTTTGTTGATGACATGCGAAACCGTGGTGGTGGAGACACCGGCGCGTTTCGCCACATCTTTAATTGTTGCCATGAAAATGGTACTCCCGGGCTTATCGCAACTAACTGATAAGTATATTGTTAAACGTTTGCGTCTGCTAATGGTTTTGCGCCCCGATTTTCGGGGCGAATGGCGAAGAAAAAGACATTAACACCTGGTCAATAACGCTTTAACTTGCCGCAAACACAGCGTGCGCAAAATCTGTTGCGCAACGAAAGGCGGCGATTCTAGCAAGCTGGCGCGGATAAGACGAGATTTTTGCCGGAGGCTGTGAGAAAATTACGATAACCCTTCATTTATTGTGACTAAGGAGTTGTGATGAGTACAGACCTGAAACTGGCGCTGTTTACCACTGTGGGCGCGCTACTAATGATTATCGTGTTCAGCTTCACCGCGATCCTTCATTAATAAAAAAGCCGGACCTGAAAATCAGGGTCCGGCTTGTTGTTTTATCGGGTATCGGGCGTTTTTTAGCGGATAGTTTTGGGGGTCATCATACGGCGTGCCCCGACGTAGTGTTTCAGCCAGTAATCCTCACCCAATGCACTGATTTGAATATCTTTACCGGTACGAGGCGACTGGATAAATTTGCCATTACCAAGATAAACACCGACATGATCGGCAGTGCCGCGATTATTGATGCGGAAGAACACCAAATCCCCTTTCTCCAGCATATCGCGCTTAATCGGTGCCGCATCCCGCAGGTGATACATTTCGTTGGCGGTGCGCGGGAATTTATATTTGACCAGGTCTTTGTAGGCGTACCACACCAGACCGCTGCAATCGAAACCGGTATGCGGTGAAGTGCCACCCCATTGGTATGGTTTACCAATCTGCCCCATCAGCTTGTTCATCGCGGTTTCGCGTGCTTTCTGATAGCGCTGACGGTGAGAATTGCTCATCTTGATGGTGGTCAAATCGCGGTCATCGTCCTGCTTCGCGCTTCTCTTTGCCAGACGTTGGTGACCATATTTTTTTGACGGTGATTTCAGCAGGGCTTTCTTGCTGCGGGTTTTATGCAGCGCCGTTTCCATTTTCGGCTGTTTTTTCAGCTTTAGCTTCTGAACACTGGTAGCAAGACGGGATTTTTTGGTGCTGGTTTTTACCGGACGTCGCTTGCGACGCTCATCTTCGCGCGCACTTTTTTTCTCAGCGTTATGCAAACTGGCATTGATGGGCGCATGCGGTGACGCAGAAGCCACATTAAAAAACAGTTGGGCGAAAGCCAGCATAAAAAGCGTAATGAGTAAACGCATAGTCCGGTACAGGTTAAGCAGTCTGAAGAAACAGCCCGCAGCTATGTTAGAAAAATCTGATCAACGATCAGCACCGAGATGATTCTAATCCAGTTTTTTTCTAAAAGGTAAGGCATTTTTCTATTAATGTGTTAGCAGAGTTGATATGGGGCAAAAATGAGCGATTTCAGCTGGTTAACCCAGCAGATATATTGCTAATTATTAATCGGTTCATGCTTAATCATGATATGAAAATGTTATTTATGGCACCGGAACTTAACAAACATGGCGATTGATGTGCCTGAACCGCAAAATCCCGTTTTAGTGCGGGGGTGAAATCGCTACAATAAACAAACACGAAGTGAGGAATTAAGGAAGGCAAAAATGAGTACTGTTGAGAAAATCCAGCGCCAGATCGCAGAAAACCCGATCCTGCTGTACATGAAAGGTTCGCCGAAACTGCCAAGCTGCGGTTTCTCTGCACAAGCGGTACAGGCTCTGTCTGCCTGTGGTGAGCGCTTCGCGTATGTTGATATCCTGCAAAACCCGGATATTCGTGCCGAGTTGCCAAAATATGCCAACTGGCCGACCTTCCCACAGTTGTGGGTTGATGGCGAGCTGGTCGGTGGTTGCGACATCATCGTCGAGATGTTCCAGCGTGGTGAACTTCAGCCGCTGATTAAAGAAACTGCTGAGAAGTATAAAGAAGCAGAATAAGCGTTAAGGCCGACAGTCGTCGGCCTTTCTTTTGGTCACTCGGCGGAGTCTTCTTCCGACAGTTCGTCACTGAACGCCAGTGGCCAGCCCCCCAGACGTTTCCAACGGTTCACTAACTCGCAAAACAGGATGGCGGTTTGTTCGGTATCGTACAGGGCGGAATGCGCCTGGGTGCTATCAAAATCCATCCCTGCCGCTTTACAGGCTTTTGCCAGCACCGTCTGACCCAATACCAATCCACTTAATGCCGCAGTGTCGAAAGTGGCAAACGGATGGAATGGATTACGCTTCAGACTCACGCGTTCCGCAGCCGCCATCAGGAAGTTGTGATCAAAGGTGGCATTGTGCGCCACGATAATCGCACGATTACAATGGCTGTCTTTCATCCCTTTGCGCACCATCTTAAAAATGGCATGCAGCGCATCATACTCGCTCACTGCGCCACGCAACGGGTTGCTGGGATCAATCCCGGTAAATGCCAGTGCTTCCGGGTTAAGAATCGCGCCTTCAAAAGGTTCAACGTTGAAATGAAGCGTCTCATCACAATGCAGCCAGCCGTCATCATCCATCTTCAGAGTAGTGGCGGCAATTTCTAACAGGGCATCGGTTTTGGCATTAAAACCGGCAGTTTCGACGTCGATCACCACGGGATAAAAGCCGCGAAAGCGTTGATGGAGAGCGTTTAAGGCGTTCGATTCAGACATCAGGATCTCATAGCAATAAATGGGGCAGCGCGCATTATGGCAAAAATTGCGGGAGGGTGCAGCAGGAGAGGTGGGTCAGCCGGTAAAAGTACAGGCTGACCTTGCAACAGGTTAGTTGCCGATGCCGTGTCCGGCATGTTTGTTTTCGATCAGCTCGATTTTATAACCATCGGGATCTTCAACAAACGCAATAACCGTGGTGCCGCCTTTAACCGGACCGGCTTCACGCGTCACTTTGCCACCGGCATGACGGATTTGGTCACAGGTGGCAGCAACATCATCAACGCCCAGCGCAATATGACCGTAGGCGTTACCAAGGTCATAGCTATCCACGCCCCAGTTGTAGGTCAGTTCAATCACCGCACCTTCGCTCTCTTCGGTGTAACCGACAAATGCCAGCGTGTATTTGTATTCCGTGTTCTCGCTCTTGCGCAGCAGACGCATACCCAGCACTTGGGTATAAAACTCGATTGAACGTTCCAGATCGCCAACGCGTAACATGGTGTGAAGTAAACGCATAACATCCTCTTTTAAAAAGCACAAAAGCTAAGTATAGCGAGTTAACGCTACGAAAAAACAGCGCTGCCGCACATTGGGGCGGCAGCGGGGAGATTTTACAGAGTAGGGTAGTCGGTATAGCCTTCCGCACCACCGCCGTAGAAACTCTCCGGGCGTTGTGGGTTAAGCGGCGCATCGTGTTGCAGGCGCGCAACCAGGTCCGGGTTGGCGATAAAATCACGGCCAAACGCGACGGCATCGATCAGACCACGCTGAATCAGGTCATCTGCTTTCTCAACGCTATAGGCACCGGCACCAATGATCACCCCTGGGAACAGGGCGCGAACTTTCTCGCGGAAAGCATCGCTGTAGGGCTGACCGCCAGCCCAGTCCGGTTCTGACAGATGCAGATACGCCAGCTTGCGTTTACCCAGTTCCGAGATGTACCACAGCGCAGCGGCTTCTTCATCCGGACCGTTTTCCAGGTTCTGGAAGGCACCAATCGGCGAAATGCGGATACCAATACGGTCGGCTGACCAGTTGGCAATAGCCGCATCCACCACTTCCAGCGCGAACCGACCACGCTTCGCAATCGAACCGCCGTATTCATCAGTACGTTGGTTCGAACCAGGGGCGAGGAACTGGTGCATCAAATAACCGTGCGCAGAGTGCAATTCCAGCAGATCAAAATCGGCTTCGCGCGCATTGGCTGCTGCCTGACCAAAATCTGCCACAATCTGCTTAATTTCTGCCACGCTCAGTTCGCGCGGCAGCGAGGTATCTTCACGATAGACGCTGCCATCAGCGTGGCGTAACGACGTACGCGTACCGGCGGCCAGGGCGGAAGGAGCGACGGGTGCCAGACCGTTTGGCTGCACACTATGATGAGAGATGCGGCCGGTGTGCCACAGCTGGACAGCACTGTGACCCCCTGCGCCATGAATGGCTTCGTTAATTGCTTTCCACGCGGCGATTTGCTGCTGCGTATGCAGCCCCGGCGCACCTGCATAACCTTTCGCCTGGAAAGAAATTTGCGTTGCTTCGGTGATAATCAGACCCGCGCTGGCGCGTTGCTGATAATACTCAGCCATGAGCGGAGTCGGAATGTCGCCTGGCTCAATGCTACGCAGACGCGTCAGCGGGGCCATGAAAACGCGGTTAGGTACGGTAATCGCACCCACTTTCAGTGGGGAGAACAGCTGTTTACTCGCCATGTTGACTCCTGTATTAGACCGGTCGTCTAGAAATTGCGGTTTTTAAAATCAGTGGCTACTCAGCCACTGCTCAATGGTTTCGAGCGCCAGGCTGATGGGGCCAGGTTCTCGTGATATTTTGCTTTGCAGGCTGGCACCCAGCCAGAGCAAATAACAACGCTGGGCCAACTGTTGCGGGCTCTGACCATAAGGCAGCGCCTGCTCTGTAGCCACTTCTTGCAGGCAGCGAGCGTAAGCGCCAATTACAGCATTCGCGCCCTGTTGCAGTGCATCGCGCATCGGCTCAGAGAGATCGCACACTTCGGCAGAGAGTTTCACGCCCAGGCAACCCATAATATGGCCCTGCTCGATAAATCCGTGTTCAGCGCTACGGAAGTGTTGCAGGAAGCGCTCTCGTGCTGTTGTGCCTGGTTGATTCAGTTGGCGCTCAATCATTTGCAAATGGTGGACAAAATAACGCTCCAGCAGGGCAACGCCAAAGGCTTCCTTTGAGCGGAAGTAATGATAAAACGAGCCTTTCGGTACTTCCGCCAGCGTCAGCATCTCGCTGAGGCCCATGCCGGTGAAACCACGTTGCAGACAAACCTGCTCGCCGGTCGCGAGCAGGTGTTCTCGGGTTTCGTTGCGTTGTTGAGTCTTGTTCATGTGTCGCAGAGTAGTAGACCAGTCAGTCTAATGCAATCTTTAACTCAACGTCTGGCACGATCTGATCATGTCCAGCCTGGGTTGATATTCGCCGGTCTGGATGTTGAACATGCCCAGCAGGGTATGGAACAGGTTATCCTGTGATACCGGAGTCTCCGCTGCCTGTTGACGTAAACACCCCTGATTAACGTGATACGCGGCGGCGTAACCGGGTGACATCCACATCAACAATGGGATATGTGTTTGCTGTGAAGGAGCAAACATATAGGGTGCACCGTGCAGATACATGCCGTGTTCACCCAGCGATTCACCATGATCGGAGAGATAAACCATCGCCACGTTGAAACGGTCACTTAACGCTTTCAGTTTGTCGATAGTACGACTCAGCATGTCGTCGGTGTAGAGCAGCGAATTATCATAGGTATTGACCAGGGCCTGATGATCGCAATCCTGAATCTGATTGCTGTCGCAGGTTGGCGTAAAGCGGCGGAATTGGCTGGGATAGCGCTGATAATAAGCCGGACCGTGGCTACCCATTTGATGGAGCACGATAATCCCGTCGTTCTGCAAACTGGCGGTATAGTTATCGAGGTTATGCAGCAACACATCGTCGAGACAAAAACCGTCGTGACAATATTGTGTCAGATTCCACATTGTCATGTCGGTATGGGGCACACGGTCGCAGGCACCTTTACATCCGCCGTCGTTTTCGCGCCACAGCACGCTCACCCCGGCATGCGCCAGCACATCGAGTAGGCCTTCCTGATGGTGTGCCAGATTGGCGTCGTATTGTTCGCGCGGCATGTTGGAAAACATGCAAGGTACGGAAACGGCGGTTTCAGTGCCACAAGAAGTAGCGTGCGGATAATAAATAACTTGCTGTTGTTTTAACTGCGGGTTGGTGTCGCGTTGATAACCGCCGAGGGAAAAGTCTTCCGCACGGCCGGTTTCACCCACCACCAGCACGACCAGGGTTTTTTTCTGTTCGGCCGCGATTAACGGGCCTTTGTGTGCATCCTGGCCAATTTTGACCAGTTGCTGGCTACCCTGTAACCAACGTTGATCGACGTAGTGGCCGGTGCCGCTAACGATATTCGCCGGAGTGATCATTTTAACCAGGCCTTTGTTGTTGCGGATCAACGAGGCATAGTCTTTATAAAACAGCACGGCCATCAGCAAAATGATCAGCAGTGCGCCAAGTGCACCCGCCAAACGTTGCAACAAACTCCACCACCAACGTTGCCCATTCTGAATACGAATGCTGCTGATAACGGCGACTGGCAGAATGCCCATCAACAGCATCCAGACCACCCAGGTTCGGCTGATTAATGCACCGGCTTCTTGTGCATTCGACTCAAACACGTTTTCGATCATGTTGGTGTCAATGACCGTGCCAAAGCTATGCATAAAGTAGTTGGCAGCGGCACTGGTCAGTACCAGTACGATCAACAGGGGTTTACGGATAAATGGCCAGGCGATCAGGCTAAAAATAAAGTAGAACGCCGAAATCAGTACCACAGGGATACTGGCGGCAAACAGATAATCATGCAGTCGATCGTAGGTGATAATTTGCCAGGCGCGGAAGACAAACAGGCCATTTAAGACGATGGCAAAGAAGAGAGCAGCACCAAAATTAAACCAGGTCGAGTGACACTGTAACTTATTCGGGAATTTCATGGAAACTCTATCAGAAAACGGAATGTCGCCAGAGTAGAGACAAAATATGAGGAAAACCTTAACGAAAGCTCAATGCAGTTACCGGCGGTACGACCTGTTTGGTAAACAGGAGTTACCCAATCTGGGTAAGGATAATTAATTGCGTGGAATGTAGACCAGGGGCGTTTACTCTTTGCACAATGCCACTAAGCTGTTATCAATATGCTGCAAACCCATGACGTCGGAGTTGAAGTGGCCGAGCAACTTGAGTTTTTTCCCGTCCCCAGTCCCTGCCGCGGCATTTGCCAGAGCGATGAACGCGGCTATTGTCGTGGTTGCCTGCGCAGTCGTGAAGAGCGGTTTAACTGGATGCAATACAGCGATGCGCAGAAACGTGATGTGCTGCGTTTGTGCCGCCAGCGTTGGTTGCGCTTACAACGTAGCCAGAAGAGTGAACAACCTGACGAACCGCAACAACCCTCACTGTTCTGAGCATCTCACCAGGTTACTTTCCGTTATACTGCCGATTCATCATTCGGAATTGTGTTTTAAGGGAGAACCTTGATGCTACAACCGCAACAGATTGCCCCGCAGGGACCGACGTTTTCACCGCTGATCATGGGTTACTGGCGTTTAATGGAGTGGGGTATGACGGCCCAGCAATGCGTACAATTTATTGAGCACCATTTGTCGCTGGGGATCACCACCGTTGACCACGCTGATATTTATGGTGATTACCGTTGTGAAGCCACGTTTGGTGAAGCACTGAAACTGGCGCCAGGTTTGCGCGAAAAACTGCAAATCGTCACCAAGTGTGGCATCGCTACGCGTGCCAAAGCGGAACATCAGATTGGTCATTACATCACCGAAGCGCGGCATATTTTGCAAAGTGCGGAAAACTCGCTGCGGCACTTCGGTACTGATCACCTTGATCTGTTGTTGATTCACCGTCCTGACCCTTTGATGGATGCGGATGAAGTGGCTGAAGCCTTTCTTGCTTTACATCAGAGCGGCAAGGTACGTCACTTTGGCGTCTCCAATTTCACACCGACACAGTTTACGCTGTTGCAGTCGCGGCTCCCTTTTACTCTGGCGACGAACCAACTGGAAATTTCGCCTCTGGAGCAGTCGACCTTGCTGGATGGAACCCTGGATCAATGCCAGCAGTTACGCATGCGACCGATGGCCTGGTCGTGTCTTGGCGGCGGTCGTCTCTTTAACGATCCGCATTACCAGCCGCTGCGGGATGAGCTTCATCAGATACAGCAGGAAATCGGTGCCAGCAATATTGAACAGGTGGTTTATGCCTGGGTCATGAAACTGCCAAGTCACCCCTTGCCCATTATTGGTTCCGGCAAAACGGCCCGTGTCAGTGATGCGGTCGCCGCCTGTCAACTTACGCTCGATCGCCAGCAGTGGTTCCGCATTCGCAAGGCGGCGTTGGGTTACGATGTGCCCTGAAGCGTAAAAAAGCGTCAAAATCCGGCAGCCAGAACAAAAAGCGTCCAGGCTTACAGGGAAGCTAACCATAAGGAGATGTTATGAATAGAATCCTGATTGCTGTTCTGGCGCTGTTAACGAGCGGCGTTGCGCAAGCAGCGTCGGAACAGGTGACGCTGCATACGGTTACCGAGCACGGTATTGGTGCGGCTATAGGGAAAGTCACCCTCAGTGAAACGCCCTGGGGGCTGGAGTTTACCCCCGAACTGACGGGCCTGGCGCCGGGTGTGCATGGTTTCCACATCCACGCAAAAGGCAGTTGTGAACCGGGAGAGTCGGGAGGTAAAACGGTAGCGGCGGGTGCAGCAGGTGGGCATTTTGACCCGGGCAACACCGGGAAACACCTCGGACCCTATGCCAACGGTCATCTCGGCGATCTGCCGGCATTATTCGTCACCGATAATGGCAACGCTGACTATCCGGTATTGGCTCCGCGCATCAAATCCCTGAATGAAATCAAAGGGAAGGCATTGATGGTGCATGTTGGAGGCGATAATCACGCCGATCATCCCCTGCCGCTGGGTGGCGGTGGCGCGCGTTTTGCCTGCGGTGTGATTTAACACGGTGGCGGCAATTTCCCTGCCGCCCTGATTTGCGTAACCAGACGTTTCTTCATTGATTTTTGTATTGTTCCCGTGGTTTTTTCCCGCCTATGATACATAACAGGGAAAAAAGCGCAGGGGCAGGAATGAAAACCAGTGGGATCATGTTGTTATGTGCGTTGCTGGTCGGCTGTGACCAGCCTAATGATACGCAATTGCGGCTCGATGCCAGTCGACAATTGCAACGTGTGATTGACCGCAACCCATTACGTGCCAGTTGTGAGAATATTGCCCGTGGGCGCGAATGGCTGACACAACGAACGCTGGAAAAGCTGGAAGAAAAAGGCTGCCAGGAGGTGTTGCGTAGTGCGACCGAGACGGATTTCATCCACGCTGAGACTTTCCACCACAATCTGACGATGGTATGCGGCGCGATTGAGGGCAAAAGTTTTACCGGCACGGAACTGACGCGGCGCTTTATCTATTCGCCCGAGGAGAAAGCGCTGGTGGTTGAACCCATGTCGGAGCAGGATAAAACCCGTTTCGAAGGGCGAAAAACCCTGCAACAATTGCAGGCTGATTTCAATCGCCAGCAGCAGCAATATTGCCAGTAATCACCCCGGCAGCGCTTGTTTCAATTGTGCCAGCGAGCAACGCAAACGCCACAGAATGCCAGCCAGCGTGTTGGCCTCGCTATCCTGTTCAACCGGAAGCTGCGCAATCATCGCCTCCAGTTCATCCAGCGTTGCCTGCAAGGGCATATGATGCACACCCCGTATACTCATGATGCGTTGTAAATCTTCCAGACTGCTGTCGCGCATCGCTGCCAGCGTCTGAGAGCCAGGCTGCCACTCACGCAACTGCCAGACAATATGCGAACAATTGAGCAGCACCACGCCCCAGCGTAGCAGCCACGCGCGTGCCTGCTCATCACGGCTATTACTTAACTGGCTGATATGATGATAAATCTGTGACTCGAAACGGCTTTCGCTCAGTTGGGGATGACGTCGCAGTTGATCAAGAAAGGCATGACGCAGGGCGCGGATATGGCGACGGCTACGCCGGGCATCGGAACTGGGACGCAGTACCTGAAAGGCCAGCCATGCCAGCATCACGCCGCAGACCTTGGCCAGATTATCGTTGAGGAAACTCTGATAATCCCAGTCTGGCGGGTTGCTGACCGCAATAAAGGATCCCATAAACACGATAAATTGCCCCCACATACCCGCGCGGGTTTTCTGCTGCAACTTGAACAGTTGAAGGGTAGTCAGCAAAGGGAACAGCACCAGCAAAAATTGCCACAGTGCGCTGATTTGGACCATCAGGCCAAACTGCAACATAAAGCTAAACACCGACAGCCACAGCAGGGTTTTCAGCAGCAGCGAGATGCTGCCCGTTGGCGAGGGGGCGGAAGAGTAAAGCACACAGGCGATTGCGGTCAGTGTCAAAGCCGCTGCACCGGAATCCCATTGCGTAGCAATCCAGAACGCACATCCCAACATAATCACGCTGAAGGTGCGAAGTGCGCTCCATCCTGCTTCGGCGCTATCGCTTTCGCGTGCCAGTGACGGAACGCGTGGGGGCTGAAATCGGGTATCCGCATCTGCTCGTTCGATCAACCTGATCCAGCGCTGGACATTAAGGTACACCCAGCAAAAGTAGCGCAGGCGCTGCACAAAGGCGCGTTGGCGGTAATCGCCCGCTGCGGCTGGGATAATGCCGCGCAGAATCAACGCCAACTGATATTTATCGCATTCCGGCTGTGCCAGTTCGTGCAACAGTTTTTGCATGGCATCAAACAGCGACTGCGGTGCCTCTGGCCAGTTCAGTAACATGCGTCGCAGGCTGGAGAGCACGCTGGTCAGGCGCAACTGTTGATGTAACACATAGTTCAGGACGTTATTTTGCCGCCGAAAGCGGTAGTGGCTCCAGAACGCCTGAATACGTAGCAGATTCATGGTCAGGATCTGACTGATCACCGTCTCATGCGCACTACGAACATTGTCGGTGCTGCCTTGCTGCAACAGCAGCACGGCGTGTTCGAGCAATCTGGCATGCATCTGGCGCAGCGACTTCATCAGCGTATGCCCATCTGAAGTACTGGGCAGAACCATCATCATTAATCCGGCACATAAAATACCGGAAATTACTTCACAAACGCGTGCCTGGGTAATAGTCCATAACTCACTGATATCGGTGATATTGACGCTGCTGAAGGCAATAATCGCTGCGGTATAACCGGCAAGCGAAAAAGCATAGGCCACATTGTTTTGATAGTGGTTGGCAATCCAGGTACATAACGCCAGCCAGCCTGCCATAAAAAAGGCAAACAGCCAGGGTTCATTCAGCGTGTGCCCGGCAATCAGTAACGCGGCAGTGGCACCCAGTAAACTGCCGACGATACGTCCCAGACTTTTGCTGATGGCCCCCCCGACGGTAGGAAAACTGACCACGGCGGCGGAAGTCATGGCCCAGTAAGGCTGATCCAGTTGCAAGGCGTAGGCCATCGTTAGCGCCAGGCACATGGCGATTGCATTGCGCAAGGCATAGCGCCATTCACTCTGGGTGGCTTTGATCCACGGCAGATTGCGCCACGCCAACCACTGTAAATTCATCCGTGGCCTCAGCGCACAATCGAAATGGTACAGGTGGTGCCCGCCACCAGTGGAATATCCTGTGGAATGGTATCCAAATGAATACGCACCGGAACCCGTTGCGCCAGTCGCACCCAGGGGACATTGGGTTTGATATCCGGCACCAGGCCGCTGTCACTGTCGACACTCTGGTCATAAATCGCTCGCCCGATGCTTTCCACTCTGCCTTGCAGGCGTTGACCGTTGCTGTACAGCACAATATTCGCGCTGGCACCGGGCTGGATGTGACGCAGTTTGGTTTCTTCGAAATACCCCATCACATACCATGAATGACTGTCCACCAGTGAGAACAACGGTGTGCCCGCTGTGGCGTAATTACCTGGGCGCAGCGCCAGATTACTAATCCAACCATCCGTGGGGGCGCTGATTTTGGTCTGTTCCAGATTCCAGCGTGCCTGATCAAGTGTCGCCTGGGCTGCTTTGGTACTCGCTGCGGCAGCATTAGCGGTCAGATGCGCTGCATCAAGATCCTCCGCTGAAATCACATTACGGGGCAGATTGCTGCGCCGGTTCAATTCATGCTGGGCTTTCTGCTCATCCGACTGTGCTTTTGCCAGCTGTGCCTCAGCATTATCCAGGCCGATCTGCCAGGGTACCGGGTCGAGCGTCAACAACGTATCGCCTTTGTGTACAAACTGATTATCTCGCACCGCCAACGCAACAATGCGGCCAGAAACCTGGGGGGTGATATCAACCAGTTCGGCACGGACCTTGCCATCACGCGTCCAGGGCGATTGCATGTAGTAATTCCACATCCACCAGCCCGCCAATAAAGCCAGGGCAAACACCACCAGTGTGGAAAAATATTTAAAGGGATTGAATTTCATGGCGATTTATCCGAGGCTCAGTAACCAGAGTGCGGCGCTGACGCACAGCACAAACAAGGAAAGATCCATTAATGTGGGATGCCAGATATCACCGGAATACATCCAGCCACGCAGCAACGGATGGATCAGTAGCCAGAAAAAGAAACCCAGCAGTACCGCTTTGAACAGCGGTGGGAAGAACAGAGATGCACCAAAGACCAGATCAGTGAGTGGCGCGTTAGCGGTCAAGGGGAAAACAGACACTTGTCATCATCCTTAGTAAACCCAGATTCTCTCAATGAAGCGTAGATGAGTGCGTGTGTCAGCTGGCCTGGGATTTGTTTTTTGTCCTGTAAACTCGCAGAATAGTGTAAAATCTGGCTTGATAGCTAGCAAGCTAATTATAAGGAGATGAAATGGATACGACACTCGGAACAGATCTGTCTCGACTGGTGCGCATCTGGCGTGCCTTGATCGATCAGCGTCTGAAGCCGCTTGAGTTGACGCAAACACATTGGGTGACGTTGCATAATATTCATCAACTCCCGCCAGAGCAGTCGCAGATTCAGCTGGCGAAAGCTATTGGTATTGAGCAACCCTCTCTGGTACGCACGCTCGATCAACTGGAAGAAAAGGGATTAATCACCCGTTCAACCTGTGCAAATGACCGCCGTGCAAAACGCATCAAGCTAACCCGGCAGGCTGAGCCTATCATCGAGCAGGTCGAGAATGTGATTGATGCGACCCGTGATGACATTCTTAGCGGTATCAGCCTGGAAGAGGTAAACCAGATGGTGACGCTGATTGCCCGGCTGGAGAAGAATATTCTCGAGTTACAAAATCGCGAGAAATAAAAACCCGCCCCTTTTGGGGCGGTGTCATTTTGAAGTCAGGCAGCCTTAAAACAGAAAAAGTTTGTTGATTTCACCGTTCAATTTTCTCTGCAAAGAAAATCGGATGTTATAAAGCTTTTTCCTGTCGATTCCCAACGAGTCGGCGATATCCTTCAGGGTGTATTCCCGCGACAGCAGATTCAAGACTTCGACCTCCAGGGTTGTCAGACTGCCAGGTTTGACACCGTTACCCCACCGGCCAATGAGAACATCTTTAATTTTTTTTGTGATGGACTGTTTGCAATCACTGGAGTAGATCACGGTGGCAATGCGTTGGTTGTTCTTCCACCACCAGGACGCGAGATTATCCATCCTGTAATCAGATAACAATATCAACCCACTTCCGCTTTTGACTAAGTGGGAGATCCAGTGTGGATCAGAAAACAGTTTGATGTTGTAGTGTGAAAAATCAACAAAGATGAAATTGAAATTCAGATGATTATGTTGTTTATCGAGCAGCGCAGCCTGAATCCCAACGCGTAGATAATAATTTCTGTCAGGCCAAATGCTGTATTTAATGCCAGGTGAATTCTGCATTTCCAACAACTGGTCGGAGATCGTTATCACCTCACCATCATCCTTGAAGTTTTTATTCTGTTCATTTTGCATTGGAATCAACAATCCCTGTTTCATTTCCATTGTGAAGTCTAACCAGGGGGCATGATACAAATCATGAAAAAATACAGCAAGACAGAAGTATGATATCGAAAATTTCTTTCACTGGATAAAATCCTAATGGTGATGGATGATGTAATAAAGATGAGGGAAAGGATACGTATTGTTTTCCACAGGATAATGACTTGTCTAAAGTTATGGGGCAGTCAGGAAAATAAGAATATATCCTGGGTTTAAGTGTTTGCCATGATGATTCTTGCGAATAAAACACGTAAAATTAGCACGAAAAGCTAAATGTACCAAGAGTGGTCGAATGTGGCAAAAGGCAGTGTTACTTATATGTTTCCTTTATGCTAATTGATAACGGTAACTATCATCACCTCAGCGGTCCTGGCCAGCCAGGGAGGTTCTTTTCTCTTTCCATTCCAGAACTTAATTTTCAGACGATAAAGAGTTTTAAGATTATACAAAGTAGATACTAAGATAGTGGACTGTTTTTATCTTATCAATGCCAGTGATGTTGTTGTTCGTGAAGAAGCATTTTTCATTAATATGTTGTGTAACGATTTAAATCAGAGCTAAATGGGTAAAGGTTTTCTTAAAGGAAGTGGTAATTATCTCAATTATCTCGCAATATCTGAGATTGCAACGAATAATTTATAATTTTAAATAAGTTCCCGTTGTGTCATATACTTATTTTACATCTTGAAATTTTCAGTTACCCTTCGCTTGACATTCTTTTTTAAAAGATGAAAAGTAACGCCAAGACCGAGTAACTTTGTAAGTAATAAAACCATAAAGCATATAAATCTTACTAGAGAATAGGATAAACCCATTGGCTGAATGTCAGTGAGAATTTAGTAATACTCTTACAACACCAGGATGTAATCTGATAATTAATTTCAGAGGCATGTTTTTGCTTGCTCAATAATATGAGCAATCCACACGCATACACCTCTTTGACGTTAATAGTCACACTCACTTATACAGTAGGTAAAAATGAAGATTCAGACAGGCTTAATGAAGTTCAGCCCATTGGCCTCAGCGATTTTGCTGGCCCTGCCAGTTATGGTGAATGCTGCCGACCTCAGCATGCCCAATGGTAACATCAACATGGCTAATGGGGTGCCGGTAGTCAATATCAATGGGGCTAACGGCAATGGCATATCGCATAACATTTATGACAAGTTGAATGTTGGCAAAGAAGGTTTGATTTTCAACAATAGCCAGAATGGTGCGAACACTTCTCTGGCAGGTCAGATTGCCGGGAACAGCAACTTAGCCTCAGGAACAGCAAAAGTCATTCTGAATGAAGTCACATCAAAGAATAAAAGTAATCTGAATGGCCAGATGGAAGTTGCCGGAGATAAAGCCCATTTGATCATTGCTAACCCAAATGGTATCAGTTGTGATAGCTGCGGTTTTATCAATACCGATAAAGTCACCATGACAACCGGCAAAGCAGACCTTAATAACGGTGAATTACACGGATACTCTGTCAATGGTGGTCTTATTACGACAAACGGTTTAACCAGTGATTCGCCAACGGCGATACTGGCGCGTTCCATCGTAGTTAATGGTGATATTAATGCATCAGGCCAGGAACTCACATTGATTGCGGGTAATAACTACGTCGATACGTCAAATAAGGTGACGGGCACAGTGAATGCCAGCGGTGGAAGAAATAGTTATGGTATTGATGTCGCTAAACTTGGTGGTATGTACGCCAATAAGATTAACTTAATCAGCACCGAAAATGGTATCGGTGTGCGTAACGCAGGTGTGCTGGCTGCGGGGAGTGGCGGCATTCAGATTGATACGAATGGCCGTCTGATCAACAACTCAGCTCAGATTAAATCAACAGGAGCCATCGCGGTAAAAACCAAAGGTGCGCTTGAAAATGTTACCGGTAAAATCGTCAGTGATAAAACGATATCGATAGATACCAATAAAAACGGGATTAACAACAGCCGGGCGGGCAATATTATGTCTGGTGCTGATATATATATCAGTAGCGGTGAGTTTAACAATGTTAATGGTAAGGTCGCGGCGGCTGGAACCCTGGCAATGAACACCAATAATGCGACCCTGACCAACTATGGTAAAGGTAATAGCGTTGGGATCGAAGCGGGTGTTGTCGTATTGCAAACCGGTGCATTAAATAACAATAATGGCCAAATTAAAGGCTTTTACGTCGGTTCCGAATCATCCAATCTTAGTAATAATAACGGTATGATTGAGTCATACAGCGATGTGGATATTTCTACCAGTGGCTCGGTAAATAACACGTCGGGTTTGATTCGTGGTGCGAACGGCCATGTCAAAATTGATGCCTCAAAGGGCACACTCACTAACAGTGGCACCAAATCTGCGGATGCCGCAAGCTCAGATTCACTGGGGATTATTGCGGGTGAGGGGGGCATTCAGATTTCGGTTGCTGCCCTTAATAACAGTAATGGTCAGATTGCTTCAGCAGGGGATATTGGTTTCCTGACAAAGTCTAATGTTAACAATGTTAATGGTAAGATTGCGACTAAGAAAAGTGTGTCAATTAAGGCGGCTTCTCTTAGCAATGCACAATCCAGCATTGTTGGTCAGACAGGGGTTGATATTGATTTGACCGGCGATGTTACTAACCACATTGGTATCATTTCATCTGAATATGGTGATGTGAATATCCGGGCACGGCATGTGAATAACAGTGGCGGCTTGCTGTTGGGACAGAATATCAGTCTGGATGCGGTTCATGATGTGAACAATGATACTTCACTTATCGTGGCGCAAAAGAAACTGACCATAAACGCGGGTGGCACTGTTGCCAATCAGAACGGCAACAATTTTGGTGACGTCTGGGGGCTCTATTTTGGCATGCCAAACCAGAAAGGTGGGATGATCGGTAATGGTGGTGTAGAAATCACTGCCAATACTTTAAACAATAACAACAGCCGTATTATTGCGCAGCATGCCCCTCTGACACTGGCGATAACCGGTGCGCTGTATAATGACCGCAGTATGCTGATTGGCGCGGGTGCATCAAGCATTAAAGCTGGAAGTCTGAGCAGCAATTACTCGACCATCCATTCAACAGGCGATTTATCTATCGATACCCGTAGTCTGTCTTTAGCCAGCAGCGGTAGCATCATCGATAATGATGCAACCGGTATCATTGCTGCGGATGGCGCACTGACGTTGAATGTAGCCAATAATTTTACCAATTACGGTTGGATCACCGGTAAGCAGAAAGTCAGCGTTAACACTGCGGGTGTGTTGTACAACAGGAATACCATTTATTCAGATAACGAAACCCAGGTTTACGCTAAATCCGCCGTATACAACTTTAAAGACATGGTGGCTGGGTTAAAACTAACGGTTAGTGCTACCGAAACGGTTTATAACTCCGGTAATATGTTTACTGAAGGCCATGCCAGCATTACAGGTAAACGCGTTTATAATGAAGGCAATTCAGCAGTCATGGGTGGTCGTCAGGGACTGGAACTGGAAACGGACACTCTTATTAACAGCGGGAAAGTCGTAGGGCTGTAATCATTAAGCCGGATAAAAGCAGCAGGAATGCTGCTTTTATCCCGAAAAAAATGTTATGAAAAATACCCTCAGACCATTACTGACGTCTCTTATTTTGGGCGTGAGCGAGCAGGTGGCAGCAGAAGTGGATTTAAATCGCCTGGTTAAAGCGCAGCAAGATCTTGAAAATAGCACCCGTCAGGAGAACAAGCTGGTAAAGAAAGACGTTTATTCAAAAGTGGAAGGTTCTGTCATCAATAGTATAGATTTTCCTGCGGAGGAAAACTGTGTAGAACTGGATGCTTTAATTATAAATAATGATTTTCTCAATGACGCCAACATTAAAAAAATAAAATCGCAGATTGCAGGGCGTTGCCTGGGAACAGCAGGGATTGAGACGCTGGCAAATACATTGCAGGATTATTATATTAACGCGGGCTATGTGACTACACGTATACAGATTCCCAGCCAGGATCTGGCAACCAGGAAGTTAGTCGTCGATGTTGTGCCCGGAAGGATTGAAAACATCCTGATAAAAGATAACGATATCAGAAAATGGATATTACCCTTTACATCGGGGCAGATCCTTAATGTCAGGGACATCGAACAGGGTGTGGAAGTTCTGCAAAAAGTTCCTGGGTTAAACATCGAAATCAATATCGAACCTGGTAGTAAGGCAGGTTACAGTAATGTGGTGATGAGCACCGGGCGCTTGACAAACTGGAACGCACGAACCTGGATAAATAACTGGGGTGATAAGGCAACAGGAAAATATTTGCTCGGTGGTGCAGGTTATCTTTACAACCTCAGCAAGATGAATGATGTGTTCTGGTTGTCAGGCACCACAAATGCGGATCGTAAATCGGGGCGATATAACAGCATCAGTTCATATTACTCAATACCTTATGGTTATTGGGATTATGAAATCTTTTACAGCAACAGCCATTCCCGGCAACTGATTAATATTGGTCCATATGGATTCAATTATATTGGCGATAGCGAGAGCCTGAGTTTAAAGGCCGCACGAACCGTTTACCGTGATCGGGATAAGAAGGTGGCGCTGAGCGCTGAACTATTGCGCAGGAACGTGGCTTATAAGTTAGAAGATGTTGAGTTGGCGTTGCAAAAGCGCAATATGACTAACCTGCGTTTAGGGATTAATTTTAAGAGAAATATGCCAGGTGCGATACTTGACACCACCTTGTCTTATCAGCGGTTTTTCCCGTGGTTGGGCGCCGAGGAAACGCCTGATATGCAATCCGGTGATGTCAGTAAACAAAGCAATGTTCTAAACCTGGATATTAATTATACGCGGTTAGTTAATGTGTTATGGACTGACGCCTATTATGAACTTCGGTTAGGTGCACAGTATTCTCCAGATGCATTAACTTTGCAGGACCAGTTTAGCATTGGCGACCGTTGGAATGTGCGCGGATTCGAAAATAGTGCCGGGCTTTACAGCGATAAGGGTATCTATAGCCAAAATACGCTCAACTTTATTACGGGATTCTCAAACCTGGAATGGTATCTGGGTACGGACTTTGGTGCTATTTTCAAAGGAAACAACCAACGTGACGGGATTGATTATCAACAGTTATTGGGTGCGACAGTCGGCTTGAAAGGCAGTATTAAAGCGTTGGGTTATGATGTGTCATTATCTAAACCTTTACTCTATCCACAGTCTGTCAATGCCGACAAAGTAAATTTTAATCTTAATATTTCTTATCAATTTTAATTATCAAGGAATGATCATGTCTGTTGGTACGGATATCGTTGAAGTTGAACGGATTAAGAATGCTATTTTACGTACAGAAATGGCTTTTCTGAAACGTGTTTTTACTGATGAGGAAATTGCACAAATCGGCGTTGAGTATCCTGATTATGAAAGAGCATCAGGGTTTTGGGCCGCAAAAGAATCCATTGTCAAAGCGACGGGGTTAGGTTTTCGCAATGGAGTTTGTTTTCATGATGCCGAAATTAGTCACGATGAAAATGGCGCGCCTTACTTCAAGCTGCATGGCCGATTAAAGGAAGTTATTCCTGAAAAAGGATTTACAAACATAACCTTGAGTATTTCGCATTGTCGCTTGTACGCGATTGCCGTGACAATTTTGACTTAATTTATAAACCGAATTCCAGCTATGTATAAATATCATGATCTTATCAACAAGAACGTCTTAATAACCGGTGCCAGCGGTGATATCGGTTTGAGCATTTGCGCCGGTTTTTTGCAGCAGCAATGCCATGTCTATGCGTTGTATAAATCCAACGCAGCAGATCTACAGCAGCTCAAAGATACGCATCCACAGGGAGAACGCCTGCATATTCTCCAGTGTGACCTTGCGAATCAGGAAGCAGTGAAGCAGTTATGCCTGTATCTGAGCGCACAAATCAGCAAGCTGGATGTGCTGGTGAATAACGCCGGTATTGTGCGAGACGTACTTTTCGCAGCAATGGATAATGATGATTTTAATACGGTGATTGATACCAATTTAATCAATACTTTTGTTCTGACGAAAGAAGCGCTTTTGTTATTAAGAGCTGCTGAGACTGCGACAATAATCAATGTTGCTTCTATTGCTGGACTTATTCCGAGCGTCGGACAGAGCAATTACAGTGCATCAAAAGCTGCACTGCTTGGCTTTACCCGTACGTTGGCTGCGGAGCTGGCACCCAGAGGGGTCAGAGTCAACGCAGTAGCGCCAGGTATGATTGAATCTAAAATGGTGAAAAAAGTATCACGTACTGTGGTGCGTGATGTCACGGCCTCCGTCCCCCTGAGGCGGCTGGGGAAGTGTGAGGAGGTGGCAAATACCATTATCTACTTAAGCTCCTCAGCATCCAGTTATATTGTTGGCCAGACCATCGTTATCGATGGTGGCCTGGTGATGCGGTGACTTATGTCGAAATATACTATTCCTTCACAGATATTTCTCGAGATGGGTGGCTGGCGTCAGCCACTTATCATGGTCGACAGGATCGATGATTACAAGCATGGTGAAAGTGGTTACATAAAAATAATAAAACATGTGACCTTTAATGAACCTTATATCGCAGGGCACTTCCCGGAAGACCCTATTATGCCAGGGGTACTTATTGCAGAGATATTCGGCCAGGCCAGTGAGTACTTCTCTTTTTTGACCGACATTTGCGATATCTGGCAAGAGAGATATCAGCAAGAAATGAGAACGTTACGGGATATTCATGCAAAAATTACAGACGAAAATTTGCGTTCAATCATC
This sequence comes from Pantoea phytobeneficialis, assembly GCF_009728735.1. Taxonomy (NCBI): domain Bacteria; kingdom Pseudomonadati; phylum Pseudomonadota; class Gammaproteobacteria; order Enterobacterales; family Erwiniaceae; genus Pantoea; species Pantoea phytobeneficialis. The sequence continues at coordinate 1,928,651 of NZ_CP024636.1, forward strand.
CGGACACGGCGTTGTCAGGTGCGTGGTGTGCTCGCTGCACAAAATTTGAAATTTAAAGATATTGCCCGGCCTGGGGATACGATTGAGGTCAGCAGTAAACTTTCATTTTCAGACAGCAATGGCTTCAGACACTATGCGGTTTCTGCTCATGTTGGCAAGAAACTGATAAGCAAGGGCGTAATTATTAACTATCGGGAAGTAAAATAACTCATTACGGTGAACACAGATGAATACGATGCAAGAAAATATTGAAGAGCGTAAAGCCGTTTTACTCACCATTAAGACCGAGATCATTCAACGTCTGCATATACAGAAAAATGTGGCGCAAATTGATGATGACACCCCTTTATTCGGCAACGGACTAAAACTGGACTCAGTCGACGCTACCGAAATTTTGGTGTTATTGGATAAGAACTTTGGCATTCGACCAGGTGAAGGTGAAGACCCGTCTTATATGCGTAGCATTAACAGTCTGGCTTCATTTGTATTGCAGCAGAACCAGCATCACTAATTTTCTTACTTAATTAATACGGGTTATTTTATGAGCGCTCTTTATAAAATGCATTTGGCGAAGAACGCAGTAATGGGCGTTTACAATGGTAAATCAGTGCCATTGTCTTACACCTCCCAGGTGGAGGCTTATAAAGCAGTACGAGAAAACGCCTTACTGGTAGATTATTCACATATGTCGATTGTGCGTGTCATGGGTGATGATGCATGGTCACTGGTCAACCATCTGGCCTCGGCAGATGTCTCCGTCATACGCGATGAACAGGGTATTTATTCCTTGCTGTTGAATGAAGATGGCACTGTTTGGGGCGACGCTTACATTCTTTGTACTGATGAAGGGTACTATATTCTCTCTGAGTCACTTTCTGTTAACGATATCATTGAACGGCTCAATGTAATTTTAGAATACAGAGTCGATCTGGATATTCAGGACGTGCCAGAAATCACTGCGATGGACACTCAAGAGTGGGGCGCTGTTTTGTTGGAAGGACCCTACGCCTGGGAACTGCTCGCTGAAATCTATGGCTTTGATATTATTGGTTTGCCGTACCACGAATATATGAGCACTGATGATGGCTTAATCACTTTTCGCTGTGGCAGACACGGTGAGTATGGTTATCTGCTGGTCGGTGAGCAACAGCAACTGGTTGGAGTCTGGCAACAATTGCTTGATAAAGGTGACAAGTACCAACTGAAGGCTGCTGGTCTGGACTATCAAGAGCTGGTGCGGATTGAAAATCCTTGTTGGGATGCATCCATTTATCAAAACTATAGCTGCAACCCACTGGAATTACAGATGCAGTGGGCGATTCAATACGATAAAGAAAATTTCATTGGTAAATCGGCTGTTGAAGAATTTTCCCGTAGGGGGGCAGAACGGAAATTAGTGGGTATGGTGCCGCTCGTTGAGGGTGGTGATATCACGGCTGACGATAAGGTGCTGGCCGATGGTGTAGTAGTTGGTGTAATTATAAAAGGGGGTTATTCACCAGCAAGAAAATCTTATATTGCACTGGCTTTGATTGATAGCGATTATGCCTGGTCAGATATTGCCGGCTTTGCTATTCGCACGGCGCATGGTGATATTAATGCCGCTACGCATAATCTCCCTTTCTTATATAACTTCAGTATGTTGGTTAATCCAACCGAACACAGTTTTATCGACACAACCAAGCCCAAGAGCGCACTGTCAGGCATAAAAGTTTAGTGAATTCATGATGAAGACAAACAGAAAAAGAGTGGTCATCACCGGGATGGGCATATTGTCATCCCTGGCCGATAATATTGCTGATTTCAGGCAGGCATTGCTGAATAAGCAATGTGGCGTTACTGACAGTCTGCGTTTTGCGCAATGGTTTGAAAACGCCCGCGCGGCGGAAATTCTTCATGCCATCGATTATTCCGCGATCCCGGGCGATATCCTGGAAACACAGGATAACGCTTCATTGTGGGCGTGGAAGGTCAGCAAAGATGCATTAACGCAAGCCGGGCTGGTTAATGATCAAACCCACCTGGACAACACCGGATTAGTGATTGGTGTCTCCTCCGCCGGAACCGAGGCGTTTTTACCGCTGTTTGAACAGCGCATGCATGATTTCTCGCTGAAGAAAGCCATTTACTCCGGTGGTTTCTCTTCATGCTGCGCCAGCGTGGCAACGCTGCTTGGCCTGAAAGGGGGCACGGAACTGGTTGCCACCGCTTGCACGGCTAGCCCTAATGCCATTGGTATCGCCTTTGATCTTATTCAAAATGGCAAAAATAAAACCATGTTGGCAGTGGGTACTGAGCCGATTTATCTGCCAACGTTTGCCGGATTTTATGCTCTGAACGTCATGCATCCTGAGTCGTGTTCGCCTTTTTCAGGCCGTTCGGGTATGTCGATCGGAGAGGGCGCGGGAGCCATTGTCCTTGAGGAGTATGAGCACGCGCTGGCCCGAGGGGCCACTATCTACGGTGAAATTCTCTCTTATGCCACCTCTTGCGACGCTTACCACGAAACCGGCCCGGACCCGCGCGCCAGCGGAGCAGTTCAGGTGATGAACAAAGCGTTGCAGAACGCCGGTATCACCGCCGATGAGATCGATTATGTGAACCTGCACGGTACCGGGACCGAAGCCAACGATCGCATCGAAACGCTGGCGATGAAGAAGGTGTTTCCGCGCATTGAGCAACTACCGGTCAGTTCGACCAAATCTTTCCTTGGCCATAATATCGGGGCTGCCGGAATTGTTGAATTGATCGCATGTCTGGTGACGTTGCCACAAGGAAATCTGTTACCGACCCTGAATTTCACTGCACCGCGAGCCAACTGTGATCTGGATTATGTGCCGAACGAATTCAGAGAAAAAGACGTGACGATTTTCATGAAAAACAATTATGCCTTCGGTGGTAATAACTGCTGCATGATTGTCAGTACTCGGGCGGGGACGACGCCGGTGACCTCATATCAGGCGAAACGCGTTGCTATTACAGGCATCGGTGCAGTTTCAGCCATCGGCCATAGCATCAACGAAATTCTTGAGCATTGCTGGACGCAGGAAAAAGCCGTCAAGTTAAGCCCGGTGGCTTTTTATGACGATACGCTGGCCGAAGCCAGAGAGTTATTGGATGTTCTTCACGAAACCGGCCAGTTTACCGCACCGCATAACGAACCCAATTTTAAAACCTTTCAGGTACAAAACCTGGAACCGCGTAAGCATCTTCGCCGCTTCGATGCCCGCAAAGCGACGCGCGCCGGTACTTTCGCGCTCATCGCTCTGACTGAGGCGTTGAATCAGGCACAACGCAAGATCAAACGCGACGGTGAGGCGTTGGGATTGGTGATGGGAATGTCGCGTGGTCCACAGGAGACAACCTACAAGTATTTGCAGAGCCTGAAGCCGGACCCTCGTAAAGTGCGCACGTCTGAGTTCCCTGGATCGTTGATGAATGCGATCACCACCTTCTGTGGCATCTCCGAAGGTATCAAGGGCTATACCACCACGTTGGCCAATGGACAAAACGCCGCGCTGGGTGCCCTGGCGTATGGCTACGAGATGGTCCGTCAGCAGTTGCAGGCACAGGTGCTGGTCGGTGGGGCTGACGAATATTTCCCTTCTATGTCGCTCTATATGGATGCGGTGACTGAGAAAATTCAGATGAAGTCAGAAGCCTGTGAATACCAGATCTACGGCGATAATCCGCAAGGTTTTGTCCCCGGAGAAGGGGCATGCATGCTGCTATTAGAAGATCTCGATGCGGCTTTGGCACGTCATGTCGGCGTTCAGGCAGAAATCATTGGCTACGGGAAATCTAACGGCAACAGCTATTTTGACCCGCAGCAGATAGATGAAAAGGCCGATGCAATGACTCTGGCTATTCAACAGGCATTTTCTGATGCCGGGGTGTCAGCGGGAGAGATTGACCTGGTTTGCGGTACCTCAAATGGCGCAGCGGAGAGCGTTAAGGTGGAACTCAACGCGATTGAACGCATTTTCCGCCATGATAAACCGCAGGTGCCAGTGGTTAACTACAATGCTTTCTTTGGTTTTGTTGAGTCTTGTGCAGCATTATTGAATCTGGCGGTGATTGTCGACTGTATTAAAAAGCAAGCGGTCCCGGCAATTCCCTATACAGAAACGTTCTGTGATGAGCGTATTAACTTTGTTCGTACCCCGTTGCAGCAAAAGATTGGTTTGGTGCTGCTGGTAGGTGCTAATGAAGGTGGCAACTTCACAGCGTTTATCATTAAGGGATAATATTTTGGATAATTCCACCATTATCTCTGGCTATAGTGCAAGGCTGGCATTTGCGGAGAACAGCAAAGAATTAATTGAGAAGCTCAGGCAGGGAAAATGTGCGGCTAAGACAAATTGGTTCGCGACTCAGCAGGCTGCTATGAGATGTGGAATAAAAGAAAATAAGTCAGTTGCCCGGCTGGCATCGAATCCTCTCAGTCTGACTGAGCAGTTATGTCAATTAATTGAGCAAGCACTGGAACACGCCATGCTCGATACGCATTGTCTGTCAGGGGATAACGTCAGAGTCTATCTGACTGGACTGGGACCGCGGGTTGATGTGATCGATTATAAAACCTTTTATGATCACAACGATATTGAAGACGTGACGCTCAATAAATCCATCACACATTTACATGTGGCTGAGATTTGTCAGGACAAACTGGCGCATGAGATCGCAAAGAAATATCGTCTTAAATTCAGCCCGCCCAATTTGCAGTGTACCAGCAACTCGTCACTGGCGGCGGTGCACCTGGCGATTCAGGCGATTGCGAGTGGCGATATTGACCTGGTAGTGGTAGTGAATAGTTCGCAGATTACGACTCAGGACATCGCTTTTCTTGCCGGTCAGTCGATGCTGGAAAGTGAGGAAGCGCAACCTTTTGGGGAAGCCAGCAAAAGTGTGTTATTTGCGGAAGGGCAAAGCGGCATCGTTCTGGAAAGCGTCAGGCACCGGCATGCGCGTGGGCTGACCGGAGGTGTTCGCTTGACGTCTGATTACGCGCAAATCACTTCAGGCAGAGGGAATGACGCCGGGCAACTCAGCGTTAACCTGATGAAAGTCATGAATAAGGTGATGGAACAGGCCGGAATTCGTTACGAACAGTTATGCGCGATTCTGCCGCACGGCAATGGTTCGGAGGGGACGGATAAAGCCGAAGCGCAGGCCCTCGCTACTTTATTGGCGGAACATGCGCTTCCTGTCCTCGCCTATAAAGGACAGATAGGTTATAACCCAACCGGTTCGGGCATTATCGATTTAATTATCGGTCACTATAGCTTATGCAGCGGCGAGTTGATTTCACCAACTGGTAAGTCAGTCATACGCGAAAATATGGTGCAACATGTTTGGCTGAATAAAGGTACGGTAAAACATAATAAACATCATCTGCTGAAAACGGGACTGGGTGTCGATGGTTCAATTATCGCGCTGGTGATGTCAATGTGTGATATGGACGCGTAATAAGAGACGGGATGTCGTATGTATTTATCTTCTTTCTCTATGCTGGAACCACAGGACGGTATATATATTTACTATCCTTGCTGGTTAAACGTATGGGAATCTCATCTGTATAAACAGGCGCTGAAATCAACCGGTTCACACGCATGGGGGTTCAGACGCTTTGGTACGCATAAAGATGCCTATATTAGAGAAATGATCAGAACGCCGCCTTACAAAGCTTATATCGATGCTATGGAGCAGGTTTCTGAAGCAGCATTGCAGAAATTAACGGCACGGGAGCGCATGTTATTACTCAAGTCACGCACGGCGTTTATATATGTCGATAGCTGGGGAGAATCGGCCCCCTTTGAGGATATTTCCAGTGCATTACATACAGCAACGATCGATACATTACCAAAGAACTTAGTGAAAAAGTTTTCGGTGACGGACTTCACTTGCAAAATCAGAGGGGAAAAACAGTCTCTGGTACAAGCAATGCAGGTTGCAGAGGATTATCTTAACTGGCAGGTGTTTGATTATGTGGTGATCTGCGCGGCTTATCGGGCAGTACCGGTGCTGGTGTTTTCTGAAGAAGATATTCGCTGCCCAGAAAAGGGAAAAAACAGACGGGAAAGCGGTGTAATGAATTTGTCGGTTGAGCGCGTGGGATGCTTTATTTTTAGTCGTCGGGAAGCAGAATTGAGCGTTAATTGTGGTGGGTACTCAATTCCTGATGACAACAGAAAACTGATCAGGCAATTGGTTGAAAATCATCAGGATATTAACCTGTTTTCTTTTTCTGGGTTAAGGAAAGGGGCGGCGGAGCAGGAATTATTAAAAAATGGCAACAGCTCGGTTTTTGATGTCATTAATCTTATCGATACCTATGGCGGCAGCGGCTGCCTGTCGCCCGCATTAAGCTGGATATATCTTGAGCAGCAGGCAAGGGAGCACGGAAAAATGCGCACCCTGGTTCCCGATAATTTCGGTGGTTATAACTGGTTTGACACCCGTTACTAATCGACAGCATCAGGGAATGATGATGAAAAATAACATAAGAGCCTTGCCGGCAATACAATTGATTGATGTGTGTAAAAGCTACGGATTTGCTGAAAACAAAGTTGATGCACTAAAAAATGTTAATCTTGAAATCAAAAAAGGGGAGTTCCTGGCGCTTTGTGGGCCTTCCGGTAGCGGCAAGAGCTCGCTATTAAATGTTCTGTCGGGGATTGACCAGCCTGATGCCGGAATAACGCTATTTCTCAATAAATCGCTCAATGAACTGCATGAAAACCAACTCTCTGCGGTCAGAAGCAGGCATTTAGGATTCATCTTTCAATTTTTTAATCTGATTCCGGTGTTAAGTGCATTTGATAATGTCTATTACCCATTAATTCTTAATGGCCATTTCCCCAGGAAAACCGCGCAAGAACTGGCATGGCATTATCTCGATAGCGTAGGCATCCGCGCGTTAGGCGATCGTAAACCGGGGCAACTTTCTGGCGGTCAGCAGCAACGCGTGGCCATTGCCAGAGCATTAGCAAACCAGCCGGATGTGGTGGTAGCCGATGAACCAACCGGAAATCTTGATATGGCAACCGGCGATGCAATTCTTGATCTGTTATTAAGGATTAACCAGGACACGGGCACCACATTTATTATCTCAACGCATTCAACGCAACTTAAAGACCGGGCCAGACGCGTTATAGAAATCGAGGATGGGGAGTTAGTCAGTGATTCTATTCGCTAAAGTTATGTCGCTAATTTTTGCCGGCTTATTAGTGGCTCAACCGGGAGGGGCAATAGCTGCGCCTGTGCGCACGGTGGAGAAGGTGATACAACAGGGCCTTCCCGACCAGCCTGATGCATTATTAAAAGTCAGCCGTGCTTTGTTCGATGACTATCAGCAGCATCACGAAGCGGTCGCACTGATTTTTCACTCTTATGCCCTGCTGCGGTTGGCAAATCATTTTGAAGCAGTCAACGATTATGTTAATGCTTCTGAATACGCCAAATTGGGTTTTTTTTATCTCGACGAAGCGGTAGACACACATGAAACAAACTTTCGTCTGCGGTATTTAAGAGCGCGAGTTGATGCGTATCTGCCAGCGAAACTTGGGCGCTGTGTAGTCACATTACAGGATACAGAGATACTACTGCGGCAAGCGAAAGCCTTCGATGCCGCAATTCAGGCGCAAATTAATGTTATGCGTTATCGGGCATTATCCAGTTGCCGCGATCATACACGCGCCAATGCGCTGTTGACCGCTATGCAGAATGGCACCCTGAGTGAGCGAAAGTTATTGGCACTGGGCACTGACAGCACACCGGAGTGGGATGCTCATGAACTGGCTCAGATTTTAATGCCTTTGGTGAAAGGTGAATAAATGAATTTGGCTATAATCTTGACCAGTACGGTTATTTTAATGGTGTTCAGTTTTGTCATATATAGTCTTATTTTCACCCTGCAAGATGCAAAATTCGCGTTCTTAAATCTTTTAAGACATAAAAGGCGGTCATTCTCGACGCTGTTTGCTATCACGTTGGGTGGCGTAGCAATATTTCTTTATGGTGGTTTTATTGATTACGCCTTCTGGATTTTACAACAGCAAACGGTGCGTACAAATATTGGTCATGTTCAGCTCTACGATCGAACATATTTTTCCTCTTCGAACAAAAGCAAAAGTATCATTGAAAATTATCAAGGGTTGAAGGCTGGAATTATGCAGAATGATGAGTTGTCAAAGTATATTGCGACTATTGCCGGTCAACTGGAGTTTTCCGGTGTCGTCTCGCAATATGAACACCAGGCATCCAGTTACTTTTCTGCATTTGGCCTGGAACCTCTCCCTGCCGTAAAACTGGGTTCTTTTGATACATTGATCTCCGGCAGCGATCTTTCACGCATTAAAAATGACGAGATTACGCTGGGCAGTGGTCTGGCAACCTCTCTTAATGCGGGTTACGCAGATTGGGTGGATATGTTGACGGTGAATAGCCACGGTGGGCAAGGGGCATTATCACTTAAGGTACGTGGCGTATTCTCCTCGGGCATTAAAGATTATGATGATGTCGCATTAAAAATACCGCTAACCACAGCACAACGATTAATGGATACGGATGGCGTTAGCAAAATTGTTATTCTCCTGAAAGATGAACGTCACCTTGTCGAGTTCAGTCGTCAGCTGGAAAAATACATTAATGATCATCATTTACCGTTGATTGTTAAAGACTGGAAATCGCTGTCGTTATTTTATCAGCAGGTAGAAGGGTTATTGTCGGCTATTTATTTCTTTATCAAGGTCATTGTTGGCCTGATCGTTATATTTATGATCAGCAATACGATGACTATGAACATTCTCGAAAGAACACGGGAAATTACCACCTTAAGGGCGATGGGACTCAGGCCATTTCATATCACCCGTTTGTTCTTACTGGAAGGAACCTTTATGGGTGGAATCGGGGCAATATTTAGTCTGCTTATCGGGTTTACGTTGGCGGGCATGATTAATCTACAAGGGATTGCCATGCCTCCGTCACCGGGTCAGACGCAAGGCTACAACGCCTTTATTAAAACCGACAATGTCGAGTTGATCTGGATTACGTTGGTGCTGCCAATATTGACGGCATCACTGGCAACGTTATTACCGGCGTTGAGAGCATCACGACTCAATATTGCTGATGCATTTAAATCAGCTCAAGGATGATTGTATGAAAGGTTGTACCGCTTTATCGCTGCTGTTTTTTATATCGACTGCCACATGGGGAGAGTCTGCACAGGATATTATCCGGCTGTCGGATGCTATCCGTTCACCGGATAACCCCTTTCGTTACACGGTGACGGTACTGGAATACCCTTCAGGGAGCTCAGAACCCAGAAATAAGCAGATTCTGGATATATCCATGCGCTTTCTGAAACCTGAGGGTAATCGTCAGGCTGAAGCGCGGTCGCTGGTGCGTTTTATCTTTCCAGCGCGCGATAAAGGCAAAGTGATGCTGTCGGACTGGTATGATCTATGGTTCTACACGCCGGAATTGCGTCGTCCTGTTCCGATCTCCCGACAGCAAAGGTTGTTAGGGCAGATCGCAAATGGCGATGTCATTGTCACTAACTTTGAAGATGCTTATAACGCAAGGCTGCTGGATGAACAGCCTTGCGGTGTTCATATTTGCTACCAATTGGATCTGCAACGTAAGTCATCACAAGTGACCTGGCCGAAAGTGAAATACCTGGTCGAAAAGGGGAGCTATCGTCCGTATAAAGCCTCTTATTACTCGCTTGATGACAAACTGATGAAAGAGGTGGAGTACCGCGACTATAAACCGTTGCTGGGCAAGGTACGGCCGGCACAAATTGTCGTTACTGATACCCGTCATGGCAACGGTTATTCGGTTATGGAATACAGCGATCTCAGGTACGAATCGTTGCCAGCGTCAGAGTTCACCCGTGAGTCTATTCAGCGAGGGGATCTTTGATGTCTTCTCTGCGCTGGTTGGTGCTCCCTCTCGCGATGCTGCCTGGAGAAAGGGTGTCAGCCTGTCTGTCTGACGCTGATATGGCGTTATTCGGTCAGATGTCTGCGGTGCGCAAAAGACCCGCGAGCTGGCAGATTGGCGGGAACGATCCCTGGCGCACTGATAATGGTTATACCGACCTGGTGGTGAAATACAGCAATCGCTGTTTATTCGTGGATGAGCAAATAAGGCTGAATGTCGCACTGTATGGGCTGACTTATTATCCAGTCAGGGATGGCGGGGTCTTTGAGCAAGATGATCAACGGGCGAGATTACTGTTTGACCGATTAAGCCTGACCTATAACCTGTCTGATACCGTCAGGCTGGAGGCGGGAAAAATAAGTAACAAAAGCGGCTTATTTTACCTTAAATCTCCAGCGAATCTGTTAAGTAATTACGGTGGTGGATTTAAATCGACACGAATATACCATCCGGCATTGAATCAGGTCTGGGCGGAATCATCCTGGGGATTTGAGCTGTCTGAGACGAACGAAAATAATTCGCTGTCACTTACCATCGCGCCAAAATTGGCGCAGGCGGGTAAAACGTATGAGTCTTCTGCTAACTGGTCAGCAACCCAACGTTCAAACAGCCGCGATCGTTATTTGTTGACCTATACCGATTACCGTTTTGCTGATCATACATCGTCGGCCAGCCTGATGTTCGGTGATGCAAACATGATTGCATTGGCAAACAGTTATAATTTATCTCAACAACTCACCTTCAATAGCGAACTGGCTTTGCACAGCAAACAGCGATGGCGACATCTGGATGAGGCAAAGGCTGAGCAGTTACAAAATTATGTTTTTCCAGATGTACTTTATCACACCAGAGAAAAGCAAGGTTGGGAGCTGGCGCTGGGAGTCCAATATACCACGGAGCGTTTTGACCACTTTGGCATTGGCTATTATTTTCAGAGCGAAGGCTATTCGGCACGGCAATGGAAAAAACAGACCGATGTGATCAATTTTCTTAGTCAGAAAACGCCCTATCCTTCACTGGAGAGGGCATTTGACGCCTATAAATATTTAATGGCTTCCGAGATCTATAACGCCAGCAGTAACGGTAACCTCCTGGGGAAACATTATATCAACAGCTATGCCACTATTCTTCTTAATGAGCAAGATCGTCTACAGCCCTGGTCGGCCATTAACCTGATGGATAAGAGTTCGATGACAGGAATAACTTATATCAGACAGCTTAAGTCATTAAATAACCAGATGGAGGTTTACACCGGGGTTTATATAATGGCTGGAAAAAACAATAGCGAATTCGGTCTGTTTGGCGAGACACTCGCAACGTATATCGGTTTTAATTATACATTTTAAGGTCTTATTATGGATGATAAACACGCGCCTGCTGTCGCGCTTATGTTTTCGGGGCAGGGCAATCCGGTTATCGGGATGGGGGCTGATTTATGGCATATCAATCAGCAAGCACGGCAGATTTGGGATTGTGCGAGCGATATTTCGCAGATGGATATTCGTCGTCTTTGCTTAAAAGGTCCAATGAATAAATTGGTGCAAACACCTTGCCAGCAAGTGGCGGTCACGGCGATAAATGTAACGCTGTATACTCTGTTGCTTGATAAACTCAATGTCGAGACAACAGTGGGTTGCTGCGGTCATAGTGTCGGCGAATACAGTGCGTTATATGCCGCGAAGGCTGTTTCCCTGGAGGACTTGTTTAAAATAATCCATTTCCGATCACAGTTGATGCACGAATTAAGCAAAGAAAATAGTGGGACGATGTATGTCGTGAAGGGTATCGATTATCACACAATGACTGAACTGATTGCGCGTTCGGATATTGAGTTGGATGTCAGTTGCGACAACAGTCCCCATCAACAGGTTATTGGCGGGACATCCGCTGCGCTCACGGCATTTGTCCCGCTATTGGCCCGGCATGGCTTTGATGCTTTCAAACCCGGCGTGAGTGGAGCCTGGCATACCCGTTTAATGGCGCAAGGGGTAAAGCAAATGCGCAATTTTTTAGCGGCGGTGGAGATTAAACGCCCAGATTTCGACATGTTGATGAATGTGACGGGTTGTGCGGAATACGAACCGGAGAAGATTAAACACAATCTGGCGCTGCATTTAACCCATACCGTAAAGTGGACCGATTCGATGGCGCGCTTATTAAGCCATCCATTAACACCGGTGCTGATTGAGGTCAGTAACAAGGCCTACCTCGGCCATATGCTGAAGGATTTTCCCGGTTTTACATCGAAAATGACGCAACATTGTCGAACCATTACTGGTGCCTTATGATTCCAGATTATCAGAAATTTATCTCTTTTCAGGATAAGAGAGTTATTCCATTTTTCTTCGCTGTGATTCTGGTCGTTGTGGGTTTTTACTGGAAGAATAATGATTATCAATTAACGCAGCACAATGTTTGGCCGGTCAGCGCATTATTGGCTATCGTGCTGTTTAATTTCATTTATGACCTCAAGGCTTTTTGGGCGTATAGCTGTGTTATTGGTCGTGTCGATGTAAATGTTTTCTCTGAGAAGCCTTGTGGTAAGTTGCTGAATGTTGTCTCCCGTCCCGTAATCATCAGTACGCTTATGCTATGGATGTTCTGGATTATTGCAACTGGCTGGCTGTCATTGCCTGCAACGATGTATTCGGTTCTTTGTTTTTATATTACTTCATCTTGCATTGTTTACCTGGTATTCAGATGGCTCAGACCAGTGTATATTCGTCAGGTGCTGACTTCTGCTACACCAGGTGTGAAATACCGACACCTTTATCAGTATGTTAGTGTCTGTCTCTTCACTGTCACGTTACTGAATGTCATCTCAGTTAGCCCTTTAGCACAGCAGGAAGGCTTTTCCTTGCGGGAGGGTTTCTTGTCCATAAGACTGATGGTGGCTATGCTGATTCTTTGTACTATTGTCCTGGCGATAAATTTAGCATTCGCTCGTATATCCAAAAGATATGTATTTTTGGGGCGTATCTTCTTAAAAGAAATCGACTTCTTCTTTTCAAAATCGGTTCCGTTCAGTCGTTTATCCTCGCGGCCATTAATCATCAGAATTCTTATAGTGTTGTTCATTCTGGCGGTATGGATTGTTGCGGTAAGCACAGCACTTAGCCTGTTGCAGTGGCAAATCCGTTTTGAGTGGTACTTTTTGTTCTGTTTTCTACCTTGTATGGGTTATTGCTTTTTGCATACCTGGTGGCAATACCATCATGAGTTTATGATGGCTTGTGATATGTACTTTCGCTATGAAGCGTTTAACAAACGTAATCTTTGATCTTGATCAGCAGAAGTAGGTAATTCTATCGGCGAAATCTTTAAAAAGGTAAATAAAAATATTCTGAGAGGAATCTTATTTCTCAACAGTCACCACTCTGCGTAATTTACCCCGGTGAACAGGAGCGGCGGTAACACAAGGATGAGGTGAGCCTTTTTGGAACATAGGATCGTTGACGCGCTGAGCTGCATGGGATGTCGGCTTGGTTGTCGTGTGCATCACGACGAAACATTTAAAGTAGAGTTTTGTACGGATAAAAAGTTAGTACTTTGGCCTGAAGGTAATGATTATTTAAAACTGGCATTACATGAGTTAGTTTTTAAAAGTAATGGCTGTGAGCTGAGTGAGGACACTCTGATTGTTGATTTCTCACTGAGACATCTCGGTTTATTCATTAATGATGAGTGGCTAACGGTTTTCTCTGCGTGTGGCATGGAAATTGTTCTGATCCCTGACAGAAGAATGATGGCGATTGCGCATTATTGGTGGCGGAAATCAGCCAGTATCAAAGCTGTTATTCCTACCGATGCGGGGTTGGATTGTTTTATGGCCGATTTGAAAAACAGGCTCTGTGGCAGCAGGACTAAGCGGATTAAAGCTCCGGCAGCAACTGAACGAGAAATGCATGTGTTAAAGATGATATACAACGGCAGTACTGTGAACGAAATAGCCACCTTACTGGGTTGTAGCGTGAAAAGTGTTTATATCCATAAATCGACGTTAAAGAAAAAAATGGGTAGTGACATTATCTTTCATATGCTGCCGCAGCAGCACTAGTGTCAACCTTACGGGCATAAAAAATCCGGAAATGAAGTCCATTTCCGGATTCTGGCAGGGTGTCTTGATCGACTACGCGCGGGTTTAGCGCGGTGACACGGTAACCTGGCTGCCGTTAGATGCCATCACAACACGCTGGCCGACAGAGAAACGGGTGGCGGCCTGTTTCTGCACCACCATGATGGTGTTGCCGTCATCTTTACGGATTTCCAGTTCGACACCGTCACTCTTATTCAGGGTGCTCTGCACGCCCTGGCCAGCTACACCGCCGAGCACGGCACCGCCTGCGGTTGCCAGGCTACGGCCGCTTCCGCCGCCGATGGTGTTACCGAGGAAGCCACCTAATACGGCACCACCGATGGCACCAATAACATTGTTTTCGTCACCGCCCTGAATCTTGACCGGGCGAACGGAAACCAGCGTACCGTAAGAAACGCTCTGTACTTGTTTCGCTTCACTGGCACTGTAGACATCACCAGAAAGGGTGTCGTTACTCACACAACCTGCCAGCGTTAAGCCGGCAAGGGAGACGACCAGAAAACGCTTAATCATCAGAAAGCTCCTTCATGCAAAAATGTGCCGTGTTCTCATCCTGTTCTGCACAGAGTATAAGACACAAAACTGGCAATTGACTCTTCGTCCGGATAATACGCGGTTGGAGGCGAAGCATAGACCATTGCATCTCAACAAAAATTCAATTGAACACGAAATATTTTAACCTGGAATGCGCTACGCAATGTGCTTAAAAAGCGGAATTTAATCATAGAATTAGCCTGCGTAATTTGCCAGGCTACTCAAAGATGAATCATTTGCTCGTAGGCGAGTAAGGAAAAGTTATGAAATCAGGACGCTATATCGGGGTGATGTCCGGTACCAGTCTTGACGGTGTCGATGTGGTGCTGGCGGCGATCGATGAACATATGGTGGCGCAGCAGGCGAGCTACTGTCATCCGATACCACAAGATTTGCGGCAGCAGGTGCTGGCGATCTGTCAGGGACAATCTCTGACCTTGTCGCAATTGGGGCAGCTCGATAACCGTCTGGGTAAGCTGTTCGCAGAAGCGGTATTAACCCTGATGCGCCAGCAGTCGCTGGAGGCCAGCGATATCATGGCAATAGGTTGCCACGGACAAACGGTGTGGCATGAGCCGTTAAGTGATGCGCCTAACACCTTACAGATTGGTGATAATAACCAAATTGTTGCTGCCACCGGCGTGACCGTGGTCGGGGATTTTCGCCGCCGCGATATGGCGTTGGGCGGGCAGGGTGCTCCGTTAGTACCGGCGTTTCACCAGGCTTTATTAATGGACAGCGTTGAGCGGCGCATGGTGTTGAACATCGGCGGGATTGCCAACCTCTCGTTGTTACTGCCAGGCCATGCGGTGCGCGGCTTTGATACCGGGCCGGGTAATATGTTGATTGATGCGTGGATTTGGCGTCACAAAGGCCAGCCCTACGACAAAGATGCCGCCTGGGCGCGCAGTGGGCAGGTGGTCCCGGCGCTACTTGATCAGATGCTGGCCGATCCCTGGTTCGCCTTACCGCCGCCAAAAAGCACCGGACGCGAATATTTCAACCTCGGATGGGTCGAGCAACAATTACAACGCTTCCCGGCACTGGCTGCGCAGGATGTACAGGCGACACTGACCGAACTCACCGCGCTGACCATTACGCAGCAGGTACAACTGAATGATGGCTGCGATCGCCTGTTAGTATGCGGTGGCGGCAGCCGTAACCCGCTGTTGATGGCCCGTCTGGCGGCAATGCTGCCCGGTACGGAGGTCAACACCACTGACCAGGCCGGTATCAGCGGCGATGATATGGAAGCGCTGGCCTTTGCCTGGCTGGCGTTCCGCACCTTGTCCGGCTTACCGGGCAATTTACCGGCGGTGACTGGCGCGCGCGAAATGAGCGTGCTGGGTGCCATCTATCCGGCCAATTCCCGGCAGACACGTTAAGGAGTCAGGATGAAAAAGGCGATTTTAGTGGGCGGCGTACTGCTGCTGAGCGGTTGTGGTTTAATGCATAAACCCGCCGAAGCACCGCAAAAGTTACATTACCGTTGCGGTACGTTGCCGCTAACCGTAACCCTGGATAACCCGCGTCAGCAGGTCAGTTTTATTCTTGATGGCAAAGCGCTGACCTTGACCCAAACCGTTGCCGCTTCCGGTACGCGCTACAGTGACGGCACTTACGTCTTCTGGTCGAAAGGGAATGGCGCTTTTATCGAGCGTAACGATAAAATTGTGATTAATGACTGCGAATTGCAGAATGCGGATGGTTCCGCCCAGTAATCGTTAAAGAAAGAGTAAACAGCATGAGCGACAGTGACAGTTTGCAAAATATTGCCCACCTGCGTCGTGAATACACCCGTGGTGGTTTGCGGCGTAAAGATCTGCCAGAGGATCCTCTGGCGCTGTTTGAACATTGGCTACAACAGGCGTGTGCCGCGCAACTGCCCGATCCCACCGCCATGACGGTGGCGACGGTAGACAGCAGCGGCCAACCCTATCAGCGCATCGTGTTGCTCAAGCATTACGATGACAAAGGAATGGTGTTTTACACCAATCTCGGTAGTCGTAAGGCGTTGCAGCTGGCGGACAATCCGCGCATCTCGCTGCACTTCCCGTGGCACTATCTTGAACGTCAGGTGATGGTGCTGGGCGAAGTTGAGAAACTGTCGGCACTGGAGGTGTTGAAGTATTTCCATAGCCGTCCGCGTGACAGCCAGATTGGTGCCTGGGTTTCGAAGCAGTCGAGCCGCATTTCCGCTCGTGGCGTGCTGGAAGGCAAGTTCCTCGAATTGAAGCAGAAGTTCCAGCAAGGTGAAGTGCCCCTGCCGAGTTTCTGGGGCGGATTCCGGGTTAAATTCCACACGATGGAGTTCTGGCAAGGGGGAGAACATCGGCTGCACGATCGCTTCCTCTATCAACGTCAGGACAATGGCTGGTCAATCGACCGTCTCGCCCCGTAAAACTGCGTTTTAACCCCTTTCAACGCTGGCGCAGTTGGCGTCAGCGCTTTATGCTATAGCCCTCATTTTTTTCACTTCCGCAAATCAGCGGAAAGCTGTGTACCAGCATAGGTGCAGTCTGATCAATTTGGAGTCAGTGATGACCAGCAGTAACCTGATACAACAATTGCAAGAGAGGGGCTTGATTGCCCAGGTAACGGACGAGGAAGCGTTAGCAGAGCGACTGGCGCAAGGGCCAATTGCACTCTATTGCGGCTTTGATCCCACCGCTGATAGCTTGCACTTGGGCCATCTGGTGCCGCTGCTCTGCCTGAAACGTTTTCAGGATGCCGGACATAAACCGGTCGCGCTGGTGGGTGGTGCCACCGGTCTGATTGGCGATCCCAGCTTTAAAGCAGCAGAACGTAAACTGAATACCACTGAAACCGTGGGCGAGTGGGTGGAGAAAATCCGCCATCAGGTCGCGCCATTCCTCAGTTTCGATTGTGGCGACAACAGCGCCATCGCCGCCAATAACTATGACTGGTTTGGTGGCATGAATGTGCTGACCTTCCTGCGTGATATCGGTAAACACTTCTCTGTGAACCAGATGATCAACAAAGAAGCGGTCAAACAGCGTCTTAACCGTGAAGATCAGGGTATCTCCTACACCGAATTCTCCTACAACCTGTTGCAGGGTTATGACTTTGCCGAGTTGAACAAGCGTTATGGCGTGGTGCTGCAAATTGGCGGTTCCGACCAGTGGGGCAACATCACCTCCGGTATCGATTTAACCCGTCGCCTGCACCAGCAGCAGACCTGGGGTCTGACCGTGCCGTTGATCACCAAGTCTGACGGTACCAAGTTCGGTAAAACCGAAGGTGGCGCGGTGTGGCTCGATGCGAAGAAAACCAGTCCGTATAAGTTCTACCAGTTCTGGATCAACACCGCAGATGCGGATGTGTATCGCTTCCTGAAATTCTTCACCTTCATGAGCATTGAAGAGATCAATGCGCTGGAAGAAGCCGACAAAAACAGCGGTACCGCACCTCGCGCGCAGTACGTGTTGGCAGAGCAGGTAACACGACTGGTGCATGGCGATGCGGGCCTGACTGCGGCCAAACGCATTACCGAGAGCCTGTTCTCTGGCAGCCTGAGCGATATGACCGAAGCGGATTTCGAGCAGCTGGCACAGGACGGTATGCCGACCATCAACCTGACCGCCGAAGATGACCTGCAACAGGCGCTGGTCAAAGCGGAGCTGGTGCCTTCACGCGGCCAGGCACGTACCATGATCGGTTCGAACGCGGTTTCTCTGAACGGTGAAAAACAATCTGACGCCGAATACCGTTTCAGCGACAGCGACAAACTGTTTGGGCGCTTCACGCTGCTGCGTCGCGGCAAAAAACACTACTGCCTGATTAACTGGCAGTAAGCAATTCAGGGCCGGTTTCCGGCCCTTTTTTTATGGCAAGGCAGTACAGGGCAATAATGAAAAATATTCTCGCAATCCAGTCTCATGTTGTTTACGGCCACGCTGGCAACAGCGCGGCAGAGTTTCCCATGCGTCGTATGGGTGCCAACGTCTGGCCGCTGAATACCGTGCAGTTCTCCAACCACACGCAGTATGGCCACTGGACCGGCACCGTGATGCCAGCCACCCATCTGACCGATATTGTGCAGGGCATCGCCGCTATCGATCGATTGAAGACTTGTGATGCGGTGCTGAGTGGCTATCTGGGTTCCGCCGAGCAGGGTGAGCAGATTCTGGAGATTGTGCGCCAGGTAAAAGCCGCTAACCCGAATGCCTGGTACTTCTGTGATCCGGTCATGGGGCACCCGGAAAAAGGCTGCATTGTTGCGCCGGGTGTGGCGGAGTTTCATTGCAAAATGGCGCTCCCGGCCAGCGATATTATTGCACCGAACCTGCTGGAGCTGGAGATGCTGAGCGGGCACAGCATTGCCAATGTTGAACAGGCGGTGGTTGCGGCTCGTGAGCTGATTGCTCAGGGACCAAAAGTGGTGCTGGTGAAACATCTGGCGCGTGCCGGACGTCGCAGCGACCGTTTTGAGATGTTGCTGGTCACTGCCGATGAATGCTGGCATATCGACCGCCCACTGGTCGATTTTGGCGTACGTCAGCCGGTCGGCGTCGGTGATCTCACCAGCGGGCTGCTGCTGGTCGATCTGCTGCACGGCAAGTCGCTGCGTGATGCGCTGGAGCACGTCACGGCAGCGGTGTATGAAGTTATGCTGAAAACCCATGAAATGGGCGAGTACGAACTGCAACTGGTGGCGGCACAGGATGCCATTGCGCAACCGACGCAGCATTTCGCGGCGGAAAAACTGTAACAGCCCGTCGCGGCGCGATAAATCGCGCCGCGACGCATCAGACCAGACCTTCCGCTTTCAGCGCCGCCTGTACCGCCGGGCGTTCTGCCACCCGATCAAACCAGCTATTCAGCGCCGTAAACCCACTCAAATCCAGTTGTAACGCATGCGCCCAGCGCGTCACCACAAACAGGTAGGCATCCGCCACGGTAAAACGCAGCCCCATCAGCCACTGTTTATCCTGTAACGCCTGATTTGCGATGGCGAATTTTTTGATTAGCTGTTCACGCACCAGCTCTTTGTATTCTGCGGGGGTGTCCTTTCGGAACAAGGGGCTGAAGCCTTTGTGCAATTCAGTACCGATAAAACTGAGCCACTCCAGTGTGTGATAACGGGTGAGACTCCCGGTCGGCGCCAGCAGGTGGCGATCGGGTTTTTGATCGGCCAGATACTGCACAATCGCCGTACCCTCCGTCAGTAACGTGCCATCATCAAACTGTAAAGCCGGTACCTGTCCTTTCGGGTTTATCTGCCAGTAATCCTCTCCTCGCTCGGTACGTTTCAGTTGCAGGTCGACATTAACCTGTGTGAAGTCCAGCCCGCATTCGCGCATCACGATGTGTGGCGATAGCGAGCAGGCACCGGGCTTACAATAGAGTTTCATCATGGCCTCTCCTCGGTTTGTTGTGATCAAACCAGCATAATTCGGCGAAAAAGATTTGCCAGTGATACCGATCAGGAATCGTGGCTGATAGCGTAATTTTCTTCATGAAAGCAGGCGAGTGCGGGCAAACGCGTCAGTGCAAAATCCCAGAACTGACGGACTTTCGGCGTCATGTTCCTTACTCGTTGCGTCACCAACTGTACCGGCAAGGCGGCAGGTTCCCACTCCGGTAATAAACGGATCAATGTTCCCGCGTGCAGATCGTCCAGCACCTGATAGGAGAGTAGACGCCCAATCCCCTGGTGGCTGCGCAATGCCAGCAGCTGACTCTCCACTTCATTCACGCGCAGTCGAGGGGTAATACGCACCCGCACATCACGCGCAAATCGCCATTCTCGTGTCTGCCGTATCCCGGCAATCAGCGCATGTTCGCTCAGTGTGGAGGGATGCTGCGGAATACCTGCGCGTTGTAGATAATCCGGGCTGGCAATCAGCATACTGCGTACCTCGCCGACCCGACGTGCCACCATCGAGGAATCCTGAAGTTCACCGATGCGTAGCGCGATATCCAGCCCGTTATCGATCAAGTCCTGATAGCTGTCGCTGAGTACCAACTCCAGCTGAATTTCCGGATGAAGCGCCAGGAAGGCGTTCACCAACGGCATCACATGGCGGCGGCCAAACTGAACCGGGGCAGTGACGCGCAGCAGCCCCTGCAATCCGCTATGGTGGGCGCTCTCCATTGCGGCCTGATAATCGGTCAGCAACTGGCGTGCCTGCTCAAACAGTTGCCAACCGGCTTCGGTAGGAGCCAGTTGGCGCGTGGTGCGTTCAATTAAGGTGGTGCCGAAGCGCTGCTCCAGCGCCGCCAGAGTACGGGTGATGACCGGCGGCGAACGCTGCAAACGACGGGCGGCTGCCGCCAGGCTACCTTGTTGAATGACGGTGACAAACACCTGTAGCTCATCGAATCTGTCCATCATTATTCCTGATTTTGTAACAGTCTCTTGTCGTAACCCGATCTTCATTACGTAAACCACAAGAGTAAGCTAAGCAAAAAAGGAGATCATCATGAAACTGTACAGCACACCGTTATCTGGCCATGCGCACCGTGTCCGACTATTACTGAATATGCTGCAACTGGATTATCAATGTATTGAAGCGGCGGCGGCTTTGCGCCAGCAAGCTGAATTTCGCCAGTTGAATCCGTGGCAGCAAATTCCGGTGCTGGTGGATGACGAGGTCGTGATTTACGACAGTAACGCCATTCTGGTGTATCTGGTGCGCCGCTACGCACCGGACAGCCACTGGCTGCCGGATGAGCCGGTGGCTGCCGCCCAGGTGCAGTTGTGGCTGGGGAAAGCAGCGGGAGAGATTCGTTATGGCGTTGGATCAGCGCGTTTAATCAAACAATTTCACACCCCGGAAGACTACGCCTCGGCGTGCAGCGTGGCGGCGCGTTTTCTGCCACAGATGGAAGCGCATTTAAGCACGCAACGCTGGCTGGCAGGTGAGCTGCCGACCATCGCCGACCTGGCTTGTTACGCGTACGTGGCTTGTGCCCCCCAGGGCGGCATTTCATTACAGCCGTGGCCCGCCATTCGTCAGTGGCTGGCCCAGGTCGAGGCGCTATCCGGCTTTGAGGCGCTACCGCCATTACCCCTTCCCGAGGAAAGCGAAAATGTTTCATCCCGGTGAACAACGCGCCCAGCAACTGGCAGGTTTTAGCCAGGTACGGGCCGCAATTTACGATCAGATGCCGTTGCAGCACCAGATGTTTTTTGCGCAATTGCCCTATCTGCTACTGGCGCAACGCGATAGCCAGGGCTGGCCGCTGGCGCATTTATTGATGGCTGAACCCGGTTTCATCCAGCCGCTGGATGAGCACTACCTGGCGATCAGCACCCACGCGCTCCAGCGTGCAGCGCTATTACAACCGTTGGCGGAAGGCGATGCGCTGGCCATCCTCGGCATTGATTTCGCCACACGGCGCCGCAACCGCGCCAGTGGGGAAGTTGCGGCGATCGGGCCAGAACATCTGGTGATGCGAATTCACGAGAGCTTTGGCAACTGTCCGCAATATATCCATCAATATCCGTGGCATTTTCCGGCGGAGCAACAGGTCGAGATTGCACAAGCCACATCCTTAAGTGTTGAAGACCGGCAGCATCTCAGTCACAGCCAAACGTTTTTTATCGCCAGCGGTTCTCCGTCCGGCAGTATGGATATTTCACATCGCGGTGGTCCTGCCGGTTTTCTGCGCTGGCATGACTCTGGGTTACTGTCGTTCGATGATTTTCCCGGTAACCGTTATATGAATACCCTGGGCAATTTGTTGCTGGATGCGCGCTGTGCGCTGTTGATCCCGGACTGGCAATTGGGTACCGCGCTGCACTTGCAGGGTGAGATGACCATCGATTGGGCCGCGAGCAACGCAGAAGGGAAGGTTATCCGGCGTTTGTGGTTTACGCCGCAGCAGGTGATGCGGTTAGGCGTGGGTGCCTGCTGGCAAGCAGACACCGCCGCATAAAAAAACCGCCATCCCAGGGGATGACGGCTTGATCGTTTTTCCGGACTGAACCGCAGAATCAGGAATTGGCGTTGGCGCGCTGCAATTCAGTCTGGGTATCGTCCTGTGTCATGCGGTTCAGCAGCGGGGCGGTGATCAGCATCAGGATAGCAATCACCCCGGTCGCGATACCAATCTGCTGGAACACATGGCTGTACACCGCCAGCGACGTGTGCGGATCGGTGACATCACTCGGCACGGCCATCAGGTTAGCCACTTTACCGGCGATCATCGCAGCACCTGCGGTGGTCAGGAACCAAGAACCCATGATAAAGCCCATCAGACGCTGTGGAACCAGCTGAGCCACCATCGCCAGGCCAAGGCCAGAAATCATCAGCTCGCCCACGCTCTGCAATGCATAGCTGAGAATCAGCCAGTTGACTGACACGATGCCCGCTTCGTTCGCGAATTTGGCACCAAATGGCAGCACCAGGAAGGCACCAGAACACAGCACCATACCGATGGCAAACTTGTGCGGCATTGGCAGTTTGTCGCCCATCTTGTTGTACACCGCTGCCAGAATCGGGCTGGCAAGCATGATCCAGAACGGGTTAAGCGCCTGGAACTGCTCCGGTTCGAAGGTGATGCCGAGAATGGCATGCTCAACGTTACGGATGGCGAAGAAGTTCAGCGAGGTCGGCATCTGCATGTACAGCACGAAGAACACGATGGCTTCAACCATCAGCAGGAAGGCGACGATCATTTTACGGCGTGCCGCGCCCTGCAAAGCAAAGGCTTCTTTGGCAAACACCATCACGATACCAATCGCAATCACACCCAGCGCCATGCGCGCGATGCTCTGATGATGCAGCAGCCAGGTCGCCAGGGCGATCAATGCCACCACGCCAACCAGCGTCATCAGCAATTTGTTGATCTGCAGCGGAGCGAAATCAGGTTTGGAACCGTAACCCTTCACCAGACGCTGACAGAACAGGAAGTTCAGCAGGGTGATCACCAGACCAACAACCGACAGCGAGAATGCCGCGCCCCAGCCATACTTCGCCGCCAGCCACGGTGTCAGCATCATGGAGAACAGCGAACCGATGTTGATCGACATGTAGAACATGGTGAATGCGCCGTCGATACGCGGGTCGTCTTTCTCGTAGCAGGTGGAGAGCAGGGAAGACGGGTTGGCTTTAAACAGGCCGCTACCCACCGCAATGGTGGCCATACCGACATACACCATGGTGGTGTCATGACCGGAGAAGGCGACAAAAGCATAACCCAGCGCCAGAACCATCACCCCGAGGACGATGACACGTTTGGTGCCCAGCACTTTATCACCCAGCCAGCCGCCAATGGCGACCAAACCGTAAACCAGCGCACTAAACGAGGTGAACAGGGTGATGGAATCTGCTTCCGACATCCCCAGCTGTTTCACCAGGTAAACCGCCATAATGGCTTGCAGGCCGTAGTAACCAAAACGTTCCCACAGTTCGATCGAGAAGATCAGGTAGAACGCTTTCGGTTGCTTGAACGCGTTGAGGCTGACTGCCTCATCAGTGTGTTTGTTTGCAGTTGACACGAGTACCTCAGTTTATACATAGCCTGTTTTTTGACAGGAATTAAGTCTGCGTCAGGTTGGGTAAATCCTGCGCAACATTGTTATTAGATAGGAAAAACGGCGCCTAATTTGGCTGAATCAGGCCAGCAGGGCAAGTACTTTTTACACGCTGAAATACCTGTGAAGGGTAGGGTTAAAGCAATAATAAAAAGTTGTTAATCAGTGTTAAATCCCGAGTGATGACATTATATCAGGATAATCGGTTGGTTTGCAGATCGTTAAGATCATTTTCATGATATAAACTGCGATTATTCTTAATTTCAGGAGATATGTCTGCTGTATGAAACATAAACAATAAATAAACCTGTTAATGGCGTATTGTTAAGCACGATAGGTTGATAATTAAACAAAAAAACCAGTGCAAAGATTCCAGCGCGCTAATTAGTTGATCCTGCGCACAAAAATACGATTTATTTTCTCATGTAAAAAAAGAAAACGTTTGCGTAGCCCTTTTCAGGCAGATAAAAAACGCCATTCAAGCCGGTATCAGGCATAAGCAACAGCTTTAAGGGAGTAAAAGCAAATTCCGCTAATAGCAGCGGGAAAGGATGAGAAGGAGTTTTTTATTGATTGAACATTCAATATAAAATAACTACACTTTTTCACATTCCATATACACAACCGATGAACACCATGCCAAAAACAGGAATGAAAGCCATTCGGCAGGCGCAGTTGATTCAGGCGACCCTGACGGTGATTGACCGTGTGGGGCTGGCTGAGGCCAGCATCGCGCTGATAGCCAAACAAGCCGGGGTGTCGACCGGCATCGTCAGCCATTACTTTGGCGACAAAAACGGTCTGCTGGACGCCTGTATGCGGCAAATCCTCGCCGATCTTTATCTGGCGGTGGAGCGGCAGAGACGGCTGGCAGATGACACGCCGGAAGCGCAGATCCGCGCCATTATTGATGGCAATTTCGACCCGTCGCAGGTCGAAGGGCCGGTGCTCACTACCTGGCTGGTGTTCTGGACCAGCAGCCTGCATCACGACAACCTGCAACGTTTGCAGCGTATTAATGACAAACGCCTGTGGTCGAACATCACCGCGCAATATGCCCGCGTTTTGCCGCGTGAGCAGGCCCGCGCGGCCGGCAGCAGTCTGGCAGCGTTAATTGACGGACTGTGGCTACGGATGACATTAGCACCGCAGCCAATGGCACAGGGATTGGCGCAGGCGCGCCAACTCTGTTATCAGAATCTTGCCCTGTGGCTGGCCACCGCCGGGCCTACCCCATCCTGAGGAGAACATATGGCTGAGATCACGCGCCGCGGCTTATATATCAATGGTCAGGAGTGTCCGGGCTACGGACCGCTGTTTACCAGCGTCAACCCGGCTAACGGCCAGGTGCTGGCGGAGATCACCGCCGCCAGTCAGGAAGATGTCGATCGTGCAGTTTCCTCTGCCTGTGAAGGACAGCGCATCTGGCGAAGCTATACCCCAGTGGAGCGCAGCCGCGTGTTGCTGAAAGCCGTGGCTTTATTGCGCGAACGTAATCAGGCGCTGGCGGAACTGGAAACGGCGGATACCGGTAAGCCAATCAGCGAAACTGCCGCGGTTGATATCGTCACCGGAGCGGATGTGCTGGAGTATTACGCCGGTCTGGCTCCGGCATTGCAGGGCGAGCAGATCCCACTGCGTGACACCGCCCTGGTGTACACCCGGCGCGAACCACTGGGCGTCTGTGCCGGGATTGGTGCATGGAACTACCCAATCCAAATCGCGTTGTGGAAAAGCGCCCCGGCCCTCGCAGCGGGCAATGCCATGGTGTTTAAACCCAGCGAAGTGACGCCGCTGAGCGCCCTGGCGCTGGCAAAAATCTACAGCGAAGCCGGATTGCCGGATGGGGTATTTAACGTGGTGCAGGGCGCGGGTGAGGTGGGTCAGGCGCTGAGTCAACATCCGCGCATCGACAAAGTCTCCTTCACCGGCGAAGTGAATACCGGTAAACGGGTGATGGCGGATGCCGCGCTCGCCAATCTGAAAGAAGTCACCATGGAACTGGGGGGCAAATCGCCGCTGATTGTGTTTGCCGATGCCGACCTGGAACGTGCCGTCGATGGCGCGCTAATGGCGAATTTCTACAGCAGCGGCCAGGTATGTACCAATGGCACCCGGGTGTTTGTCCATCACAGTATTCAGGTCCGGTTCGAGCAGCGTCTGCTGGAGAAAATGCAGGGCATCCGTATGGGCGATCCACTGGATGCCTCGGTGAACTTCGGCCCGCTGGTCAGCGAACAGCACTGCCGCAAAGTCGAAAGCTACCTGAAACTCGGCAAGGAGCAGGGTGCACGTCTGCTGGCGGGTGGTCATCGCATCATCGACGGCCCGTTGGCGCGGGGTTGTTATATCGAACCAACGGTGTTCAGCGATTGCCACGATGAGATGCGCATTGTGCGTGAGGAGATTTTTGGCCCGGTGATGAGCATCCTCAGGTTCGACAGCGAAGAAGAGGTGATTCGCCGGGCTAACGATACCGAGCTGGGGCTGGCCGCCGGGATTTTCACCCGCGACCTTAATCGCGCCCACCGTGTTACCCATCAACTCGAAGCAGGGATCTGTTGGGTCAACAGTTGGGGCGAATCACCCGCACCGATGCCGGTGGGAGGATATAAGCAATCCGGGCTGGGGCGTGAAAACGGCATCGTAACGTTGCAAAACTATACGCGCACCAAATCTGTGTTGATTGAGCTGGGCGACTACCCGAGCGCATTTTGAGTTTTCATCCCCGGCGGCGTACCGCCGGGGCGAACAGGAGGTTGAATGCAGAAATTTGATTACATCATTATTGGTGCAGGCTCCGCAGGCAATGTGCTGGCCACCCGTTTAACTGAGGATGCTGACGTATCGGTACTGTTACTGGAAGCGGGCGGTCGCGATCACCGCTGGGACTTCCGTACCCAAATGCCAGCCGCTTTGGCTTATCCATTGCAGGGTAAGCGTTATAACTGGGCGTATGAAACCGACCCGGAACCGCAGATGAATCAGCGCCGTATGGAGTGCGGGCGGGGTAAGGGGCTGGGCGGTTCATCGTTGATCAACGGCATGTGTTATATCCGTGGCAACGCGCTGGATTACGATAACTGGGCGAAGAAAACCGGGCTGGCGAACTGGGCCTATCGCAACTGCCTGCCCTATTTTCGCAAGGCAGAAAAACGTGATGCCGGTGCCAACGATTATCATGGCGCAGAAGGCTATCTCAGCGTGACCACGGCGAAAACCGGCAACAACCCGCTGTATCGCGCTTTTGTTGATGCCGCCAGACAGGCCGGACACGCAGAAACCGATGACCTCAACGGTTATCGTCAGGAGGGGTTTGGGCCGATGGATCGTACTGTGACGCCACAGGGCCGCCGTTCCAGTACCGCACGCGGCTACCTCGATGTGGCGAAGGCGCGCCCAAATCTCAGCATCATCACCCATGCACAGACCGACCGGATTATCTTTGACGGCAAAACCGCTACCGGTGTGCGCTGGCTGGTCAAAGGTGAGCCGCAGCAGGCGCAGGCACGACGTGAGGTATTGTTATGTGCCGGGGCCATCGGTTCGCCACAAATTCTGCAACGTTCCGGGGTTGGCCCCGAGGAGTGGCTGCGTGAACTGGAGATCGAGGTGGTGCACGCGTTGCCCGGCGTTGGCCGCAATTTGCAGGATCATCTGGAGATTTACATGCAATATCGCTGCAAGCAGCCGGTGAGTCTCTATCCGGCATTGCAGTGGTGGAACCAACCGGCGATTGGTGCGGAATGGCTGCTGAAAGGGACGGGCGTGGGGGCCAGCAACCAGTTTGAGGCGGGCGGGTTTATCTGTAGTGATGACCAGCCAGACTGGCCGGATCTGCAATACCATTTCCTGCCGGTGGCGATTAATTACAACGGCAGCAGCCCGGTGAAGGAGCACGGTTTTCAGGCGCATGTCGGTCCGATGCGGTCCCTGAGCCGTGGGCGGGTGAAACTGACATCGCAAGATCCTTATGCTGCCCCCTCGATCTTTTTCAATTACATGTCACAGGAACGTGACTGGCAGGAGTTTCGCGCCGCTGTGCGCCTGACGCGCGAAATCATGCGGCAACCGGCGCTGGCCGACTATTGCGGAGCCGAAATTCAGCCCGGCCCGGCGGTGCAGAGTGACGAGCAAATTGACGCCTTTATCCGTTCACACGCCGAGACGGCCTATCATCCCTGTGGCAGCTGTGCTATGGGCTATGGCGAGATGGATGTGGTGGACAGCGTCGGGCGAGTGCACGGTGTGCAGCAACTGCGCGTTGTGGATGCCTCGATTATGCCGCAAATTACCACCGGCAATCTGAATGCGCCGACAGTGATGATCGCCGAGAAGATTGCCGATGCGATCCGTGGCCGAGCGCCGCTGACCGCTTCTACAGCGGATTATTACGTACAGGGTTAACATCCCGTAGCGACACGATTTATTGCGCGGTTCTTTCTGGCAATGTGCACGGAATCGCGCGAAAAATCGCGCCGCTACATGACAGCCAAACCTCTTTGCTGTAACCTCCTTTTTTCCCCGAAAGGACGTTCCCATGACGCAGTCAGTTCGTGTCGCCCTTGTAGGCGATTACCGTGCCAGTGCCGTCGCGCACCAGGCCATTCCTCCCGCAGTTCAGCTTGCCGCTCAACATCTTAGCCTCAACGTTACCGCCGACTGGATTGCTACCCCCGAAATCCATATCCCCGCTTTTGCCGACTATGATGCCATCTGGGTCGTGCCAGGCAGCCCCTATCAAAACGATGCCGGGGTGTTCGCCACCATTCAATGGGCGCGTGAACACGGCAAACCGTTTCTCGGTTCCTGCGGTGGTTTTCAATACGCGGTGATTGAGTATGCGCGCAACGTGCTGGGCTGGGACGATGCCGCCCATGCAGAAACGGATAAAGAGGGGCGCTGGGTAATTGCACCGCTGAGCTGTTCGCTGGTGGAACAGCGGGGCGAAGTGACCTTTAAACCCGGCTCACGTATCGCGATAGCGTATGACGCACTGCAAAGTGATGAGGGTTATCACTGCAACTTTGGGGTCAATCCTGATTTCAGCGAGGCACTGGAGACGCGCAACCTGCACATCACCTCGTGGGATCTGGCAGGGGATGTGCGTGGTATAGAACTGACCGATCATCCGTTCTTTATTGCGACGCTGTTCCAGTCGGAGCGTGCTGCGCTGCAAAACCGTTTATCACCGCTGGTGGTGGCGTGGTTGCAGGCCGCCACGCGATAAATCTTGCGTCCATCGTAGCGGCGCGATTTATCGCGCGCTGTTGCCGGTTATGAAAGTTGCAGCAACGGTTTCTGGCTGCGGCCGGACTGGTGATAAAAGTGAATTGCCTCGCGCCACTGATCAAACGGGTACACGGCAACTTCGCCGCAGTCGCTGCTCCGCAACAGCGGCCAGAGTTCAGCAAACAGCTGCTGCCATGCCGCAGGCGTCAGCGCATCCAGATAATGACGGACATGAAACCAGTGCAGGGCGGGGCGCGCGGCGTTAACGCGCACTGGCTGACCGGTCAGCACGCCATAGGCGATAAATTGCGCATCAGTGGGTAGCGCTTGCCAGATGAGCTGGCTCACCGCGCCACCAGTGGCATCAAACACCAAATCGGCCCCGGCGGCGCGCTGGCGGATGTCTGCATGTTGATCCTGCTGCAACGCACCGATAGCAAGACGCTCTAACCGTTCCGCATGTCGGGGCGCACGATAGATAGCGGTTACGCTCTGCGCCCCCCACCGCAACGCCCATTGCGCCAGCAGCAGCGCACAGTCCGAGCCGCCAGCGGTGAGCAGCAGGTGTTTATTGCCGGGTGACCAGTTTTTCAACATCAACAGTGCCGCCAGCGGATTGATATACGCGCGGGCCGCCAGCGTGCTGTCGATATCGTCCGGCACCGGAATGGCGAGAGCGGCATCACAATCGACATAGCGTTGCCAGGTTCCCGTGCCGCGCAAAGGCAGTACCCGTTGACCCAGTAAGTGGCTGAAATCAGCCGGAGCGGCAACCACCGTACCCACGCCTTCGTAACCCGCGACCCGTGGCGGGGTGACACGGTGACGATAGGCACCGGTAATCGGAATCAAATCAGAGGCATTGACCGGCGCGAACCGCATCTGCACGCGCAGTTGCGCAGGGGCCAGCGGTGCAAGCGGAGTGCGTTCGAAGGTCAGAACGTCAGAAGGGTTGCCAAACTGCCGGAAAATTAATGCTGCATTCTCAGCAGTGGTCATGGCATCCCTCGTTATTCGGTTTTGGCGTCAAACTCGCACAGGTCTTCAATTAAGCAGGAGCCGCAGCGAGGTTTGCGCGCCACGCAAGTATAGCGACCGTGCAGAATCAGCCAGTGGTGGCAATCAACCTTAAAGGCTTTCGGTACCACCTTCAGCAGCTTCTCTTCCACTTCTTCGACATTTTTACCGGGGGCAAAACGGGTGCGATTGCTGACGCGAAAGATATGGGTATCGACGGCAATGGTCGGCCAGCCAAAAGCGGTGTTCAGCACCACATTAGCGGTTTTGCGGCCTACACCGGGCAGGGCTTCCAGCGCGGCACGATCTTCCGGCACCTCGCCGCCATGCTGCTCCAGCAGGATTCGGCAGGTTTTGATGACGTTTTCCGCTTTGCTGTTAAACAGGCCGATGGTTTTGATGTACTCCTTCACACCCTCGACCCCGAGCGCCAGGATGCTGGCCGGGGTGTTGGCCACCGGATAAAGCTTTGCCGTGGCTTTATTGACGCTGACATCGGTGGCCTGCGCCGAGAGCAGTACCGCAATCAATAATTCAAACGGCGAGCTAAAGTTCAGCTCGGTGGTAGGGTGGGGATTCTCATCGCGCAGACGCGTGAGAATTTGTACGCGTTTATCCTGATTCACACCGCTTTCCCTGTCTGGCCCTGCGGCTCTGCGGCGGGCGTCTCGGCACGATTGGCCGCACGTTGTTTCATCTTCTGGTCAATAAGGTATTTTGCCGCCAGCAGCATACCAAGGCCAATAAACGCTCCCGGCGGCAGCATCGCCAGCAGCATCGGAGAATCAAAATGCACCACTTCAATACGCAGCACTTTCGCCCACGGGCCGAGTAACTGGTCTGCGCCGTTAAACAGGGTGCCGCTACCGATAATTTCACGAATCGAACCGAGGGTGACCATCGCGCAGGTCGCTCCCATGCCGATGGCAAAGCCATCCAGCGCGGAAAGCGGGATACTGCTTTTTGACGCGACGGCTTCTGCACGACCTACCACGATGCAGTTGGTCACAATCAACGGGATAAAAATGCCGAGTGACTGATATAAACCGTGGGCATAGGCATTGATCAGCATCTGCACGCAGCTCACCACTGAGGCAATGATCATCACATAAATCGGGATACGAATATCCGCTGGCACCCAACGGCGAGAGGCGGAAATTGCGCTGTTGGTGATGGTCAGTACCAGGGTGGTCGCCAGACCAAGGCCGAGGGCGTTGGTGGCGGTGGAGGTCACCGCCAGTAGCGGGCAGAGTCCGAGCAACTGCACCAGCGCGGAGTTGTTTTTCCACAGGCCGCCGATCAGTAAGTTTTTCGCTTCACTCATTTTGCCTCTCCACATTCGGGCAGCGATGACAGTTTCGCTGGCAGGGTTTCAATCAGTAACGCGGCGCGTTTGGTGGCATTGACCACCGCGCGTGGGGTGATGGTCGCACCGGTAAACTGGTCAAATTCACCGCCATCTTTCTTCACTGCAAAATTTTTGTCATCGGCACCGTGCACCACTTTGCCGTTGAAACTGTTGATCCAGTCAGAGACGCGCAGCTCGATTTTATCACCAAGGCCGGGGGTTTCATGATGTTCGATGACACGCACGCCCAGCACTTTACCGTGGAAATCCGCGCCCACCAGCATTTCAATCGCTCCAGAATAGCCGTCTGGTGCGGTAGTCTCAAGCGCCACCGCCACCGGTGTATCGCCTTTGCGCGCCAGATAAAGATGGTGCGGTTTACCGTTGCCGAGGGCCGGATCGGTGACCAGATAACATTCCTGTTGAATGTGGTTGTCGTACAAATCGGTCGGCACCACCTGATCCAGCAGGTTTTTCTGTTGCAGCGCGGTCTGATGATCAACCGTTGGCTTGGTAACAAAGTTAACGATTGCCGTCACGCCGGTGGTGATCACCGCGAAAATTGCCAGCGTCAGCGCATTTTTACGAATAGTCTCGAACATCGGTTAATCCTTGCGATGGCCGTACACGCGCGGCTGGGTGTAGTAATCAATCAACGGCACACAGATGTTAGCCAGCAATACGGCAAAGGCCACGCCATCCGGGTAGCCGCCATAACTGCGAATCAACCACACCAGCAGGCCAATCAACGCGCCATAAATCAGGCGACCGCGATTGGTGGTAGAAGCGGTCACCGGATCGGTGGCGATAAAAAATGCGCCCAGCATGGTTGCGCCAGAAAACAGGTGTATCAGCGGCGAGTTGAGCGACTCCGGTGAAAACAGCCAGCCGAGGGTGGCACAGAATGCCAGCGACAGCAGAAAGCTCACCGGGATATGCCAGCGGATGGCGTTTTTCGCCAGCAACAGCATGCCGCCCAGCAGATAACCGACGTTCACCCACTGCCAGCCAAGACCGGCCAGCACGCCATGATAAATCGGCGCGGCCAGCAGTTGCTCCGCGCTGTGACCGGCGCGCAGCCCGGTTTTAAACGTATCAAGCGGGGTCGCCTGGCTCACGCCATCCACGCCAAGTTGCAGCTGCTGCATGGTTTCGCCCGCCAGCGTGTGATGGGTAAAGATCATGCTGAGGGAATCAAGCAGGCCGGGTTTGATCGACTGCAACGCGTCCGGCGGCATCCAACTGGTCATCTGCACCGGGAAGGAGATCAGCAGCACCACATAACCGACCATCGCAGGGTTAAAGGGGTTCTGTCCCAGACCACCATACAGTTGTTTGGCGATCACAATGGCAAACACCGTGCCAATCACCACCAGCCACCAGGGGGCCAGCGGCGGCAGGCTGATGCCCAGTAGCAGTGCAGTCAGCAGGGCGGAGTTATCGGCCAGCGTGGGGACCACCGGGGTTTTGCGCAGACGCAGAATCACGCCTTCCGTTGCCCATGCGGTGGCAATCGCGAGTATCACCTGAATCAGAAAGCCAATACCAAAAAAATACCATTGCGCTGCCATGCCCGGCAGCGCCGCCAGTACCACCAGCAGCATAATATTGCCGGTGCTGCGGCGGTTGTGGGTATAAGGGGAACTTGCGATACGAAAAGCCATTTAATCCTCAGACGTCGAAGGCTGCTGCTGCGCGGCTTTGCGCGCTTTGGCACGGGCGACCGCGGCGGCAATCGCTGCTTTACGCGGGTCGGCGGAGTCAGGAGACGCAGCGGCCTCCGGTTCATTTATATCGGCAGCGGCCGGTTGCGCGGCAGCCGCTTTTTTCGCTTTGGCACGGGCAATGGCGGCTTCGACTGCCGCTTTGCGCGGATCAACCGTTTCAACCGGTGCGCTTTCGGCCGGTTGGGCGGCAGCCGCTTTCTTCGCTTTAGCGCGGGCAATGGCGGCTTCGACAGCGGCTTTACGCGGGTCAACTGTTTCAGCCGGTGCGCTTTCGACCGGTTCGGCAGCAGCCGCTTTCTTCGCTTTAGCGCGGGCAATGGCGGCTTCGACTGCCGCTTTGCGCGGATCAACTGTTTCAGCCGGTGCGCTTTCGGCCGGTTCGGCGGCAGCCGCTTTCTTCGCTTTAGCGCGGGCAATGGCGGCTTCGACTGCCGCTTTGCGCGGATCAACCGTTTCAGCCGGTGCGCTTTCGACCGGTTCGACCGTTGCCGCTTTCTTCGCTTTGGCACGGGCAATGGCGGCTTCGACCGCCGCTTTGCGCGGGTCACCGGCCTGACGGCTCAGTGCCTGGGTTTCAGCCTGGGTTTCTGCCTGACGTGCCAGCGCCTGAGCATGGCGGGCTTCACTTTCAGCCGCTTCCTGTTCCGGGGTTTTGGCCTGACGCGCTTTCACCCGAGCTACCGCGGCATCCAGTTCACCCTGGTCGCTACGGGCCACGCGCTGTTTCGCCTGTTCATGACGTGCTTCGCGCGCCAGTTTTTCTCGCTCCAGCCGCGCCTGACGTGCCTCAAAGCGTGCTTTGGCTTCGGCAGTACGTTTTGCTTCCAGGTCGATAGCACGCAGTTCGGCTTTCTCCTGGCGATAGTATTGCACCAACGGGATGTTGCTCGGGCAGACATAAGCGCAGGCACCGCATTCGATGCAGTCATCAATATGATGGGCGCGCGCTTTATCGTGGTCGGCGCCCTGGCTGTACCAGTAGAGTTGTTGCGGCAACAGATTGGCCGGACAGGCATCAGCACAGGCGCTGCAACGGATACAGGATTGCTCTTCCGGGTTGCTTCCCATCTCGCTGGCGGAGGGAGCCAGAATACAGTTGGTAATTTTTACCACCGGCACGTCCAGCGAAGGCAGGGTGAAGCCCATCAGTGGGCCGCCCATTATCACCATCTGGCGTGATGCCGGGGTAAAACCGGCATGGTGCAGCAGATGACTCACCGGGGTACCGAGACGGCCCCAGACGTTACGCGGCTGACTAATGGCTTCGCCGGTCAGCGTCACCACGCGCTCGGTGATTGGTTCGCCATCGACAATGGCACGCTTCACCGCCCAGGCAGTGCCGACGTTTTGCATCAGCACGCCGATATCGGTAGAACGCCCGCCATGTGGCACTTCCAGACCGGTCAGAATTTTGGTCAGCTGCTTGGCCCCACCGGAGGGGTATTTCGTGGGGATCACCCGCAGTTGCAGATCGCGTTCGCCAGCCAGCGCCTGTTTCAGCGCGGCAATCGCTTCCGGTTTGTTATCTTCGACGCCGATCAACACGCGTTCCGCCTGTAACACCCAGGCAAGAATACGGCAGCCTTCCAGCACTTCTGCGGCGCAATCCTGCATCAGGCGGTCATCGGCGGTGATATAAGGTTCACATTCGGCGGCATTGATAATCAGGGTTTTGACGCCGCGCAGGCCACCGCGCAATTTGGTGGCTGTGGGGAAGCCCGCGCCACCCAGCCCTGCGATCCCGGCATCATGGATGCGTTTAACCACGTCTTCACGCGTCAGGGCACGGTAATCAGGTTGCGGATCGAGCGCCGTCCAGCGGTCCTCACCGTCGGCGACAAGGAAAATGCACAGCTCAGACAACCCGGACGGGTGGGCGGTCATATGCGGCGCAATCGCTTCAATGGTGCCGGATGTGGGAGCGTGCACCGGCAGCATTCGGCCATTACCGAATGTCAGCGGCTGGCCGCGCAGCACATGTTCACCAGGTGCGACACAAATCTCGCCTTCATGACCAATATGTTGCTTCAGCGGGATGATAAAACGTTCCGGCAGCGGGAGTTGGCTGAGCGGTGTACCGTTCGACTGTGTTTTCATTTCCGGCGGATGAATGCCGCCCTGAAAATCCCACAGTTTCTCTTTGCGGAACAGGGTGTTGAGCAAATTAAGCATGGCTTTCTACCGGGATCACCCGTACAGGAATAGTTTCAAGATCCCACTTCCAGTTGGCCGTGGTGGTGGCAACCGGACGCATCTCGATGCAATCGGTCGGACAAGGCGCAACGCACAGATCGCAACCGGTGCAGACATCGCTCAGCACGGTGTGCATAGCGCGGGTGGCGCCGACAATCGCGTCGACCGGGCAGGCCTGGATACATTTGGTACAACCGATGCAGTTGGCTTCGTCGATCCACGCCACGGTGCGTACCGGTGCCAACACCTCTTCACCGCCATCCAGCGGTTGCGGCTCGACGTTCAGCAACGCCGCCAGTTTCAGCATGGTCTGCTCGCCACCGGGGGCGCATTTGTTGATCGCCTCACCATTGTTGCCGACGGCATCGGCATAGGGACGGCAACCCGGATAGCCGCACTGACCGCATTGGCTTTGCGGCAGAATGGCATCAATCTGTTCAACAATCGGGTCTTCTTCAACTTCAAAACGGCGCGCAGCGTAGCCGAGCAGGCCACCAAAAACCAGGCTCAGGGCGCTTAATACGGCAATAGCAATCCAAATCGCGGTCATCAGAATTTCACCAGACCACTAAAGCCCATAAACGCCAGCGCCATCAGGCCAGCGGTGATCAGGGCGATTGAATTGCCTTTAAATGGGGTCGGGACATTAGCCAGCACCAGGCGTTCGCGGATCCCGGCAAACAGCACCATCACCAGTGAGAAACCGAGCGAGGCACTAAAGCCATACAATGCAGCTTGCAGAAAGGTATGGTTAAGGTTGACGCTCAGCAGCGGCACGCCCAGCACCGCACAGTTGGTGGTGATCAGCGGCAGAAAGATGCCGAGCAGGCGATAGAGCGACGGGCTGGTTTTACGCACCACCATTTCGGTGAACTGCACCACGACGGCAATCACCAGGATATAGGCCATGGTACGCAGATAGACTAAGTCCAGCGGCACCAGGATCAAATGGTTGACCAGCCAGGCGCAAATAGACGCCAGCGTAATCACGAAGGTAGTGGCAAGTCCCATGCCAATGGCCGTTTCCAGTTTTTTTGACACACCCATGAACGGGCAAAGTCCGAGGAACTTTACCAGAACGAAGTTGTTCACCAGCACGGTGCCAATAAAGAGCAGTAAATAATCGGTCATTATGAAACCTGGGAAGCCGAAAGGCGTCTATTATCCGGAATTGAGAGCTGTATCTCAACCCGAGCCGCGTTTGCAGCCCGGTTGAGAGCACTCAGAATTAAATTCCTGACGATTCTTGCGCCATTACGGCTGGATAAACGTCTGTTTTACGCGTTGGGAGCGTTTGAAATAGGGAACAAAAACCGCCGCTGCCAGCAATGACAGCAGTAACGTCTGGATTGCTTTGCTGTCAGAAACCGGGGTAAAAGCAAAGGTTTTCATCGCCAGCAACACTGTCATCAGCAGCCAGAGAATGTAATGGCGTGGCAGACGGCGTGATCGTTT
Source organism: Pantoea phytobeneficialis (assembly GCF_009728735.1). NCBI lineage: Bacteria > Pseudomonadati > Pseudomonadota > Gammaproteobacteria > Enterobacterales > Erwiniaceae > Pantoea > Pantoea phytobeneficialis. Next base: position 1,965,703 of record NZ_CP024636.1, read on the forward strand.
ACAGAAAATCCAGCATACCCAAATGCTATATACCCAGACCAGGCCTGCGGTCAGCAATGAAATCGACCATTGCGTCAGCAGCAGCCCTCCGTGCGAAAACAACGTGGTGCGCAGTTCAGGATTAAACAGCGGGCTGAGATACATGGCGACCACCAGGGCGCTGGTGAGCATGGTCATAATCAGCCAGGCGAGCGGCAGCAGCAGCCAGCCAGCAATGCGCGGGGGATTTACCTGTTCGGTCATCGAATAAGTCCAGTTACCAGGATAAGGTGTGGCAGAGCGTATCATGTCCAAACGGGGCACGCCCGACCTGGACAACGCAATATTATCGAGAAGCAGGAAGCCGGGGTGAGTTAAACCACGTAACGCCAGACTGATTTCGGCACACAACCGAGATCGAATAAACGACCACCAGAAGCGAGTTCAGCACGACGATGATCGGCAGCGCGATACATATTGATGATCTCATTATCATCTGTCAGTGAATAATTGAGATGGTCGTAGAGTTTTTCCAGACTCTCAAGATTATTCACTTTACGGAATTTCAGCAGGTAATCGAGCGCAGTCATGATTGCCATTAATAAATAAAGAACAGGGAAGCGCCAAGTATAGGGAGCACGCAGCGAGAGTCCATATGTCAACCGTAAAAAAATTCAAAAATCAGACAAAGTGAGCTAATTCGCTCATCAAAAGACACTTTTTCACCCTTTATTCCTTTTATTATGCATCAGCATGATGAAACTAAGCCAAATCTCTGCCGGTTATTCAGGCAGTGGTGAGAAAAATTCACACCCCAGCTCATCAAATGAGCCAGCGTTATTTTCCCGGTTTTATAGCGCTATTTTCCCTCACGCGGCGATCAAAGTTCCCGGTTTATTCCCAACTGGCCTGAAATTTTTTGTACAGGCTATGAAACCTTACATTGCAATGTGTGCGTCCAGTCACAAATCGATCAATTCCTTTCATGAAAGCCTCATAACCATTCTTTACGCGGTGCCTGTAATCGTTTCCAGCGTTATGCGACATAAGCGATTCTCTTTATTACATTTATTTAACGACAGAGGCGAGAAATATCAGGTGTTTTGTCCATAACTGTGATGGGCGTTTTGTCAGCAAACTTATCGTAACCCCTTTAATTCATTCTGTTTTGTGAGGCATGTCGCTCTCAGGGAGCGGCTTTTGCGCCAGGCTTAAACCGCGTTTGTACCCCCTACAGCACACTCCCTTCAGAGGAATGAAATTATGTGGAAACGTTTACTCTTGTCCGCCATGGTGAGCGCGGCGATCAGCGCACCGGTCCTGGCGGCTGATATGACAGTTGGATTCTCGCAGGTTGGCTCGGAATCCGGCTGGCGTTCTGCGGAAACTAACGTGGCAAAAACCGAAGCGCAGAAGCGGGGCATCACGCTGAAAATTGCGGATGGTCAGCAGAAACAGGAGAACCAGATCAAGGCAGTGCGTTCATTCATCGCCCAGGGCGTGGATGCCATCTTTATCGCCCCGGTGGTGCAGACTGGCTGGGAACCGGTGCTGGAAGAAGCTAAAGACGCCAAGATCCCGGTGTTCCTGCTCGACCGCGCGATCGTCGTGAATGACAAGTCACTGTATGAGTCGGTGGTGACAGCGGATAACGTGCTGGAAGGCAAGTTGATTGGTGACTGGTTGGTGAAAACCCTCGCGGGCAAGCAGTGTAACGTCGTGGAATTGCAGGGCACCGTGGGTGCCAGCGTGGCGATTGACCGTAAGAAAGGGTTTGCCGAAGCCATTGCCGGACACCCCAACATCAAAATTATCCGTTCTCAATCCGGCGACTTTACCCGCAGTAAGGGTAAAGAGGTGATGGAGAGCTTTATCAAAGCGGAGAACAATGGCAAGAACATCTGCATGGTTTTCGCGCACAATGACGACATGGTGATTGGTGCGATTCAGGCCATTAAAGAAGCGGGCCTGAAACCGGGCAAAGATATCCTGACTGGCTCGATTGACGGTGTACCGGATATCTACAAAGCGATGCTGGCAGGCGAAGCCAATGCCAACGTCGAGCTGACACCGAATATGGCCGGTCCGGCGTTTGATGCGTTGGAAAAACTGAAAAAAGATGGCACGCAGCCGCCAAAAATCATCCGCACCCAGTCGAAACTCTTCCTGCCAGCGGATGCACAGACGGAACTCGATAAGAAAAAGAACATGGGTTACTGATCCCCGCACCGCCCTCCGGGGCGGTTTTTCATGACGTAAGGCGAGGCAGGTCCGTATGACTACACCACAAGAAGAGGCACTGCTGACCATCAGCGGCGTCAGCAAAGGTTTCCCCGGCGTGAAAGCGTTGGATAACGTGTCGTTCAGTATCCGCAAAGGCGAAATCATGGCGCTGCTGGGAGAGAACGGGGCAGGTAAATCCACGCTGATAAAAGTGCTGACCGGCGTGTACAGCCGTGATGCCGGGGTGATCACCCTGAATGGCAAAGCGATTACACCGCATAACACCGGCGATGCCCAATTAATGGGTATCGGCACCGTTTACCAGGAAGTAAACCTGCTGCCCAATATGTCGGTGGCGGATAATTTATATATCGGTCGCGAGCCGCGACGTTTTGGCATCATCGATCGCAAACGTATGGTGCGCGATGCCGATGCGCTGATGCGCAAATACGGCTTTGCCCTCGATGTGACGCGTCAGCTCGGCCATTATTCGGTGGCGATGCAGCAGATTATCGCCATTTGTCGCGCGGTGGATCTGTCGGCACAGGTGTTGATCCTCGATGAACCCACCGCCAGCCTCGACGCCAGTGAGGTCGAGATGTTGTTTACCCTGATGGCGCAGTTAAAAGCCAAAGGGATGAGCCTGATTTTTGTCACTCACTTCCTCGATCAGGTGTATCGCATCACTGACCGCATTACGGTGCTGCGCAATGGTCAGTTTATCGCCACTCGCGACACCGCATCGCTGCCGCGTATCGAGCTAATCAAGCTGATGCTGGGGCGTGAGTTGCTGGAGACGGCGCTACAACGTCAGGGCAGTACCCTGCGCAGCAATCAGCCGGTGGTGGCGTTTGAAGATTACGGTAAGAAGGGCACCATCGAGCCGTTCAGTTTGCAGGTGCGTCCGGGTGAAGTGGTGGGTCTGGCCGGGCTGTTGGGCTCGGGACGCACTGAAACCGCCGAAGTGTTGTTTGGCATCCGCCGAGCCGATCGCGGCACCGCCACCATTAAGGGTAAGGTGCAACAGATTCGTACGCCGGCTAAAGCCTCGAAGCTGGGGATGGGGTTTTGCCCGGAGGACCGTAAAACCGATGGCATTATCGGTAAGGCGTCGGTGCGGGAAAACATTATCCTCGCGTTGCAGGCGCAGCGTGGCTGGCTGCGTCCGATCAAAAAACGCGAACAACAGGCGATTGCTGAGCGTTTTATTAAAAGTCTTGGCATTCGTACACCGCATGCCGATCAACCGGTTGAGTTATTGTCGGGCGGCAATCAGCAGAAAGTACTGCTGTCGCGTTGGCTGGTGACCAAACCGCAATTTCTCATTCTTGACGAACCCACGCGGGGTATCGATGTCGGTGCTCACGCGGAGATTATTCGTCTGATTGAATCCCTGTGCGCCGACGGACTGGCGCTGCTGGTTATCTCCTCTGAACTCGAAGAACTGGTGGGGTACGCCGATCGCGTGTTGATTATGCGCGATTTGAAGCAGGTGGCGGAGATCCCCCTTGAGCAGCTGTCGGTAGCGTCGATTGTCAACGCTATCGCCCACGGAGGAGAACAACATGCTTGAATCCGATATGACGTCTGAAAAAACCAATCGGCGTAAGCTGAAACTGCCGCCCGGTATGCCGCAAATTGCCGCGCTGGTGCTGGTGCTGCTGGTGGACAGCCTGGTAGCAAATAACTTCTTTGCCGTGCATTTACAGGATGGCCGCCTGTTTGGTAGCCCGATCGATATTCTCAACCGTGCCGCACCGGTAGCGCTGCTGGCGGTGGGGATGACGCTGGTGATTGCCACCGGGGGAATTGATTTGTCAGTAGGGGCGGTGATGGCGATTGCCGGGGCTACGGCGGCGACGCTCACCGTGGCCGGGCATAGTCTGCCGTTTATCATTCTCGCGACACTGGGCACCGGGCTGGCATGTGGTTTGTGGAACGGCGTGCTGGTGGCGTTGCTGCGAATTCAACCGTTCGTCGCCACCTTGATTTTGATGGTAGCCGGACGCGGCGTGGCGCAGCTCATCACCCAGGGGCAAATCGTGACTTTTGATAACGATAACCTGTCGTGGTTTGGTAGCGGCTCGTTGTGGCTGTTGCCGGTGCCGGTGTGGATTACGTTAGTGGTGGCGCTGGCGGTGTGGCTGGTAACACGCAAGACGGCGCTGGGGCTGTTTATTGAAGCGGTCGGGATTAACCTGCGTGCGGCGCGCAATGCAGGCGTTACCGGCTGGCTGGTCGTGATGTCAACCTACGCCATCAGTGGCGTATGTGCCGCAGTAGCCGGGTTAATTGTTGCCGCCGATATCCGCGGAGCGGATGCCAATAACGCCGGATTGTGGCTGGAGCTGGATGCGATCCTGGCGGTGGTAATTGGCGGTGCATCACTGATGGGCGGGCGTTTTAATCTGGTGCTGTCGCTGATTGGTGCGCTGATTATTCAGTCGATGAATACCGGGATTCTGCTGTCTGGTTTCCCACCCGAACTGAACCAGGTGGTGAAGGCGATAGTAGTGATGTGCGTGTTGCTGATTCAGTCACCGCGCTTTCTTGCCATGCTGAAACGGAGGCGTCCATCATGATTAAACGTCATCTGCCTTTGATGATTACTTTGCTGGTGTTTGTCGCCGGATATCTGTTCTGCCTCAGCCAGTTCCCCGGCTTTGCCTCCACCAGGGTAATTTGTAATATCCTCACCGATAACGCCTTTCTTGGCATTATCGCCGTGGGAATGACGTTTGTGATCCTGTCGGGAGGGATTGATTTATCGGTCGGAGCGGTGATTGCTTTTACCGGCGTGTTCCTTGCCCGCTTGATTGGGGATTACCATGTGGACCCGTTGCTGGCCTTTGCGCTGATTCTGGCGTTAGGGGCAGCCTTTGGCGCCATGATGGGCTGGTTAATTGATGGGTTAAAAATCCCGGCGTTTATTATTACCCTCGCCGGGATGTTTTTCCTGCGTGGGTGTAGCTACCTGGTATCGGAAAACTCGATCCCGATTGACCATCCGTTGTATGCCACGCTGTCGAGTATGGCGTGGAAAATTCCCGGCGGTGGGCGGTTAAGCTTGCTGGCGGTGATTATGCTGGTGGTAGTGGTCGGTGGCATTTTGCTGGCGCACCGCACGCGTTTTGGTAATCAGGTGTATGCCATTGGCGGCAACCTCACGTCGGCGCAGTTGATGGGGATCTCCACGCGCGCCACCACCATTAAGATTTATATGTTGTCGACCACGCTGGCAACGCTGGCAGGGATTGTGTTTTCCATCTATACCTCAGCGGGTTATGCGTTGGCCGGACTGGGTGTAGAGCTGGATGCCATTGCCTCGGTGGTGATTGGCGGCACGCTGCTCTCCGGTGGCGTAGGAACGGTGCTCGGTACGCTGTTTGGCGTATTAATTCAGGGGCTGATTCAGACGTGGATTAATTTCGACGGCACCCTGAGCTCCTGGTGGACCAAAATCGCCATCGGCATTTTGTTGTTCGCGTTTATCGCGCTGCAACGTTTGCTGACGGTGATGTGGGATCGCCAGCAGAATGCGCCGGTTAAACGGCTAACGTCCTGATGGCGTTGGTGTAGCGGCGCGATTTATCGCGCGCTTTTGACCCTCGTGGTTAAAAAAACGCGATAAATCGCGCCGCTACCGATGTGTACAATATGATTTATTCCTGAATCCATTCTGAATTCCTTATATCCCTCTGACATTTATCATCCTTATCTTTCAGTGAGATAGCTCCCATGCTAACGTCCGGCCACGTTGTTCATCCTGGCAGGGACGACCTTAATGACCGCAACTCCCACCCCACACGATGCGCTATTCAAACGATTTCTCAGCCATCAAAGCATTGCCAGACAGTTCCTGGAAATTCACTTGCCGCCACGCATACTTCAGCGCTGTGACCTCGGCACATTGCAATTGATTCCAACCACGTTTATAGAACGGGATCTGAGTGCACTCTATTCAGACGTACTCATGTCAATGAAGATGGAGGGGGGAGAGGGATATATTTATGCCTTGATTGAGCACCAAAGCTCTCCCGACAAGTTTATGACCCTCAGGATGATGCGCTATACCATCGCGGCTATGCAGCGTCATATTGATGAGGGGCATACTGAGCTGCCGATCGTGGTGCCGATACTGTTCTATCACGGTAAAACCAGTCCCTATCCTTATACGATGGACTGGCTATCCTCCTTTCGTGACCGGGAGCTGGCGACGCAGATATTTTGCCAACCGTTTCCGCTGGTTGATGTCACGGTGCTCCCGGATGAGCAAATCATGACACACCGCGGTGTGGCCAGGCTGGAAATGGCCCATAAGATCGTACGCATGCACGACCTGCTGGAAAATATCGACTTAATGGCAACCCTGCTGGCGGTGGATTACAATGATGACCTGTCAATCGACGTTATCTTCTACCTGCTTCGGCATGGCGATACGGATGATCGGGAAAAGGTGATTGAGATACTGATGCAGGGCAAACCGCAACTAAAGGAACAGATTATGACTATTGAACAACAGTGGCGGCTGGAGTCACGTCTGGAAGGACGACAGGAAGGACGACAGGAAGGACGGCAGGAAGGACGAGTGGAAGGACTTCAGGAAGGTCGGCTGGAGATGGCGCGAAACATGCTTGCCGAAAAATTAGACTTTAAAACCATCAGCAAGGTAACCGGTTTAAGCGCTGGTGAGTTGCAAGACCTGTGTTCCTGAAGGTTTTTTTTGCGGCGTGACCGTTTGGTCATAACTGCAAATAAAAGGGTCGCGATAAATCGCGACCCGATGGCTAACCTGATAACGATCAACGCATTAAGCGGTAATACGCCTCATTCCAGCGCAGCGCATCTTTGAACGCCGGTAAACGCGTTTCCTCATCAATGACCAGCACCTCAATACCGTTCAGTTCGCCGTAGAGATAGAGGTCGTCGAGGTCCAGCGCCTGGCTGAACACCGTGTGATGCGCGCCACCGGCCAGAATCCAGGCCTCAGAGGCGGTTGCCAGTGACGGCTGTGCGCGCCACAAGGCACGCGCGACCGGCAGTTTTGGCAACGGTTTTGGTTGCTCAATGGCATCCACGACGTTCACCAGCAGACGGAAGCGGTCACCCAAATCGATCACGCTGGCATTCACCGCGCGTCCAGCCGGAGTAGAGAAAATCAGGCGTGCTGGATCGGCTTTGCCGCCAATACCGAGGAATTGCACATCAATCAACGGTTTCTCTTCTTTGGCGATCGACGGACACACTTCCAGCATATGCGAGCCCAGCACCAGGTCATTGCCGGGTGAGAAGTGGTAGGTGTAATCCTCCATAAATGAGGTCCCGCCGGCACGATTACCCGCCTGCACCTTCAGAATGTGCAGTAACGCCGCCGTTTTCCAGTCACCTTCACCGGCAAACCCGTAGCCCTGGCCCATCAGACGTTGTACCGCCAGGCCGGGAAGCTGCTTCATACCGTGCAGCGTCTGGAAATTGGTGGTAAAGGCTTTGCAACCTTCGGCATCAAGGAAGCGTTTCAACCCCAGTTCGATACGTGCTGCATCCAGAACGTTCTGACGTTTTTCACCGTTTACTGCCGCAACTTCGCTGAAGCGATAGTGACTTTCGTATTCATCGATCAACGCATTGACGTCGCCATCACTGACGCTGTTCACCACCTCGACCAAATCGCCCACGCCCCAGCCATTCACCGCATAGCCAAATTGAATTTGCGCGGCCACTTTGTCACCCTCGGTGACGGCCACTTCACGCATATTGTCGCCGAAGCGGGCAACTTTAAGCTGCTGACTGGCCTGACGCGCCTGAGCGGCACGGATCCAGCGACCAATGCGTTGCTGGCTCTCTTTATCCTGCCAGTGGCCGGTGACCACGCTGTGCTGGAGGCCCATACGCGCGCCGATAAAACCAAACTCGCGACCGCCGTGTGCGGTCTGGTTCAGGTTCATAAAATCCATATCCATGCTGTCCCACGGGATCTCGGCATTAAACTGGGTATGGAATTGCAGCAACGGCTTATTCAGGATGCTCAGGCCGCCAATCCACATTTTGGCGGGTGAGAAGGTGTGCAGCCAGGTAATGATGCCGATACATTCATTGGCGTGATTCGCCTCGCGGCACAGCGCCAGCGCTTCATCCGGCGACTTCACCAACGGCTTCAACACCAGTTGCAGCGGCAGGGTGCCCGCCTGGTTAAGGCCATCCATCACCTGACGCGCGTGTTGTTCCACCTGGCGTAACGTTTCCGCCCCGTAGAGGTGTTGCGTACCAATGACAAACCACACCTGTTGTGTGTTGTGCTGTTCCATAAAACCACTCCTTCACTTAGCGGAAACGGTGCGTGCGGCATACTGCGGTTCAGCGGCCTGGCACCAATGTTGATAGCGTTGATAAAGTTGCTGATAGCGCGCCACGCGCTGGCTGTCTGGTTGCAGCGTGACGTCAATCGGGCTGGCCATCACCTGCTGAGCAGCCGGAACATCGGCATAGACTTGCGCAGCAACGGCGGCAAAAATGGCGGCCCCGAGGGCGCAACATTCATCGGAGGCGACAATATCCAGCGGTCGGTTCATCACATCGCAACAGGCTTGCATAATGGCTGGCGATTTGCGCGCGATGCCGCCGAGGGTCAGCACGTTCTCCACCGGGATTTGCTGTTGCTCGAAGCACTCCATAATGGCGCGTGCGCCGAAGGCGGTGGCGGCGATCAGCCCGCCGAACAATGCCGGGGCATCGGTGCCAAGATTGAGGTCGGTAATCACCCCTTTCAGACGCTGGTTGGCATCCGGGGTGCGGCGTCCGTTAAACCAGTCCAGCACGACCGGCAGATGGTCGAGTTGCGGATCGGCAGCCCAGGCTTCCGTCAATTGACGGATCAGATCTTTTTGCAGGCTTTCCAGTTGGGGACGCAACTCAGGATGTTGTTGCGCCGCTTGTTGCAGCGGCCAGCCAAGCAGGCGGCTGAACCAGGCATAGATATCGCCGAAAGCGGATTGTCCCGCTTCACAGCCGATGGCACCCGGCACCACGCTGCCATCCACCTGGCCGCAGATGCCTTTAATCGCGCGATCACCCACTTTTTCACTGTCGGCAATCAGAATGTCGCAGGTCGAGGTGCCAATCACCTTCACCAGGGTATAAGGTTGCGCACCGGCACCGACCGCCCCCATATGACAGTCAAAAGCACCGCCGGACAGCACCACCTGCCGGGACAGACCAAGACGTTGCGACCATTCGGCGCTTAACGTGCCGACCGGGATATCTGCCGTCCAGGTGTCGGTAAATAAGGGATAGTCGAGCTGTTCGGTTAACAGGGGATCAAGCGCATTGAGGAAATCAGCGGGCGGCAGGCCTTGCCAGTCCGGGTGCCAGAGGGATTTATGTCCGGCGGCGCAGCGACCACGGCGCAGTTGCTGCGGCGCGGTAGTGCCACTCAGCAACGCCGGAACCCAGTCGCACAGCTCGACCCAGGAGACGGCGGCATCACGTACCGCAGCATCTTCACGCGATACATGCAAAATTTTGGCCCAGAACCACTCCGACGAATAAATGCCGCCGATATAACGGGTGTAATCGGTGAAACGACCGCTGTGGCACAGCTGATTAATCTCTTCGGCTTCTTCTATAGCGGTGTGATCTTTCCACAACACAAACATCGCATTGGGGTTGTCGGCAAACTCTGGACGTAACGCCAGTACCTTGCCCTCACGATCGATCGGTGCCGGGGTCGAACCGGTGCTGTCCACGCCAATGCCGACGACGGCTGCGCGCTGTTCAGGGCTGAGAGCCTGCACCACCGTGACCAGCGCCTGCTCCAGCGCATCAATATAATCCTGAGGATGATGGCGAAAGCGGTTGGCATGCGCATCGCAAAACAATCCTTTGGCCCAGCGCGGATAGTTGACTACCGCTTTTTCCAGTTCTTTGCCACTGTGGCAGTCCACGGCCAGGGCTCGGACAGAATCGCTGCCAAAATCCAGCCCGATGGTGATAGCGCCAGCGCCCATTGAAATTCTCCTGTGTCAGTTATCTGTGGTTATCCTGGAATGGGTGGGCTGGAGCGGTTAGTCATCCCCGGCTGAGAATATGCACTTTTCTGCCATCAGCAGCCATTTCGTGATCCACTGCAAAAGTTAATGACCGGTTAATTTTGCTGAATATATGGATGATTTTGTCGTCGTTCCGGGATGTGATACCGCTCTACATTTTCTGCTGCTTTTCCCGCTACAACTAGCCCAGCGTTTGCACAGCCTTTGTACAAACCTTGCTCTAACGCGCTGATTTTTCGCTGTACCCGCAAGAGAAATCAGAGTGGTAGCGCTTACACCGATTCGTTTATTGCACGCTAAAAACATCATTGTGCCGGAGAGCATCATGCATAAATTCACTAAAGCGCTGGCGGCAGTTGGTCTTGCCGCGGTTATGTCACATTCCGCTATCGCCGAGACGATGAAGCTCGGTTTTCTTGTTAAACAACCGGAGGAACCCTGGTTCCAGACAGAGTGGCGCTTCGCCGATAAAGCCGGCAAAGATCTCGGCTTTGAGGTGATCAAAATTGCGGTACCGGATGGCGAAAAAACCCTGAATGCCATTGATAGCCTGGCCGCCAGTGGCGCGAAAGGTTTCGTCATCTGTACCCCGGATCCGAAACTGGGGTCGGCCATCATGGCGAAAGCCCGCAGTTACGACCTGAAGGTGATTGCGGTTGACGATCAGTTCGTCAACGCCAAAGGCAAACCGATGGACACCGTGCCACTGGTGATGATGGCCGCGACCAAAATCGGCGAGCGTCAGGGCCAGGAACTGTATAAAGAGATGCAGAAACGCGGCTGGGATGTGAAAGAAACCGGCGTAATGGCGATCACCGCTAACGAGTTGGATACCGCCCGCCGCCGTACCTCTGGCTCGATGGACGCGCTGAAAGCAGCAGGTTTCCCGGCTGCGCAGATCTACCAGGTGCCGACCAAATCCAATGATATCCCGGGCGCATTTGACGCCGGTAACTCCCTGCTGGTGCAGCACCCGAAAGTGAAACACTGGCTGATCATCGGCATGAATGACAACACCGTGTTAGGCGGTGTGCGCGCCACTGAAGGTCAGGGCTTTAAAGCACCCGACGTGATCGGTATTGGTATCAACGGGGTGGATGCTGTCAGTGAACTGTCGAAAGGGGAGCCAACCGGTTTCTATGGTTCGCTGCTGCCCAGCCCGGACGTACACGGCTATAAAAGCAGCCAGATGCTGTATGACTGGGTAACCAAAGGGAAAGAACCGGCGAAGTTTACTGAAGTGACCGATGTGGTGCTGATCACCCGCGATAACTTCAAAACTGAGCTGGCGAAAAAAGGGCTGATGTAAGTCGCCAAACCACAAGTGCGCTTATCCCCAGGCGCTTGATGGCCTGAGTTACCTGGGATAAGCGCGCTGCTTATGCAGTTGCGCACGAAGTATGAAGGCATAGAGGAGTCTCCATGAACACTGATCCTGCTTTTCTGTCGTTTCATGGCATCAGCAAAACTTTCCCTGGCGTTAAAGCGTTACAGGACATCTCGTTCAGCTGCCATGCCGGTGAAGTGCATGCGCTGATGGGCGAAAACGGCGCGGGTAAATCCACGCTGTTGAAAATTCTTAGCGGCAGCTACCAGCCGACTGCCGGCGAAATCCACATCAAAGGCCAGCCGGTGCGGTTCAATCACACCACCGAAGCGCTGGACGCGGGCGTGGCGATTATCTACCAGGAACTGCATCTGGTACCGGAAATGAGCGTGGCAGAGAATATTTACCTCGGTCAGATCCCGCATCGTCATGGTCTGGTGAACCGTAAGCTGCTGCGTTATGAAGCGGGCTTACAACTGCAAAATCTCGGCATGGATATCGATCCGGACATGCCGTTGAAGTACCTGTCGCTCGGACAGTGGCAGATGGTGGAAATTGCCAAAGCGCTGGCGCGCAATGCGCGCATTATCGCGTTTGATGAACCTACCAGCTCGCTGTCGGCACGCGAGATTGAGCATCTGTTCCGCGTCATCCGTCAGTTGCGTGAGCAGGGCCGGGTGGTGCTGTACGTATCGCATCGCATGGAGGAGATTTTTGCCCTGAGCGATGCCATCACGGTGTTTAAAGATGGCCGCTACGTACGCACCTTCACCGATATGAACAACACCCACCATGAAGACCTGGTTCAGGCGATGGTGGGCCGCAATCTGGGGGATATCTATGGTTACGCACCGCGTGATTTGGGCCCCGTGCGTTTGCAGTTGGACCAGGTGGAGGCGCAAGGTGTGCGTATGCCCATTTCGCTAGAGGTCCGGGCCGGTGAAATCGTCGGGTTGTTCGGTCTGGTCGGGGCCGGACGCAGTGAACTGATGAAGGGATTGTTTGGGGCAACCCGTCTGCGCGGCGGCAGCGTGTCGCTGGACGGTAAAAAACTCAATATCCGTCAACCGATTGATGCGATCCGTGCCGGAATTATGCTTTGCCCGGAAGACCGCAAAGCCGAAGGTATCATCCCGGTGCACTCGGTGCGTGACAACATCAACATCAGCGCGCGCCGCCATAATCTCACCGCCGGTTGTCTGATCAAACCCGGTTGGGAAGCGAAGAACGCTGACAGCCATATCCGCTCGCTCAATATCAAAACCCCGCATGCGCAACAGCTGATTATGAACCTGTCCGGCGGCAACCAGCAGAAGGCGATTCTGGGCCGCTGGCTGTCGGAGGAAATGAACGTGATCCTGCTGGATGAGCCGACACGCGGTATTGATGTCGGGGCCAAGCACGAGATTTATAACCTGATTTATCAACTGGCAAACAAAGGTATTGCCGTGTTGTTTGCTTCCAGCGATTTGCCTGAAGTGATGGGCCTTGCCGACCGTATCGTGGTGATGCGCGAAGGTGAAATTGCCGGTGAACTGCCACACGACCGTGCCACGGAGCAGCTGACGCTGGGCCTGGCGATGCCGAAAACGACTCAAGCGGCCGCCGTGGCCTGATGTAAAGGAGAGCAATTATGGCTTCATCAACCACTTCTAATACGCCACCCGCGCAGCGCAGCGGCCTGCAACTGGGGCGTATCTGGGATAACTTCGGCATGCTGGTGGTGTTCGCGCTACTGTTTATTGCCTGTACTATTTTTGTCCCCAACTTCGGCTCTTTTATCAATATGAAAGGGCTGGGGCTGGCAATGTCGATGTCCGGTATGGTGGCGTGCGGCATGCTGTTCTGCCTCGCCTCCGGGGATTTTGACCTGTCTGTGGCTTCGGTTATCGCTTGTGCTGGCGTAGTGACCGCGGTGGTGATTAACCTGACCGAAAGTTTATGGATTGGTGTGGCGGCAGGGTTGTTGCTGGGCATGGCAACCGGGTTTGTTAACGGTTTCGTGATTGCGCGGCTAAAAATCAATGCGTTGATCACCACGCTGGCGACGATGCAGATTGTGCGCGGTCTGGCCTATATCTTCTCAGACGGTAAAGCGGTAGGGATTGAAGATGAACGTTTCTTTACCCTCGGCTACGCCAACTGGTTCGGTTTGCCAGCACCCATCTGGCTGACTATCGCTACCATGATCATCTTCGGTTTCCTGCTGAATAAAACCACCTTTGGCCGCAACACGTTGGCGATTGGCGGTAACGAGGAAGCAGCGCGTCTTGCCGGTGTGCCGGTGGTGCGTACCCGCATCATCATCTTTATCCTCTCCGGGCTGGTGTCAGCGGCGGCGGGGATCATTCTGGCTTCACGTATGACCAGCGGCCAGCCGATGACCTCGCTGGGATACGAGTTGATTGTCATCTCTGCCTGCGTGTTGGGTGGGGTGTCGCTGAAAGGTGGCATTGGCAAGATTTCCTACGTGGTTGCCGGGGTACTGATCCTTGGTACGGTTGAGAATGCGATGAATCTCTTGAATATTTCGCCCTTCTCACAGTATGTGGTGCGCGGTTTGATATTGTTAGCAGCGGTGATTTTTGACCGCTACAAACAGAAAAATAAAGCCGCCTGAGTGCAGCCATTCAGTAGCGGCGCGATTTATCGCGCGCCTCGGCAACCGCACGATAAATCGTGCCGCTACGGTAATCAATCACGCGAAAAGTGAGGGCATTATGTACCACCGTGAACCCCCTGTGGCACAACAAAACCCATTATTGCCGGGTTACCCTTTTAATGCCTGGCTGGTGGCCGGACTGACACCGATTACCGCCGATGGCCCGCTCGATTTTTTTATCGACCGGCCACTCGGTATGAAAGGCTATATCCTCAACCTGACCATCAAGGGGGAAGGTCGGGTATTTGATGGTGAGCAGTCATTCGACTGTCTGCCGGGTGATATGCTGCTGTTTCAACCGAAAACCCCGCATTACTATGGCCGTGCGCCGGACAGCCCATGCTGGTTCCATCGCTGGGTCTATTTCCGCCCGCGTGCCTACTGGACCGACTGGCTGCAATGGCAGGATGAAACCCAGGGGGTGGGGCGCTTGCGTCTGCCGGAAGCGCAGCGTGCGGAGTTTGATCGCCTGTTCGCCAGTATCGAACAAACCCATAACTCCGGACGACGTTTCGCCGAGGAGCTGGCAATGAACCTGCTGGAACGTCTGCTGCTGCGTGCGGTGGAGGAAGATCCGCGCAGCCATCAGCAAATCCGCGATCCGCGTGTGATTGAAGCCTGCCAGTACGTGACCAACCATCTCGCCAGTGAAGTGAAGATTGAGGAAGTGGCGCGTCATGTCTGTCTGTCACCCTCCCGTCTTGCCCATTTGTTCCGCGAGCAGATGGGGATCAATCTGCTGCGCTGGCGTGAGGATCAGCGCGTGATCCGTGCGAAATTATTGTTGCAGACCACCCAGGAACCGATCGCCTCGGTGGGGCGTGAAGTCGGCTATGATGACCAACTCTATTTCTCGCGTGTGTTCCGCAAACGCGTCGGGGTCAGTCCGAGTGATTTTCGTCGTCGCAGCCAGGATGCACACGATGCGCTGGTGGCTCAGGAGAGCTGGCAACCGGCACGGAGTGCGATATCCTGAGTTTTCGGCTGATTCCCGCTTGTCCGTACGCGCTGATTCGTCTTAAATCAGTCAGGTAACGAACAAGAGGAATGAGAATGAGCGATAAACTTCGTGTCGGCCTGATAGGCTACGGATTTGCCAGCAAAACCTTCCATGCACCGTTGATCGCCGGGACCCCGGATGTTGAACTGGCGGCGATCTCCAGCAGCGATGCAGCCAAAGTGCACGCTGACTGGCCATCGGTGCAGGTGGTGAGCGATCCCCAGACGCTGCTGGACGATCCGACATTGCATCTGATTGTAATTCCTACCCCAAACGATACCCACTTCCCTCTGGCGAAAGCGGCGCTGAACGCCGGTAAACATGTGGTGGTCGATAAACCTTTTACGGTCACCCTGTCACAGGCGCGCGAACTGGATGCGCTGGCGAAGGCCAAAGGGTTGCTGCTGTCGGTGTTCCATAATCGCCGCTGGGACAGTGACTTCCTGACGCTGAAATCGCTGCTGGCGGATGGCACGCTGGGCGAGATCCGTTATCTGGAATCGCACTTTGATCGCTTCCGCCCGGAAGTCCGCCAGCGCTGGCGCGAGATGAAAGGGCCGGGCAGCGGCATCTGGTTCGATCTCGGACCGCATGTACTTGACCAGGCGTTGCAGCTGTTTGGTACGCCAGTGGCAATCAATGTGGATATGGCGGAGTTGCGCACTGGCGCGCAAACCACCGACTATTTCCACGCCACGCTGACCTATCCACAACGCCGCGTGGTGCTGCATGCCAGCATGCTGGTGGCGGCGGAGTCAGCGCGTTTTATTGTGCACGGCACCCGTGGTAGCTACGTTAAATATGGCCTCGACCCGCAGGAAGATCGCCTGAAGGCGGGTGAACGCCCGCCCAAAGAGGAGTGGGGCTACGATATGCGTGATGGCGTGCTAACGCTGGCTGAAGGCGATGTGATGGTGGAAAAAGCACTGCTGACGCTGCCAGGTAACTATCCGGCCTATTATGCGGCAGTGCGTGACGCCATTGCCGGTACCGGCGCGAATCCGGTAACGGCAGAGGAAGCTATCCAGGTGATGGAGTTAATCGAGCTGGGTCTGCAATCGGCGGAAAAACGCCAGACATTGTCATTGAAGTAATTTTCGTAATGATCGTAACGGCGCGATTTATCGCGCCGTTACGGCATGTCAACGTTATCCTGCCACGCGTGCGCGCAACGCGGCTTTTTCGGCGTCACTGAGAAACGCAATGGTCACGCCATTTTCCTGCGCCTGACGCATCTCAGCCGCAGTCAGTCCTGCCTGTGGTGCCGCTACCTGATACTCATGCGCCAGCTCAATGCCCTGCACGGCCGGGTCGTCGGTGTTGATGGTGGCGAGAATACCGTGGTTGAGGAACGCCTTCAGTGGATGGCTGGCAAATGAGGCGACGGTACTGGTCTGAATATTTGACGTCAGGCAGGATTCGATACCAATTTTCTGCTCGGCAAGGAAATCCATCAACGCACGATCTTCGATCGCTTTTACACCGTGGCCGATACGCTCAGCTCCCAACTCGCGAATGGCCTGCCAGATGCTTTCCGGGCCAGCGGCTTCACCGGCATGCACCGTAATACGGAAGCCGGCATCGCGAGCGCGATTGAAGTGGCTGAGGAATTCGCTACCCGGGAAACCGAGTTCGTCACCGGCCAGATCGACGGCAGTAATGCCATCGCGATGTGCCAGCAAACCCTCCAGTTCGCGCAGACAGGCTTCCTCACCAAAGGTGCGGCTCATAATGCCGATTAAACGAACATCGACACCGTACTGCTGAACACCCGCCCGCACGCCATCAATGACCGCTTCCACCACACCGGCAATCGGCAACTGGTGGGTCATCGCCATATAACCCGGCGAGAAGCGCAGTTCCGCGTAATGGATACCGGCACGCGCCGCATCCTCGACGTTTTCCAGCGCAATGCGACGGCAGGCATCGAGATCGCCCAACACCTTAACGCCCCAGTCGAGTTTTTGCAGAAAGCTCACCAGGTCCGGTTCGTTAGCGGTGACCTGCACATGCGGGCGCAGCATCTCAAGGGTGGTAGCGGGCAGGGCAAGATTAAACTGGCGACCTAAATCGAGGATGGTTTGGGCACGGATGTTGCCATCGAGGTGGCGGTGGATGTCGGTCAGAGGGATTTTTGCATCAATCATGTCGCACTCGCTAAGTTATCGTAAAGTGCAGAGCATTATAAAAATATCTTGCGCAACAACGCCAGCGATTTGCGCAAATGGTGCAGTGGATGCTGGATAAAGCAGCATTTGCGGGTGGCTGACGGGCTTTTTGCGCTGATTAAATGATAAAGGGCATCGTGCCGATGTTGTGTTTAGAGGGGGTTCTTTTCAACTAGTTTTAATGGCCGAATGCCAAATTGAAGCAACAAAACCTTTCAGGTTTTTGTATGCATCATCAGTGCTTATTTTTCCTTCGAGAGGATGTTCTCCAACCACATCAGAGATGAACAATCCTGGAGTAATAGTGACACTTTTTTGGTTATCTATCGCCTCAGATACCGCACGGAAAATATGGCCGGTTTCGACATCGACGCTACTATGATGTTTATTATTCTCTAACCACTTTTGTGTTTCTTCAAGTGGTGAGTTAACAGTGATATTGGTTGATAACAACTCCTCTATAAAAGTGCCGTCAGGAATTTTCATATCTTCCATTTTTAAGTTGATTGCTTCATTTTCGTATATGCTGATGTTTATGGGGGTGTAATCCCCTATCTTTGCCTTTCCTGATAAGCGGCCACCAGCGCCACACATCACAATATACGTAAATCCTGCTTCAATAAATGCTTTTGTGGCATCGTATGATAAATCACCATTAGGCATTCTGAGTCCGGAAAAAATATATCTCTCGTTGTTTTCTTGGTTTTCGACGATGGCAGTGTCGAAGATAAAACCAGAAACTTTATGCTGAGTGGTGTTCATTTTATCATAACCAACTCCTTCAGGTTGATTTTCATCGATCTGATAAATTTCCCTTCCTAAAAACTCCATTATTTGCCAGCGAGCCCCAATGAATAAAACTTTCTTATCTGCATCAGGTAATGTATTTAGAACAGAGGATAATTGCATCATGGCATTCTCTTTTTGCATTTTTATACTTCCTGATATATTTATTTTGCTTATATCAATGTCGGCGTAGTGAAGTTGTAGTAGTTGATGTTTTATTCTGGCTTCACTGTTCATATTAGATAGCACAAGGACATTTTTCCCGGTTGTGGTATTAGTGACGTAATAGGATTTGGTTGAAGTATTACTCGAGATTTCTTTTATGCTATCAAAACCGCGACCCTGATAATGATGGCTGAGTGCTGAATAATTACCGCCACAAAAGAACTCACAACCGTAAGATCTTGCCGTATTAACGACGAGGCTGGATAATCTATTATCCAGATATTTTTTAACATTGATACTATGCATCTGCGTCCTGTCAGGTAGATTTAGAGTGATCTCATCACTGATTTTTTTAATGTCAAGTTTATGTTGTTTTATGGAGTGTATGAATGTGATGTCAGTAACTTTGTTTTTCTCAAATTGAAATCTATGGTTTGAATTTTGAAGTATGTCAGGTGCCTTATCGTTTTTTGATAATTTTATTATATTACCCGTTTGAGAAGAGGTGTTGCGTTTAAGGAATTTGTATTTATCAAAGAAACTATGTAGCTCCAGCTTTAATCTTTCAGTGTTCAATAAGTGTTCACTCTGCGGCTGATGTTTATTCTCTGATTTTGCATAGGACTTTATTATTAACTTTCTTCCATTGAACTCTCTGGTTTTTACACGGTTTTCATTTTGGTCGAAATTGTTGATGTGAATGTTGTGATTTTCTATTTTCATTTGGATTTCCCTGGTTATGAGGAGTAACCATTCTATGGATTGATAAATTCCCTACTCGGCACTCAATGTGTTTTCCATATGGCTAATTAATGTGCTGAAATAGTTCAAAATTATGGGGAGGGTGCAGTCATTTTCTGTGATACGAACCCAAAGCTGTAATATGTCACCATTACAGGTGAACACAGGATTATATTCACCTGGCTTAGGCTGGTTTCTTTCTAAAATTTCATGATGGTCATAATGGAAATGTTCAAGTGTTGCAATTGCCATCATGATGATGCTGTTGTCATCGACAGGGTAGCAATAAATATCGAATTTTTCATCTACGCTAATGATCGGTAACTCATCTTTGTTCACCTCATCATAAAGGTCCAGATATTTTAGCCAATCATGTAGCCCTTGCTCTATTGCTCTAATCACACTTTTCTCCATCTTCAACTTTCATTGCAGAGAGGATTTATTGTTATCTCAATTCACGGAGCGGCATATTTCATGCGTGTGAATGTGGCTGTTATTAAGGTAAGAAATAGGAGTTATGATTCTAACTTCTGTAGACAAAAGATAAAATATTAATTGAAAACTCAGGGTTTCCGAAAAGAATACATGAAGTAATCATCATAAGAAGATGATTTCATGGGCTTAGGCATAGTTTCGATAAGACTTTGGTGTAGTATTTTTCGCGTATTTTGTTAATGCAAGGTAATGGTGGCTTTATTAAGCTTGGTACATTATGAAATTGATAACTAACTATCCTTTTCATTTCAAGAAAATATCACAATTCTCTGAGTGTAATAATAATGGATTGTTAAATTTTGTATTTTCAAAACAAAGGATGAGGTGGGAATATTTAGGTTGGCAACAATTATGTAACTTTATGATTTCTTTTGCATAAATCACGATAATAAAAAAAGGTTTATCATAAAGATAAACCTTTCAGACTGCTGACAAAGTCTTGGTCGTAAAGCCGGGACTTTGATCTAATAAGGTCAGTGCAATTAACGGACTGACTGCCATGCTCAGAGAACCCACCCCTCAGCAGTATCAATTTGAAATGGTCACCCTTGAAGAACTGGTACCCGAAGACCATCTGGTGCGTAAAATCGACGCCGCCATTGACTTTGAATTTATCCGCGACGCCGTGGCACACCTCTACTGCGCCGACAATGGCCGACCGGCCATCGACCCCGTTCGCCTTTAAGATAATGCTGTTGGGCTATCTCTTCGGCGTCCCTTGTGAGCGCCGTGGTCAGGGAAATCCAGATGAACGTTGCTTACCGCTGGTTCCTGAAAATGGGGCTGACGGAGAAAGTCCCGGACGCCTTCACCCTCAGCCAGAACCGCATCCGGCGCTTCAACGACAGCACGCACCTGAAAGCCGATGCGAACCCGCGCAAAGCCATTAATGAGCAGCGTCCGGATGGCGTCAGTGAATATCTGGCTGAGCTGAATGCAGCAGTGGAGGCCGCCAGAAAGCGCGCCAGCATCCCGGTATCACGGCGATTCTGGCACACAACGCCACGGTGACGCTGGGCTGCTATTTTGGTGCGCTGCATAGCGGGCGCACGCTGACGGAGGGGGCGGTGGGCAGCTACTACAGCCAGCAACTGGCGTTGGTTGGTTTAATGATGATCCACAGCGCGAGTTGTACGATCCGGCGCTGACCTTTGTCAGCAGTGGTGCGCGGGAAGTGGGACGCCGCGCCGGCCAGCGTTTGTTGCAGCGTCTGGCACAGCCGTCAGCCGAGGTGCAGACGTTGATTGTTCCGCCACAGCTACTTCCCGGACAGGCATAATTCGTATTGGCGCGATTTATCGCGCCGCTACAAGGTGTTAAACACTTACTCCGGCATACCTTCGCTGGTTTGGCTACCCAGCATATAACGCGACAGGAACTGCTCCAGCGACAGCTTGTCACCATTCATGGTCACCTGACCGTTGGCGTATTGCAGGCTGGTGGTGATGTTGTCATCCTGCTGCTGCGTCAGGCGGAACATCTGTCCCATCGCCGCCAGACCTTTTACCTGCTGATCGGCCATCTTTTGCGCATCATCGCTTTGATAACCTTCCGCCAGACCGACATGACGCATCACTTCGGTCGCCATCGGCATATTGATCACCAGCTTGCCATCAAGGGTTTTCAGCACGCGATCGACTGCGGCTCCCAGAGTTTGCGCTTCACCGGTCACACTCGCCGGATCGTTGAAACCGACATTCAGGTTAAAGGTACTTTCGCCTTTGTCGTTTTTCCAACTGAGCGGCGCAATGCTGAGCGTTGGTGAACCTTTCAACAGGGTTGGCAGGTTGTTCATCAGAATGGTATGCACACCCTCCTGATAGCGGATGGGATCATCCATCAGGCCCGGCTGGTTCAGCAGGTTTTGAATTTGCGTGTTGTAGGTATCGGAGAAGGCTTTGACTGCCTGGGCATCAAACTGCGCCAGTTTCATCGTGACTTTCGCCTCACCAAACGGCTGTTTTTGCAGGCTGATATTACCGACCTGGTAATCAATCTGGCCGCCAATTTTGCCGTCTTTGTTATCGAATGATGAGGTGCCGTTCATTTTTTCCAGCGTCAGACCTTCCTGGCCGTTGACGCTGGCGGTCAGCTTGTCCAGGGTGATCTGTTGATCGCCGACGCGCACCCCTTCCGGACTGAGATGGGTATCACCGCTCACCTTCAGACCGTTGAGCGTAAACAGCACCGGCTGGTTGACTTCATTCTTGCTGGCAAACGCAATGCTGGAGAAATCTCCCTGTACACCCACGTTGTTGCCTTGCTGATCGGCGCTGACGTTCAGGGTGCCGCCGTTGGTCGCCAGGCGCACACCGTTGTTCACATCCTGATAGTCGGCTGGCAGCAGGGTCAGCGCGGTATCGGTCGCGCCGCTGTAGCCAATGCGGGTATCGGCGTTGACCAGCGATTTGCCGTTGGTCAACTCAAACAATTTCTTCACCGCTTCGGTGTTTTCCAGCTCGCTATGTACCGAGGCCATGCTGGGGATCAGCACGCCGTGCTTCAGCTGAGAAAAAGGGAAGGGGCCGTGATCGATGACGGTGTCCAGCACAATGCTCTGACCCGGCTTCAGCAGCGGGTTGTCTTCGGTTTGCGAGCTGGCTTGCAGCACCAGTTTGGCCTTGCTGCTAAACAGGCCGCGCTGGTAATCCTGATAGCTGAGCGTCAGGCGGCTGTTGGGCGCATACGCATTGATTTGCGTATTGGCGTTTTGCACCATCTGATCAATATGGCTTTCCAGTTGCTTGCCGGTGAACCAGGCGGCGCCGGTCCAGATTACCCCGAGGGCTACAATCACACCTACGGCAACCTTGGTCTTTTTCATCGCTGAGTCGTCCTTATCCTTGCGTCCGCAGGCACCTGGTGTGTGCGGCGGGTGAAGAAAAACGCCCGCAGGCGTTTTAAATTAATAGTTTGAAAATGATAGCAGTTAACCGGACGGTCGTCAGCCGCTTATGGGAGGGTATTGAAGACGCGTGCCAGGCGACCATGACCTGCGGCCGTCACCGGTGACTCGCTGGCGGCAATAAAGCAGGACTCACCCGGTTGCAGCACCAGCTGCTGACCTGATTTCTCGATCACCGCCTGGCCTTCAATGCAGAACAACAACGCGGCGCTTTGTTGTGCCAACGCTTGTGGTTGGTCATGCAGGGTGTGAATGGCGAAGGCAAAATCGTCCACTGGAATCGGGAAGTTCAGCGTGTCGCCCTGTTGCTGTGGTTGTGTCAGCAAAGTCGCGGCGGGTTTGGCGTGGAATTTCAGGTTCGCCAGCAGTTCCGGGATATCAATAAACTTCGGCGTCAGACCGGCGCGCAGCACATTATCCGAGTTGGCCATCACCTCCAGCGCCACCCCCTTCAGATAGGCATGCGGGGTTTCCGCAAACAAAAACATCGCTTCACCCGGTTGCAGGGTAATGACGTTCAACAGCAACGGTGAGAACAGGCCGTTGTCGTCGGGATAATCTGTCGCAATGCTTTTCATTGTCTGCCAGGGTTCGCCTTCGTGGGCGTTCAACGCTGCTTTTAACACGCCGAGCGCCCGTGATTTCGCCTCTTCGGTCAGCGACAGCAGGGTGGTAAACAGGGTGACCAGATTGGCTTCATCGGCATGCTCAAGGAAGTGGGCGATCTGCGGATGTGCGCCCGCAACCGGCTCGAACAGCGAAACAATTTCATGCAGCTCACGAAAGCCATTCATCGCCTGAAAAGGGGTCAGCGCGTATACCAGCTCCGGCTTGTGGTTAGCATCCTTGTAGTTGCGCTCGGCAGCGCTCAGAGGGATCCCGGCCGCATTCTCGCGCGCGAAGCCTACTTCAGCGGCGCTTTTGCTTGGATGGACCTGGATCGATAGCGCCTGATCGGCACACAGCACTTTAAACAGAAACGGCAGCTCACCAAAACGTTGCGCGACAGCGTCACCCAGCATGGCGGTTTTATCACCCTCAATCACATCACGCAGTGACCGCGTCTCTCCATTGATCTCGACGGTGGAAGGGCTTTTGGGATGTGCTCCCATCCAGAGTTCAGCCATCGGTAATCCTTGCGGGTTAGCGATGCCATACAGTTCGGTCAGTGCGGTTGTGCTGCCCCATGCGTAATTTTGCAGCGAATTGTTCAATTTTTGCATCATTCATCCCCGATAACGATAAGGCTATAAGCATTTTAAGGCATAAACAGCCATTGAAAATACATCAATAAGTGCAATAAATGCGAATGACTCTCATAATGTAAAATTCTGAAAAGTGACAATCTTGCCCGCTCAGTCGATCGCGCATGACGTGACGCTGAGCCTAAACCTCAATATCTGAGTTAAGGAGACGTAGTCATGGCAGCCCATCGCATTGAAAAAGACTCAATGGGACCGATTGAAGTACCGGCAGATAAGTTGTGGGGCGCGCAAACGCAGCGTTCACTGGAACATTTCCGTATCTCGACAGAAAAAATGCCGGTTGCGTTGGTGCATGCGTTGGCGCTGACTAAACGTGCGGCGGCCCAGGTGAACCGCGATCTTGGTCTGTTACCGGCCGAACGTGCTGATGCGATTATGAAAGCGGCTGACGAAGTGCTGGCCGATAAGCACAGCGATGAGTTCCCGCTGGCAATCTGGCAGACCGGTTCCGGCACGCAGACCAACATGAACATGAATGAAGTGCTGGCAAACCGTGCCAGCGAGATTCTGGGTGGTGAGCGCGGCATGGCGCGTCTGGTCCATCCGAATGATGACGTGAATAAAAGCCAAAGCTCCAACGATGTGTTCCCTACCGCGATGCACGTTGCGGCGGTGATCGCCGTACGCGAACAATTGGTTCCGCAATTGCAGGTGCTGAAAAAAACGCTGAACGACAAAGCTGAAGCGTTTAAAGACATCGTCAAAATTGGCCGTACCCACTTGCAGGATGCGACACCGCTCACCCTGGGCCAGGAGATCTCCGGCTGGGTGGCGATGCTCGAACATAACCTCAAACATATCGAACACAGCATCCCGCATCTGGCCGAACTGGCGTTGGGCGGCACAGCGGTAGGCACCGGTCTGAACACCCACCCGGAGTATGCGGTACGGGTAGCTAAAGCGCTGGCGGAATTGACCAATCAGCCGTTTGTAACGGCACCGAATAAATTCGAAGCGCTGGCAACGGTTGATGCGCTGGTGCATGCGCACGGCGCGCTGAAAGGTCTGGCGGCGTCATTGATGAAAATCGCCAACGATGTGCGCTGGCTGGCATCCGGTCCACGTTGCGGCATTGGCGAGCTCTCCATCCCGGAAAATGAGCCGGGTAGTTCGATCATGCCGGGCAAAGTGAACCCGACGCAGTGCGAAGCGCTGACGATGCTGAGCTGCCAGGTGCTGGGTAATGATGTGGCGGTCAACGTGGGGGGCGCATCCGGTAACTTCGAGCTGAACGTGTTCCGTCCGATGGTGATCCATAACTTCCTGCAATCGATTCGTCTGTTGGCTGATGGCATGGACAGTTTCAACCACCATTGTGCCGTCGGCATCGAACCGAACCGCGACCGTATCGAACAACTGCTGAACGAGTCGCTGATGTTGGTCACTGCGCTCAATACCCATATCGGCTATGACAAAGCGGCGGAAATCGCCAAAAAAGCCCATAAAGAAGGGCTTACCCTGAAAGGTTCGGCGCTGAAGCTGGGCTATCTGACCGAAGAACAATTCGATGCCTGGGTACGCCCGGAAGAGATGGTTGGCAGCATGAAGGCGTAAGCAAAATCCGTAGCGGCGCGATTTATCGCGCGATAAGTCTTGCCGCTGCGGCCATCATCAGGCCAGTCGATCGCACCACAGATGCAGGCGCGGAATAATCAGATGCAAGGGCTCAGCCTGTGGCTTATAACGATGCGCCACATTGTCAGCATCATAATCCAGTAACTCACCCAGCACCGGCACCTGGCTGCGGTCGCGGCATAGCACCAGCAGTGGAGAAGGGCAGGCCAGTTGGGTTTGCTTCTTTTCATCGGCACGCCAGACACGGGCCACCGGTTGAACTTTGACCGGACGTTTGATTTTCAGGCGGGCCGTGATCGGCAAATCGCGAACCGTTTCCAGTTCCTGCTGCACTTTCTCGGCCCACTGCTCACGGGTCCACGGGGCCTGAGCGCGATTGGCTTTCAGGCTGCGCTCCAGCAACTCAATGATTTCATCGCGTTTAACGTTTTTAATGATGTTCTTATTCGCCCAACCGAAACGCAGGCTATCCGGGGAATCCAGCAGGGTGACATTGCGGTAGGCATTCAGGGTGATCAACCCGCGTAAATGTTGGTGAACAAACTCAAAGCGCGCTTCGCTGGGCAGGCCGGACTCAACGGTGATCAACTGCTCCAGCCGCTGTTTCAGCGTATTAATTTCCGCCACCTGCCGGGTAATGATGTCGCTGGCGTGCTCATCCGCTTCAATGCAGATTGCGCCGGGCAGTCGTACCGCGGCTTTGGTGCTGAGTTTTTCTGACTGGTGCTGCATAAACAGCCGACAATAATGGGTGAGGGCCATCTCACGGGCGGCGCTCCCCAGATGCTGGGTGACTTTGATGCGAGATATCTCGTCGTGTTCATGGCCTTTTTCGATATCCGGCAAACCAAAAACCCGCGCGATCAATAAAGGTTGCTGCTCCACTTGTTGACGCAATGCGCCCAGATGCTGCTCCAGCGCGTTTACGCAGGCATGCAGATCGGCGATCAAATCGTAACGAGCCATAGGATGTCTCCATAGTTACAACATACCAAATGTGGCAGGGGATCGGCGTGATGGCAAGCACGGTTTATAATTACAACATACTTTTAGTTTGTTTTTTTTACAGCAGGTTTGCCAGCCTCGTTGTAAGGATTGCGATAACCAGCGGGCATAAGCATTTTTCGTGATCGATGAACGTGTTATAACAAATGCTTCGCCTGCTATCGGAATATTCATGTGGAGCATTACGCAAAGCCCGGCGTTCCCGCCATTATCACTCTCGGGCTGGTTCAGATCCTCTCCTGGGGTGGTTCATTTTACCTGATGGCGGTAATGGCCAATCCCATCGTCGCAGAAACTGGCTGGTCGCAGCAGTGGGTTTACGGTGCGTTATCGCTCGGCATTCTGGTTTCAGGATTACTGGCCCCGCTGAGCGGCAGGCTTATCGCGCGCGCGCGTGGGCGCGCATTGCTGGCCGGAAGCGGCGCAGTAATGGCGATTGGGCTGGTGGTGATGGGGTTGAGTCACAGTTTGCTGTTATTCCTGTTTGCCTGGGTCATTATCGGTATTGGCATGGCTATGGGGTTGTACGATGCCTTGTTTGCCACGCTCGGAACCCTGTATGGCGGGCAAGCGCGCGGGGCGATCACCGGCATCACACTGATTTCCGGTTTTTGCACCACGCTGGTGTGGCCGGGTACGGCGTTGCTCATTCACTGGCTGGAGTGGCGTGGCGCCTGTTTTGCCATTGCGCTGCTGTTATGCGTAGCGGTGCTCCCCGCGTATTTCTATGCTTTGCCGCCGCCGACGGCAAAGAAGAAAGAGACAACGCCCGTCAGGGCTGCCACGACTGGCGATTTGGCTCCCGGTCTGTTCTGGTTGCTATGCAGCATCTTCACGCTGGCTTCGGTGATTATGACCGCCATCTCGGTGCAGTTGATCACGCTGTTGCAGGCCAGCGGCCATTCTCTGACGGCGGCACTGGCGATCAGCGCCATTCTTGGTCCCTGTCAGGTAGGTTCGCGTATCGTCGATATCGCGTTTAAACGAGGTCATCCTATCTGGACCACGTTTTTCTCGGTGGGTCTGGTTGCCGTGGGTTTGCTGTTGCTGGCCTGTTTTCCGCAGTTTGCGTTGCTGAGTATGGTGCTGTACGGTGCCGGAAATGGTTTGCGTGCCATTGTCCGGGGAACTTTACCGCTGGTGATGGTCAAACCAGAAGCCTATGCGGTAGTGGTGGGGCGCATGGCACGTCCGGCGCTGATTGGTCAGGCATTGACACCACTACTGGGCGGTTATGTTTTTCAACAGTTGGGGGCGAACGCCACGCTGTGGATGCTTTGCCTGTTGGCATTGATTAACGTGCTGTTGGTGATGGTGCTGAAGCAAAAATTGCCGCAGCCCAACCCGCAGTCAGAAAGGGGAGTGATAAACTAAGCAGCCTGTGCGCTTGTGTCTGAGGAAATGATGAATACGTGCCTTGATCACAGTCGCTCGCTTCTAAAAAGCAACAGTGTTTGTTATATTTATTGCTCAATGATTACTCACTGCCGCGGCATGAAAACAACAAGATAGACCGCAACTCAGGATTAAAGAAATGCTTGATTACCGCTTCCCGACAGCTTTGCAGATGGTTTTGAGCGTAGCGATGGCGGAGCAATTGGGTAAACGCTCGACCAGTGCCATTCTGGCTTATGGCCTGGAGGCGAACCCCAGTTTCATTCGGAAACTTATGGTTCCGCTCACACGCGATGGCATCATTGTCTCGACGCTTGGCCGTACCGGTTCGATACATCTGGGCCGTCCCGCCAGCGAGATCACCTTGCGCGATATCTATACCTCGGTGATTGAAGACAAAAAACTTTGGGCCTCGCGTCCGGATGTCGCGCCGCGTTGTCTGGTGAGCGCCAACCTGTGCTGGTACTTCAAATCGATTGCTGATGAAGCCGAACAAGCCTCCCTGAAGGTGCTGGAAAAACGCACCGTGGCGGATGCGCTGGCTGAACTGAAAAAACGTGACACCAGCAACTGCGAACCCCTGCCAGACTTCGAAATCGAAGACTTCTGCAAGAAATCCCGCTGACATTTCCTGGAGCGCGTTGCTGCGCTCCCAACTCCGTAGCGGCGCGATTTATCGCGCGCCTTTGACCTTGATGCCATAGTGAAAATCGCGCGACAAATCGCGCCGCTACGAAAGCCGGTGGTGCATTTGTTTGAGTCACCTCTCATTTTCTGCCTTACTATCCCTGCCTGCCTGCCTGCCTGCCTGCCTGCCTGCACTTCTCGACGCTTTAGATCAAGGTATAAAAGGGTAACTATTTTATTAATTCAAAAGGATTTCGAAATGAAATGCAGGCATGCTAAAGATTCTGACTTGGATAAGGTTTGTGACCTCCTCGCAAAAGAATTCTGTCATGACCCGATATATAAAGTTTTATTTTCTGGTCGAGATGATCGTGTCAATATTCTGCGGGACTATTTTCGTATTTACGTAAATATAGAAATTTATCGTAAAGGTACATTGCTTTCTGAAAATGATACGGACGTTTTAGTTTATATTCGGCCAGAATTCATTGCGGAGATCGTAGAAACTCATGCTCAAGCCGATGAGGAATTGCGTAAAGTATGTGGTTCAAGTTACAAGGCGGCTTCTGAACTTATAAATGGACTCGACCGTTTGCATCCCCTGAACCCACCCCATTATTTTATATCATTACAAGCTGTGCAACGTTCAGCCCGTGGAGGTGAAGTGGTGGAGAGTTTATTCAGGACGCTGCATGATATAATAGATAAAGATAAATTGCCATGTTACGCGGAATGTACAAGATTCAGTACCAGAACGCTAATCAGGAGATGGGGATATCGTGATGCTGATTTTCCACTTCATATTAGAGGGTTTCCTGACCTCTATCCTGTTTGGCGTGACCCGAAACAACTTTCCATGAAATAGAATGATTGGATAAAAGCCAGTCAGGCTTTACTGACTGGCATTAGAATTTGGTGAACGGATTTTTACATCAATCCTAACATCACACCGTCTGCACTTCACCTTCCGGCTGTTTCCGTGTCACCAGTTTACGTAGCGTCACATAAAACACCGGCGTCAGGAACAGGCCGAACAAAGTCACGCCCAGCATGCCGGAGAACACGGTAATCCCGGTAACGCCACGCACTTCGGCACCGGCACCTTCTCCGAGAATCAACGGGATGGTCCCGGCGATAAAGGCGATGGAGGTCATGACGATGGGGCGCAGACGCAGACGACAAGCTTCCAGCGCGGCCTCGACAATCCCTTTACCCTGCATCTCCAGTTCGCGGGCAAACTCGACAATAAGAATCGCGTTTTTACACGCCAGCCCCATCAGAACCACCAGCCCCACCTGCACAAACACGTTGTTATCACCGCCGGTCAGCCACACGCCAACCAACGCCGACAGCATGGTGACCGGCACAATCAGGATCACCGCCAGCGGTAACGTCCAGCTTTCGTACAATGCCGCCAGTACCAGGAAGGCCAGCAATACCGACACCGGGAACACAATAAACGCAGCATTACCCTGGGTGGATTGCTGATAACTGAGATCGGTCCACTCAATGTTCATTCCATTCGGCAACACCTGATTGGCGAGTGCTTCCACTTTGGTCATGGCCTGCGCCGATGACATCACGCGAGGGTCAGCGTCACCAATCAAATCCGCCGCCGGGTAGCCGTTATAACGGATCACCGGATCAGGGCCGTAGGTGGTGGTGATATTCACCATGCTGCCGATTGGCACCATCTCGCCGCGATCGTTACGGGTGCGCAGGTTAGCAATATCCTGCACGCTGTCGCGGAAATCGCCATCTGCTTGCGCCATCACACGCCAGGTACGACCAAACTTATTGAAGTCATTGACATAGGAGGAGCCGAGATACACCTGAAGGGTGCTGAACAAATCGGTCAGCGACACGCCCTGTGCTTTGGCTTTATCACGATCAACCTGCACATCCAACTGCGGAACGTTGGCTTGATAGGAGGAGATCGGGAACATCATGCCAGGCGTCTGCATCACCGCACCGGAGAGGGTGTTGATCGCCGTTTGCAGCTCGCCATAACCCAGGCCAGCACGATCCTGCACGTAAAGGGAATAACCTGAACCCTGGCCGAGGCCCAAAATCGGCGGTGGCATGATGGAGAAACCAAAGCCCGCCTGAATTTTACTGATTTTGGCATTCAGCTCAGCGTTGATTTCCGCCGCACTGCGTTTACGCTGGTCAAACGGCTTGAGGCCAAAGAACACCGTCCCGGTATTGGGGGTATTGGTAAACTGCAAGGCGTTCAGGCCGGGGAAGGCGACCGCATAATCCACGCCTTCGGTATTCATACCGATCTCGCTCATCTTACGGATCACTTCATCGGTACGCGCCAGTGACGAGCCTTCCGGCATCTTCACGCCACCAATCAGGTACAGCTTATCCTGGGTTGGGATAAAGCCACCCGGTACGCTGTGGAACATCCAGCCCGCGCCTGCCAGCAGCAGCACATAGACGCCAAACACCGCACCGCGCCGCCGCAGGGTTTTACTGACCATCGATTGATAACCGTCAGCGCTGCGCTGGAAAAAGCGGTTGAACGGACGGAACAACCAGCCCAGCAACCGGTCAATCAGGCGCGACGGCATATCTTTCGGCGCATGATGATCCTTCAGCAGTTTCGCCGCCAGAGCCGGAGAAAGCGTCAGCGAGTTAATCGCCGAAATCACCGTCGAAATGGCGATGGTAACCGCGAACTGTTTATAGAACTGACCGGTAACGCCGGACAGGAACGCCATCGGCACAAACACCGCACACAACACCAGCGCGATAGCGATAATCGGGCCGGAGACTTCACGCATCGCCTGATGCGCTGCCGCGGTGGGCGATAATCCTTGCTCGATATTACGTTCGACGTTCTCTACCACCACAATGGCGTCATCCACCACGATACCGATGGCGAGCACCAGACCAAACAGGCTCAGGGTGTTAAGTGAGAAGCCGAGCAAATACAAGACGCTGAAGGTCCCCACCACTGAAACCGGCACCGCCAGCAACGGAATGATCGACGCACGCCAGGTTTGCAGGAACAGAATCACCACCAGTACCACCAGCACAATCGCTTCCATCAGCGTCTGTACCACGGCCTTGATCGAATCCCGCACGAACACCGTCGGGTCATAGGGCGCGGCCCACTGCACATCGTCCGGGAAGCGGGTCGCCAGTTCAGCCATTTTGGCGCGCACCGCGTTGGAGAGATCGATGGCGTTAGCCCCCGGAGCCTGGAAGATACCGATACCGACCGCATCTTTATTATTAAGCTGTGAACGCAGCGCATAGCTGCCAGAACCCATCTCAATTCGAGCGACATCACGCAGACGTACCAACGAACCATCATCGGCGGTTTTCAGGATGATATTGCCGAACTGCTGCTCGCTCTCCAGTCGTCCCTGGGTGTTGATCGACAGCAGGAAATCGCTCTCTTTCTTCAACGGTTCTGCGCCGAGCTGCCCGGCAGAAACCTGCACGTTTTGCTCCTGCATCGCCGTCACCACATCCGAGGCGGTCAGGCCACGCGCCGCCACTTTATTAGGATCAAGCCAGACGCGCATCGCATACTCACCGGCCCCGAAGATCTGAATCTGTCCCACGCCCGGCAGGCGGGCCAGTTCGTCTTTGACCTTCAGGGTGGCGTAGTTACGCAGATAGAGCGAGTCGTACTTACCCTGCGGCGAAAACAGGTGCACCACCAGCGTCAGGGTCGGCGACTGCTTCTGTGTGGTCAGGCCCAGTTGACGCACGGCCTCTGGCAGGCGCGCTTCCGCCTGTGCCACACGGTTCTGCACCTGAACCTGCGCCTGGTCAGGGTCAGTACCCGGACGGAAGGTGACGGTGGTCACCAGCACACCATCGGAACCGGCCACTGATTTCATATACATCATGTTTTCCACCCCGTTGATCGCCTCTTCCAGTGGCGTCGCCACCGAGTCGGCAATCACTTTGGGGTTGGCGCCGGGGTATTCTGCGCGCACCTGCACGCTGGGGGGCACCACATCGGGATATTCACTGATCGGCAGCAACGGAATGGCGATCAGCCCGGTAACAAATATCAAAATCGACAGCACAGCCGCGAAAATTGGCCGGTCGATAAAAAAGCGGGAGAAATCCATAACAGGCAGTCTCGATAATTATTGGGCGGCGCGCATCGCGACCGTTTGCGCAGTGACCGGCATGCCGGGCATAAACACTTTCTGCAAACCGTTAACGATGACCTTGTCTCCGGGTTTCAGTCCGTTCTGCACCACGCGCAGGCCATTTGCCAACTCGCCTGGCTGGATGTCACGACGCTGGGCCTTACCGCTGGCATCGACCACGTAGACATACTTACGGTCCTGATCGGTCAGCACCGCTTTATCGTCAATCAGCAACGCGGTGAAATCGGCGCTACCGGGCAGACGTACGCGGGCAAACAGACCTGGCGTGAACTGACGCTGCTGGTTATCCAGCGTGGCGCGCATGCGGATGGTGCCGGTGCTGGCGGTCAACTGGTTATCGAGAAAATCGACTTTGCCCGGATGCGGATAGCCTTGCTCGCCGGTCAGGCCGATTTCCACTGGCAGCGCACCCCGGTTTTGTCCCTCACGGGCCATCGCCTGATAACGCAGATAGGTAGCTTCATCGACGTCGAAATAGACGTAGACGCGATCCTGCGACACCAGCGTGGTGAGGACGCTGGCGCTGTCACCGGCGGTTACCAGGTTACCGATAGTGATCATGGCGCGGCTGGCGCGACCATCAATCGGCGCGGTAACGCGGGTGAAATCGAGATTAAGCTGCGCCATATCCACCGCCGCCTGGGCCGACAGCACGGTAGCCTGTGCCTGGCTGGCCGCTGAACGGCGCTGTTCTGCCTCTTCACGCGATACCGCCAGCGTGCCAATCAGTTTTTCGGTACGAGCCGACTCACTGCGTGCCAGCGCCGCCTGACTGCGGGCCTGCGCCAGTTCGGCCTGCGCCTGCTCCAGCGCCGCGCGATAGGTGCGATCATCAATGGTGAACAGCACCTGGCCTTTTTTCACTTCATCGCCTTCGCGATAATTCACCTGATCGATATAGCCGGATACGCGCGGTCGCAGCTGCACGCTTTGCACCGCTTCGATACGACCATTAAAACTGTCCCACTGGCTGACTTTCTGCTGTACCACCTGCGCCACACTCACTTCAGGCGGTGGCGGTGGGGCGTTTTTCGCCTCACCGCTATCACAGCCGGCCAGCAGGCTTCCCAGCAGCACCATTCCTGACAGGCTTACGCCCAGACGAACCCCATATGTCTGCAGATGCATTGTAGTTATTCCGCGTTAGTCAAAAAATTGAAAGGTCATGTACAAAAAATTTTGCAACTTTGACGGTTGCATTAAAACGGGATGAGTGTAGGCTTGTGCAAACTGCTTCTGCAAGAATATCTGATACACTTTAAGTGCGGTTTTGATCGCAACGGATCATGCAGGGTAATACCCCTACGCGAAGTGCGGCATTTAATGCAATAATAAAACTTGCACTAAATGGCATAGTCAGTCACCCTTAAAGTGTAACTGCAACAGATACTGATACTGATCGCCACGGCGACGGGAGAAAATGGGATGATGAGCGACGCATTTATTCACGATCTGATCGACTGGATTGATAACAACATTGAAGCACGCCTGGATCTGGACACCGTAGCAGGGCGTGCCGGTTACTCGAAATGGCACCTGCAACGCATGTTCAAAGAGCACACCGGTTATCCGCTGGGTGAGTACATTCGTGCCAAGAAACTGAAAAAATCGGCAGACCGGCTGACCACCACTAACGAGCCGATTCTGAACGTGGCGATTTCGCTGGGCTTTGACTCGCAGCAGTCATTCAACCGCAGCTTCAAACGTCAGTATGGTGTGGCACCGGGTGCATGGCGTCGTCATGCCGGGCACCAGCCGAGCGTTATGCAGTAAACTCCGCCAGGGCCAGCATCGCTGGCCCGCGTTTTTCCCGCCTGAAAAGCTGCTATTATCGGCCTCCTGAAACTCAGGAAGTCACTATGTCAAAGAAACTCTGGATTGGATTAATTATCGCGCTGGTCGCCTCATGGGCCGGACTAAAACCGCATTTCTCCGCTGCACCCAAAACCAATATTGCGCAATTGACCGATGCCGAAACCGTCGCGCGCTGGCTGCAACAACATCATAAATTACCGGATCTCTACCTCACTAAAGGTGAAGCACGGCGCCAGGGCTGGAACCCCGGCAAAGGCAACATGTGCGACGTGTTGCCCGGCAGGGCGATTGGCGGCGACCGTTTTGCTAACCGTGAGCAGCGGCTGCCACAACAGGCGGGACGCCAATGGTATGAAGCCGACGTCAATTACGATTGCGGCCACCGCGATGCCGATCGTCTGCTTTACTCTTCAGATGGCCTGATTTTTCTCACTACCGATCACTATCGCAGCTTTAAGCCGGTGCCCTGATGATGCTGAACCTGACCTTTGATTTCCGGCAACTGCCCGACCGCGAGGCGTTTTATGCTGCGCTGGTGCGGCAGAGCCACTGCCCGTTCGCCTTTGGTAACAATCTTGATGCGTTGTGGGATTGGCTGACAGGCGGTATGGCGCTGCCAGCAACCCTGCATTTGCGCCATGTTGATGAGAGCAACGTGGAATTCGCGCCCGTGCTGGCGCTGCTGGAAGAGGCGGTGGCGCAGCTCGAGGGTGAACTGCGCCTGGTGCGTGATTAAGCGTGCAACGCCAGTAGCATCATCGCCAGTGTCTGGCGGGCGGCGGCAGGTAAATCGCCGCCGCCGGTATAGCCGTTGTTCTCCACAATCACGCTGTTCAGCCCCACCAGCCAGTCGTAGATATAGTAGGCCGTGTGGTTAGCCGGGGCGGCAGAGAGACGCGTCAGACGTTGGCCGGACGAGAAATTGACGCTCGGGGCGGGTGGACGGGCGAAGATCGTCTGGCCACGATTGACGCGGCTGGCCGGACGTTCGCTCTCCGGGCGCTGCAAAAAGCCCAGCCAGGCAACAAAGTCCCCCAACACCGTCATCGCGCGGGACACCTGACGATCGGTGCGCGCCTCATGCGCGCTGGCCTGCGCCTCCGGTTCGTTCAGCGCCGCCTGCAAGGTGTTCAGCATGTTGTGACGGAAGCTGGCGGTAATTAACTCCTCCACCAACAACTCCAGCGTCGGTTTATCGACGTTGAGCAGCGCCAGCAGACTCCGGCTCTCCGGCAACTGACGCAGATGATCCAGCCACAGGGCGAAGACCAGGTGCGGAAATTGCTGATCGCGCTGACCGCCGTGATTGCGCGGTTCTGCCGCTGCCACCGGTTCATCTTTAAACAGATCAAATTCAAAACCGATGCCGAAATAGCTTTGCTCTGCGGCTGCGCTGGCGACTTTATGCTGCGTGCCGCTGTTGCTCTGGCTCAGCCACAATTGACGCACCGCCTCACGCGACGGTTGTAAACGCTCCAGCAATTCGCCGTGCAGGCCGGTGCGATGTTGCAGGCATTTCAGTAAGGTGTCGGCAATGCTTTGCTTACGCGCCGCTTGCTCTGGCGTAGCGCTGGCTTCGGTCCAGGGTTGCAGACGATCCACCAGGGTTTGTTGCAGCGTACTCAGTTGCGACGCCAGACGATCACGGCGCGCATCCGGCTGCATTTCATCCTGCAACCAACTGCCCATCCGATCCACTCCGGCGCGATCCAGCGCCAGCATCGACCCCCAGCTCTGACCCGGCTGACCAATCTGGCGTTGTACCGCTTCATCGACGTTGATCTGCTGATGACGTGCATCATAAGGGGTGATGGCCCAGATCAGCCGCGGCTTCTCTCCGCTGGCCGGTACCGGTTGATGCAGATGCCACTCGCGCAGCGCCTGGCTGGCGAGATCGGCGTCCTGACGCTGGCTGGCGGCGGTACAGATCAACAGCAGGTCGATATCCTGACGCGCAGCGTACCAACCCGGCAGCAAGGCGCGTTTCTGTTCCAGTAAGGTGGCGCGCAGCGCATCTCGCGTTTGCAGACGGTGGCGCTCCTCCTGCTGGCCGCGATCGGCTGGGGTACCCGGCGCGGGCAGCTCCAGCATATCGGCCTCATCATATAACGCCTGGCGTGGCGTCGAGCTAAGCGGAATGGTGATTTCCAGTGTCAGCAACGCCAGCAGACCCAGGGGCACCTGCTGCGCTTTACCCACCCGGTTCGCGACCACCGGGCACACCTCAATCATCTCCTGCAAGTCGGCATCGCTGCCAATCAACTTCTCGGCGGGCAGTGACGTGTCATCCACCAACAGGCTGAGTGGGGCCATGACCCGTGGGGCATGACGTAACTGATGGCGCAAATGCATCAGGCTGCGCAGGCTTTCGCTTAATGAGTTTTGGCCCGGCCACAGCAAGGCGAACAACTGTACGCGGTCGTCGACATTCAGCCACGGGGCGAGGCTGATGGCCTGCGGCCAGAAATGACGATCCAGCACCTCGGCGTGACGGTGATGGCGGCGACTCCACGCCCATAAAGTGACCAACGCATCGCTTTCCAGACCTGGCTGGATGTCACTTTGGCGATGCCGCTGTAAACGTTGTAGCGCGCTGTCGAGAGCCGTGGTGTCCGGCTGTAATTCCGGGGTGGCGCAGGCCAACATCAGACGGATCAGCTCAACCTCGCTCAGCAATGTCATCTCCAGCGGCCAGGCGTTGGAGGCCGTTTCGCGCTGGTGACTAAAACGTGTGGCGATGGCGAAATCGAGGTTGCCGGGATTGATATGCTGGAAATAGTTAAAGGTTTTGTCGCCAGGGGTGGTCATCAACTGTCCCTGGGCATCCCCCACCATCTCGCTCAATAACCAGGCTTTGCCCGCCTGTGACTGACCAAACAACGCCAGCGTCACGGGGCGCGCGAGCTGGCGCGCCAGCGCGTGGCTCTCCACTCTGGCACGGCGCAGTTGCAGACTCAGGGTGTCGCCTTCCATGCTCAGACGCGTGGAGTGAGCCTGCTGGTTTTCAACCCAATTCAGAGCACCATCAAGGGTTTCCTGGAGCAGACTGAGACGTTTGGCCAGCGTGGCCAGTGGTTGTTTTTTTGCGGTTCTCATTTTTTGCAGACGCTCCCGCTGTCGATCCAGTATTGCGCATTCGCATTGCCCGTGGCGGAAAGCGTATTCAGTTTCAGGCTCAGTTGTTCCAGAGGCACGCGGCTGCCGTCGTCGAGACGCGCATCGCTCAGCACCAGACGTTCCGGTCCGGCGTTATCCGGGCCAGGTTGCACCGCCAGCTTGATGCGCAGCACGCTTTCCCCGGCGACTTTACGCGCCAGTTGTGGATCGATAATGCTCAGGCTGTAAAGGGGCGATGCGGGCCAGCGATCGTTCTCCAGTTGGCGGAAGCCAAGGCAGACGTTGCCGCGAATGCGGAAGCTGCTTTTGCGGTCCAGCGCAAAGCTGTGGCTGTCGAGATCGATCTCGCTGTAGCACAGGTTGTCATCGCTCAGCGCCTGCGTTTCATCCAGCACGCCGAGGTAGCGAATGGTGGAGTAAGGTTCAAAATCACCGGCGCGGAACCAGAAGCTGCTGAGACGCAGATCGAGCGCCAGCAGACACAGCATGGCACCGACGGCTGCGGTGGATTTCGGGTTATCAATGCGTCCCTGTTTGTTGAACGGATACCAGTCGCTGGTGTGATACCCCTCCAGCGAAAGAATGCGGCTGCCCGGTAACGGTTGCAGATGACGCACCAGCGCCTGGATGCCAGGGAAGCGTGACGGGCGACCGGTCAGCAGCAGCACGTCGCATTGATAGAGCGACACCACTTCGCACATGGCGCGCAACGCCGGGATGATCGCCATACGGTGTTGCAGGAACTCGCCATGCAATTGCGCGAGGCTGACCACCAGCGGCACCTCCAGCAGATCGAAACGGCTGTCGCCGCCGAGGGTGCGCTGGATTTCACCGTTGATAAATGCCAGCACGGCATTGCTGGGCTTTTGTGGTACCAGTTCGCCAAACAGCGCGTTGATCTCGCTGTAGCTGTCGAGCGGGTCCCAGTTTTCATAACGTTCCAGCACCGCCTGCGCCAGCGGGATAAACAGCTGCAACGTCACCTGCTGGCGCAGAGTGGCTTGTCCGTCCATGCGGCTGTCATGGCCGAACAATTTATTCATCAGCGGTTCCGGCAAGGTCAGACCGGCTTTCTGCAAGCTTTGCTGCAACGCAGGCAGGACCCATAGCTGAATCACATCCAGCAGAATGTCGTCCCCGGCCACCTTGAAGCCTTCGCGGAACAACAGGCGTGGGGTGATTTTGACGTTATTACCCTGGCCGTCGTCGAGGCGATATTGGGTAATCGCGAGGTCGGTGGTGCCGCCGCCAATATCGATGGAGGCGATGCGCAGGCTCTTACCCGGCAGTTCATCAGCGTCACGCGGGCGATCCGGGCGGGCCATGCTGGTGAAGAAATCCTCTGCGCGACCGGCAAAGTTGACCTGCGTTTCGTTGAACAACCACACCATCTGGCCGCAGGTGGCTTCGTCCCACTCCATCTGCACATCCGGCACCGGGCGCAGGCTTTTCGCCAGAGTCGCGGCGGAAAACGCGTCTTCGGCCGGATGCCAGCCTTCCGCTTTCCACACCAGCGCGATGGCTTCCTGCATACGACGACGGAAAATTTCCCGTTCCGGTTTTGGCATGGCCGAGGGCAGCGTAAGGATCACATGACGCAGTTGACGCGGGGCCTGGCTTTGCGGCATGCGCTGACGTTGAGCGACGCTGTTCATCTGCATCATCGCCTGTGCCAGCAGTTCGCACAGCATAAAGGTCATTAGCGAACTGCGGCTGTAGCTGGCGGAGAACACCGGCAGGCGCTCATCCTCAGCCAGCGCGTGCAGCGGCTGGCCTTCATCATTCAGCAGCAGGGTAAAGGGCAAGGCGGTCGCCTGGGTTTCATCACCGCTGCCGTTGGCATTGAAACGCCAGCCGGGCTGATAACGGGCTTCATCCCACAGATAACGACGCGGGCTGGAAAGGCCGGTGCTGCCTTCGGTACCAGCACGCAACAGCGCCAGACGGCTGGCCTCGCGGCCCACACGCGTCAGCGACGGCCACATAAAGGCATTTTCGCGACCACTCTCCAGCGAGAAATTGGCCTTGCCGAAGCGGGGTTCGGCAAACTCCAGGCGGCTGTCGAACAATTCGTTATACACCTGATGCGGTTCAGACAGGTCACGCAGTTGCAGCTCATAAGTCTGGCGCAGGCCGTTGCTCTCCTCGGCGTGATCTTCCACCAGGATGCCGCAGGTGTGTGAGTTGCCAACATCGAGAATGATATCGACATTCACCGCCGGAGATTGCAGCGACGCGGCCTGAATGGCGATCTCCGCCAGATCAAGCTGTTCGCCCAGCAACTCCAGCACATTGAGGTAATGCGCCTGGTACTCAAACTCGCGCAGCGCCTGCACCAACTCTTGCTCGCGGCGTGATTCCAGTGCGGTAACCTGCTGGCTGAAGGTTTCACGCAGCCAGCCATCAACCCAGGTCAGGTCAAGAAATTCACCCAGTTCATAATTATGCCAGGCGAGGGCAAAGCTGACGCCGTTTTGCGCATCGGCCTGGCTCAGGCCAAGCTGCTCGCCACCGTCGTTCTCCGCCACCAGGCGGGTATCGAAGGCGAGGGTGATACGGTGGGTATTGCCCGCCGCATCGGGTTGGGACAGGGGAGCCAGACGCAGACGCGCCCAGTTTTCCGGTCCACCAATAAAGCGACGACCACTGGTGCAACGCAACACCGGCAGCGGTAACCATTGATTCGCCAGCAACGTCAGGGAGTCGGCCAGCGCGATATCCGATTCCGGGCGCACCACTTCCGGTGCGCTGCCATCTTCGGGGTAGAGCAGAAACTTGCCGCTGTTGCCGTCAATGTTAAGGCGCAGCAGCGGGCCGTTTGCCGTCTGGCGTACAAACTGACGGCGCGCCTGTAATGAAGGCAGACGCAGGCCGAAGTCGAGAAATTGCACACCGCTATCTTCAATCAGCGTGATTCTTTGTTTGTCATCGATGAGGGGCGCTAACATGGTTACTTACTCTCACGCTTAATCGTCAACGGGAAAACCTGATCCGCGCCATATTGCGCGTCA
Organism: Pantoea phytobeneficialis; assembly: GCF_009728735.1. Taxonomy (NCBI): domain Bacteria; kingdom Pseudomonadati; phylum Pseudomonadota; class Gammaproteobacteria; order Enterobacterales; family Erwiniaceae; genus Pantoea; species Pantoea phytobeneficialis. The sequence continues at coordinate 2,006,151 of NZ_CP024636.1, forward strand.
CAGCTGGCGATACCATCGCCTTGTTTACACACCAGTTCCGGCATGCGGTAGCGTGATTTATCGCTACAGCTGGCGGTGTAGCGGCTGCGAACCACCATGGTGCCGGCGCTGGTCATGGCGGCGGTGACATCGGCCTTGCAGCGAATGCCATCGCCCTGGGTAATCAGCGCTGTGCCTTTGCCGTTTTTAATCTGATAACGCAGACTCGGCGGTTTACCGGTTGGCAGGTTGGTCTGACGCAGGGTGACGCGCCAGCGACCATCCAGGAAACGTACCGAACCGACGCGCACGTCTTCGGCGGTGATCACCAGATCATCGGCTTTGGCTGGCGCGGTAGGCACCGGCGCAGCAACCTCAACCACCGCAGGCGCGACGGGCGCTGCGGGCGGCGGCGCGGTCACGGTGGCGCTGGCCTGCGGCAGGGTGGTAGCCAGTTTTTCCGCCTGCGCAAACACCGGCGGTGGCGCGATCGGCTGGCTGACAACCGGAGCGGGCGCAGCGGCCGCCACGGGGGCCGCGGCTTGCGGGGTGCTGTGCAACCACCAGGCGGTTCCTGCGGCGGCAGCCAGCGCTACCGGGAGCAGCAGCAACCACGGGCGCAGGGATTTGCTGGCGGCAGGGGGCTGGACGGCGGCGATTACCGGTTCGGGTTCGCTCTCTTCCGGCTCAGGCTCAATGATCGGCTCCTCCGGTTCGACTTCCGGTTCGGCCAGCACAATCGGTGTGTCCACCACCGGCGGCGGTTCCGGCAACAGCGACGGCAGTTGCTCGTCAAGGCTGTCACGCAGACAGGCCAGTGCGTCATCACGCGAGCGGGCCTGCGGATCGACAAAGCCCCAGAAGGTAATCACCGGTTTGCCATCCACCAGATAGACGTATTGCTGATCGGGGAATTGCAGGGTTTTACTCAGCAGCGCACCAAACAACCGCATCGCCGGGTTTTCTGCCTCACGCGCGCGCAGGCTCAGCGCCTGCAAATCCTGTTGATTGAGGGTGAGTTGTTCCAGCGCCTGACGACGTTCGTGATCGCTGGCCGCCAGCCATGAACGGACTTTGCCGCTAAAGGGGGCGTACCAGTCGAGGCGATCACCGCGTTCATTGGGTTGTGGGATGGCGAGACAGTTCGCCAGCGTGGTTTGGCGGCGTAGCCGCAAGGTTTCGCGAATTTGCAGAGCAGAAGCCCAGACGGGCTGGCCGTTCTCACCCAGTGCCAGAACCGCGTCAAGATTGCCGCTGCGCAGAAAAGTTTTTGCCACTCGTTGGCCCTTATCGGTGAATGTCTGAGGCAGAAAAAATCGATTTTGGTGATCTTAAGCCAAATAAGGGCAAATCAAACGGCGGAAATAAGGGGGAAAACAGGGCGGTTTTCCCCGGCTGGAGGATGAGTTGTAGAAAATTTAACCGCGTGCGCGCGGCATCAGCACCAGATGCGTCAGCATCCCGCCGACCAGTCCCCAGAAGGCAGCGCCGATACCCAGCAGCGACACGCCGCTGGCGGTAATCAGAAACGCCACCACCGCGCTATCACGCAGTTGCGGTTCCGCCAGCGCGCGATGCAGGCTACCGGACAGCGTCGCCAGCAGCGCCAGACCGGCCAGCGTGGCAATCAACACCTGCGGCAGCGCGCTGAACAGCACCGCAATCAGCGCGCCGGTTAGCCCGGTGAGCAGATAGAAGAAACCGGCCAGCGCTGAGGCCATCCAGCGTTGTTTGGGATCGGGATCGACCTCTTCACCCATACAGATGGCGGCGGTGATGGCGGCAATACAGACGGAAAAGCCACCAAAGGGCGACAGCACCAGTGCCAGCAGCCCGGTCCAACTGGTCAGTGCCGAAATCGGCGGCTGATAACCGTGCGCCTGCAAGGTGGCGATGCCGGGGGCATTTTGCGACGCCATCGTCACCAGAAAATAGGGCAGGCCGACGCCAATCAGGGCGGTCAGCGAGAAGTGGGGGGTAATCCACTGCGGCACGCTGAGGCTCAGTGACTGCGGCGGGAAATGAATGCTGTGTTGCCCAAGCGCCACCAGCACCCCGGTGACCAACGCGAGGATAATCGCATAACGCGGTAACCAGCGACGACTCAGCAACCACACCAGGCACATGCTGCCGCACAGCGCAAAATTACCCTGTAAACCGGTAAAGGTATTCAGGCCGAAGCGCAGCAGGATCCCCGCCAGCATCGCGGCGGCCAGCGACTGCGGAATATGGTTCATCAGGCGCGCAAACAGGCCAGTGACGCCACTCAGCACAATCAAGGCGTTGGTAAAGACAAACACGCCAATCACTTCATTAAGGGTCAGGCCGTGCAGACTGGTCGCCAGCAGCGCTGCGCCGGGTGTCGACCAGGCGGCCAGAATAGGCATTCTGGTCCACAGCGATAACCCGAGCGAGGCAACGCCCATGCCAATACCCAGCATTGAGAGCCAGCCGCCAATTTGTGCCGGAGAGGCACCGGCAGCCTGCGCCGCCTGAAAAATAATCGCAGCTGAACTGCTGTAACCCACCAGCACGGCAATAAACCCTGAAATCAGTATGGGGAGTGAAAAGGTGCTGCGCGGGGCGGTGGTGATCATAGCAGGTGTTCCGGTTGTGCGTTATAGCGCACATTGTGGCATGGGACGCTATAGCGCACAAGTGATACACTGCGCGCGAGCTTGTCTGGAGATCCTATGGAAAATCTGCATCAACATCTGAGCCTGGCGTTGAAACAGTTGCGCCAGGCCAATGGCTGGAGTCTGACGCTGGCGGCGGAACGCACCGGCGTCAGCAAGGCGATGCTTGGCCAAATCGAACGCGGCGAGTCCAGCCCGACCGTGGCGACCCTGTGGAAAATTGCCACTGGCTTCAACGTGCCGTTTTCGTTCTTTATTCAGGGGAGCGAGCAGCCACCCGGCGCCGCTGCCACCTTTAGCCAGAGCAATGCGCAAATGCTGGCAAAATCGCTGCTGCCCTATGACGCGCAGCTGCGATTTGACCTGCTGGAAGTGACGCTGGCCCCCGGCGCGCAAAGTGATTCTTCACCGCACGAAACAGGGGTGATTGAGCAGGTGGTGGTGCTGGAGGGCGAGTTGTTACTGGGCGTTGAGGGCACCTGGCGTCGTCTGCAACCCGGACAAGCCAGCCAGTTTGCCGGTGATAAACCGCACAGCTACCGTAATCCTCTTAGCACGCCGCTGCGTTTTCATAGCCTGATCCACTATCCGCATCGGGCGTAAGGCTTACAAATTGATACGAAGGTAAACTACACAGTTTGCCTTCGTATTTATATACTCGCTTTTCATTGTAAGGGAGACGTCGCTATGAGCGATCTGAACAGCGCCGCCGCGTTGCTGCGTAGCGTCAACGGCAAACTGGGACGCCGTTTGCGCGAATCGGCCCCGCCGGGTGACCTCACCTGGTCGCAAGTTGCAGTACTCGGTTATCTGGTGCGTGATGGTGCCATGACGATAACCGAACTGGCGGCGGCAGAAGGGGTGCGAACCCAGTCGATGGGCGCAACCGTTGCCAGCCTGGTCACGGCCGGGATGGTGCTGGGCGAAGCTGACCCGCACGATGGTCGCAAAACGCGCTACCATCCTACGAAAGCCTGCCGCGCGCTGGTGGCGGCCAATCGTGCCCAGCGTGATGACTGGCTGGTACGCAGCATGGCGACGCTCAACCCGCAGGAACAGCAGACGCTGCTGGCGGCCATTCCCTTACTGCAACGACTTGCCGACCAATAATCCTGAGAGGACCCGAGATGGCTGTAACAACTTTAGATGCAAAAACCGCCCTGATTGTGATTGACCTGCAACACGGGATCGTGGCGCTGCCTGTGGTGCACGACCCGAAAGTGGTGATTGAGCGTTGTCAGCGTCTTACTGATGCCTTCCGTGCGCACGATCTGCCGGTGGTGCTGGTGAATGTGGCGGGTGGTGCGCCAGGCCGTAACGAGCAGGCGCGTCATAGCGGTGAACTGCCGGCTGACTGGGCGGTACTGGTGCCGGAAATGACGCCACAACCGGGCGACATTAGCGTGACCAAGAAAACCTGGGGTGCCTTCCACAACACCGGTCTGCATGAGCAGCTGCAACAACGCGGTGTCACTCAGGTGGTGGTGTGCGGTATCGCGACCAGCATCGGTGTGGAGTCTACCGCGCGTCAGGCGTATGAACTCGGTTACAACGTCACGCTGGCGACAGACGCCATGACCTGCCTGAATGCGGATACCCATCAGAACAGCGTGGAGCGTATTTTCCCGCGCCTGGGCGAAACCGGTTCAACCGAGGATGTGTTGGCGCTGTTGGGTTAATAAACATTGCGCGATGAATCGCGCCGCTACGATTTACCACCCCCGCTCGTAGCGGCGCAATTTACCACACACGCTTGTAGCGGCGCGATTTATCGCGCTAATCCCACGGATTCAACAGCATCAACCCCTCCCGGTAAAATCTCGCACATTACGCGTTACCAGAACCATGTCATGATGAATCGCCGTAGCGGCAATTAACGCATCCGTCGCCGGGCGCACAGGCGGCAGACAGCGCTGTCAATATCCAACGTCCTCCAGGCAAATTCAATCAGCACCCGTTCTTGATACCAGCGCTGCAAACGGTGGGCCTGCGTCGGATCTTTACGCGCAAATTTAAGGATACCTTTTTCAATTTCTATCAACGTGAGGGCGGAGATACACATATCCTCCGCATTGAGGCTATATCTAAGCATAAAAAAAGCCCTGCCAAACATCATGTCTGACAGGGCTTTGTTTTTTTAATTACTGGAACGCGTAGCTCACGGTCAGGCCGACGCTGTAGTTACGACCCGGCGCCGGTTCGTAATAGCGGCCATTACTCTCGTTAACGATCACCGAACCGATGTAGTTGCGGTCGAACAGGTTATCGACGCGACCAAACAGATCCAGCGTCCAGCTCTCTTTAATCAGCCACTTATAACCACTGTTCAGGCCCACCACGGTGTATGCCGGGGCTTTCACATCGTTTTCATCATCGGCGGCGATGTCGCTCATATAACGCACATCGGCTCCGGCATACCAGCCCAGATCCGGCGCATAAGACAGACCGGCATACGCCATGCTGCGCGCGATCCCCGGAATGCGGTTGCCGTCACAGCTCTCGGTGCCACAGGCGTTGCTGCGGTAGCGTGCATCGAGCAGCGTCCAGGCAGCCTTCACACGCCAGTCTTCGCCAAATTGCTGATCAAGGCCCAGCTCAAGACCACGACGACGGGTTTGTCCGGCATTTTTGTAGCTGGTGCGCCCGTTGTTGCTGCTATCCGCAACGATTTCGTTATCCGTATCGGTCTGGAAAATGGCAGCAGTGAGCAGGCCGTAACCAATGCGTTTTTTGCTACCCAGTTCGATCGTGTCGCTGGTGGCCGGTTTCAGACCGAGGTTAAGGCCGGACTGGCCGTCAGAACGGTAGGACAACTCATTGATGGTCGGGGTTTCGAAACCACGCCCCGCAGAGACATAAGCATTCCAGCTATCATCAATGGCGTATTTCAACGACGCGGCAGGCAGCCAGCGGTGGTAACGCGCGTTGCCGCTGTCGTCGCCGTTGCCGGAGGTGATGTAGAAATCGTTGGAGTCGAAATTGACGGTGCTGAAACGCACACCGGCATCCAACGACCATTTATCGGTTAGCTGCCACGCGGTTTGCACGTAAGGATCAAGGTTCCACATCAGATTGCGTTCATTACGACGCATATCCCCCATCACGCCGTAATCGGTGACGCCGTTACTGGTGGTGAAGTTCTCGTAGCCTTTGCGGCGTTCAGTCATGGTTTCATAATCAAGACCGCCGGTCAGCGTTACCGGGATGGTGAACAGCGTATCGCGATGCGTCCAGCGGGTATCGATGCCCTGATAATGGCGGGTCAGGGAGATTACGCCGCCCGGATGGGCTGGGCTGGTCTGCGAGCTTGCCGGAATCGACTGATACTGCGTGGTTTCGCGTACCCCGGCATACATCATCACGCTCAGGTCGTCGTTTTCACTCATCTGGCGCTGATAATGCAGGCCGCCCTGGGTCTGATCGACGGTTTTACGCGCATTGTACAGGCTGACGTTGCTGACCACCTGACGCGGGTTCTGCTCCCATTGCGCCTGGGTTAAACCGCCGGGATCCTGTGCATCGACATGCACGCTGTTGAACAGCAGCGTCAGGGTGCTGACATCATCAATGCGTACGCCGAGCTTGGCGTTGCCGAGGTTCTTTTCTGCTGAGCTGTGATCGCGATAGCCGTGGGTGGTAAAGCGTGAGGCTGAAATGGTGTAGTTGACGTCACCGGCATGGGTGCCATCGCCCGTCGCGCCACTGGCTTTGACGCTGTTGCGCCAACTGCCATAGCTGCCGTACCAGGTGCTGGCTTCCAGCGTGGTGGGCTGCTGCCCGGTTTGGGTGTCTACGTTGATCACCCCACCGGACGAGTTACCGTACAGCGCCGAGAAGGGACCGCGCAGCACTTCAACATGGTCAATCGAGCCGATATCAACGTTGGAGGTCTGACCCTGGCCGTCTGGCATGGTGGCGGGAATGCCGTCGACATACATGCGGATGCCACGCAGGCCATAGGTGGAACGCGAACCAAAACCGCGCACCGAAATTTGCAGGTCCTGAGCATAGTTTTGACGGTTCTGAATTTGCATGCCCGGCACGCCCATCAGATTTTCTGACAGGTTAACGCGCGGGGCCGCGTGACGCATATCGTCGCCGGAGACGACGCTGACCGCCGCAGGCGTATCGAGTTCAGATAAACCGGAACTGTCGGGAGTGGCACTGACCACCAAGGTGTTGCTGGCATCATCAGCGGCCAGCAGTGGCAACGGAAACGCCGCAGGCAGCGCCAGCCACAGCGCCTGGCGCAGTAAAGCTATTTTCATTATGAAAGACCGTAATAAATGAAAGGAAATGAACCGGTTGGAACATAATGAGACATATGTTAATAGTTTTTACCCAGGCTGGCATTACATTTTAAGCTATTTGCCCAATAAAAGGCTGTTACCGTCAGGGGAATAGCAGGGACGGTGAACACATCTGCGGGGGCGGGAGTACTATGGATAGGTTGTCAGGACGTGTTCTATCTGGTTGGACATCGATTTATAAAATTTAAACTGCTCTCCCGCTATGTTGAGAAAAACCGCCTCGTGTATACGCAAGGAATTGAATTTTCTCTTCTTATCTTCAGCGATTCGTATCCGTAAATCTTTAATTATTATTGAACGGTATCCATCATTACCGGGTATTTCTGTCAGGATGCCGTGATAAAGGGTCGCAGGGTCAGATATTTCGTAGAAAGCAACGTCAGCGTCCATTTATTTAACCTGATTAAGCACGGGAGGCTCCCCGCATCATAATTATATCCCGGTATTTTTTCTGCAATGGGAACTAAGACAATCCTGAGGTCATTTTAAGACTGGGTTAACCTCACGACGCGGGTACTGTTGAAATAAAAGAAAGGGGTTCGCCCGGCATTTATAAATAGCCGCTTTAAACCGAGCGGCTATTTTATCTCAGATTACGAACGTGTCGCGATAGGGATACGAAAATCAGTGTGCGTGATTTCTTTAAAAGGATGATTTCCGTAGCGATGACTGAGATTCAGCAGAAGGTGATTTATTGGCTGTCTTCAAGGTTTCTCTGGCAACAGAGTTAGCTCTCGACGAGATGGTGGAAGCAAGATATCCAGTTTGCGTATGCATGTGCTCCACAGGCATGGTTTTATCGTAGTACCAGATTTTATTTATACTTTTATCGAAGCTCACTTTCTTCTTTGAAGAATCACCCGGATTAATATGTGAAGCGTTGAGATGGTTTTCCATTATTCAGGAATTAGAGGAAATTGTTTTGTCGGTTGTGTTGTTTATTGTCAGTGAGAATTTAGTAGGTGAGTGGTTTTTTTAATTTTTTGACTGAGTATACCTGTACCGGAAATAATTATCATAATGCCCTCCATTAGCTAATTGATTCTCAGTTCCTGTTATTTCTCACCTTGCTTAACGTATACAGCAAGTGGTCATTTTTACTCCAGCAACAAGAATAGCCGATTGATACTTTTTTTCAGCGTTTTTTCTGACATAAATACGGCGCGTTCTGCCAAAGTTGGCCGCCTTTCTGACAATGTCTCAGAGCAGGCAGCCAACCTCATCACCACTTCATCTCGCCGCTATTCACCTTCGCGCTCAACGCCAGCGAGCTTTCGTCCGGCAAATTGGGGTAAGCGGCTTTCATCGTCTCAATCACTGCCACCGAACCTTTCTTCTCTGCCAGCGCGGCTTCAAATTTTTGCAGATAATTCAGCGTGAAGGTCACCGCCTCGTCGCCACGCGGGCGGGGGCCAATATAATGACCCGGAATCACCACTTTCGGTTTTAACTGCTGTATTTCACGCAGTACGCTCCGCCACTGCTCGCGACTGGCGGGGGTTTGGGTATCTGCCGTCCAGACGTGAATGCCAGCCGCCACCGCAGTACCGCCGAGAATCGCCCGGTTTGCCGGAATCCAGACATAAGCGGATTTATCCCCGGCGTGACGTAATTCAATACGTTCGCCATCGACGCTGAAACCGGTCTGATAAGTTGTCTGTGGCACAATTAATTGCGTGGGGGCACCACCCGGCATTTTCGGTCCCCAATATTGCAGCTTGGCCTGTTTGGTGGCGTCGATATGTTCCACCACCAGCGGCGAGGCCACGACTTTTACCTGTGGGAAGGCTTTAACAATCGGTTCCAGACCAAAATAGAAGTCAGGATCGCCCGAGGTAATAACAATCTGCGTCAACTTTTTGCCGCTGGCTTTAATCATCTCCACCAGTTTTTCGCCATCTTTCGGGCTGAACTGCGCATCAAACAATATTGCTTCATGTGGGCCAGACACCAGGGTTGAAGACACCGGGAACAACCCCTGTTCCTGCGGGTTGTAGACCTCAAGGTGCAGTGGTGCGGCCAATACCGGGCCTGCGGTCAGCAGCAAACATAACGGTAATTTCTTCATTTTCATCACATATTCCTTTAAGCGGCAGCCTGCCGTCACTAAAAGCCTCATTGTAGGGAAATCTGGGTCTGTTAGAATTCCCGCAATCAGAGATGGTCAGTTTCATAAAACGATCAGATGGGGCGGATATGGACAGAGTGACGGCGGCAACGGTATTTAATCGTATCTGCGAACTGGGGAGCCTGAGTGCGGCGGCGCGGGCGCTGGATATTTCGCGGCCGATGGTAAGTCGCTACCTGGATGAGATGGAGAAGTGGGCCGGAGCGCGTTTACTGCATCGTTCTTCGCGCCGTCTGACCATTACCCCGGCCGGAGAAAAAATCCTCGAAAAAAGCCGTGCACTGGCGCGACTCGCTGAGGACATTGCCGATCAAGGCACACAACGCGACGTGCAGGGCATCCTGCGTGTGGCCTGTGCGCACTCCACTGCCACCCATATTCTGGGGCCGATGATCCCGGCGTTTTTGGCCCGCTACCCGGCGCTGCGCATTGAACTGGAGATTAACAATCAGCCCGTGAGTCTGGTCGGGGAGCGCATCGATCTGGCGGTGCGCATCACTAACGATCCTGAACCAGGCGCAATTGCGCGTCGCCTCGGCGAATGTGTGTCGGTGGTGTGCGCATCACCGGCGTATTTGCAGCAGTACGGCACCCCGCAAACCCCGCAGGACCTGACACAGCATAATTGCCTGCACTACAGCCGTTTTGCCGGGCAACGCTGGCAATTTAATGACCGCAACGGTGAGGTGATCACCACCACCATCAGCGGTAATTTCAGTGCCGGCATCTCTTCGGTGTTGTGCGATGCGGCCAGCGCCGGTTGTGGTGTGGCGATGGTGCCGGAGATGGAGGCACGCGCGGCGATCAACAGCGGGCAGTTACAACGTTTGATGCCAGACTTTACGCCCAAAACGCTGGGTATCTATGGTCTGTATATGTCACGCGATCGCCAGCCTGCGGCCTTGCGCCTGTTTCTGGCGGCGGTGCAGCAGCGCCTGGCTGAGGATGTGCCAGCGGCAAGTTAAAAAATGTTTTCATCGCACCTCTGGCCTGGCTGTGGACCACAATTCCTGTCAGGCTAGCGTGTTTATGCCAAATCAGAGAAGGGAAAGAAGATGAGTCAGCAACCTGTGGTAGCGGTGTTAGGACTGGGCGCAATGGGGCATGCTTTTGCTGCCAACCTGCTGAAAAAAGGCTTTGTGGTACGCGGTTGGAACCGTACCCGCGCCCGTGGCGAAGATTTATTGTCAGCCGGGCTGATGCTGGGTGACAGTGCCATCCAGGCGGTGGACGGCGCAGATGTGGTGATCGCCATGCTGTCTGACGGTGAGACGACTCGCCAGGTGGTACAAGACGCGCAGGGCGCATTGAAGCAGGGCGCTACCCTGTGCCAGATGGGCACCATCGGTGTCGAAGCGACAGATGCGTTAATCGCGGAACTGGCGGCCTCTCGCCCGGATGTGGTGTTTATCGATGCCCCGGTGTCGGGCACCAAGGCCCCGGCAGAAAACGCGCAGATTCTGGTGATGGCGAGCGGCGACCAGAGCAAAGCCGCCGCAGCGGAACAGGTATTTGCGGCGATTGGCAAGGGCACCCAATGGCTGGGTGAGGCCGGTGCCAGTTCGCGTATGAAGCTGGTGGTGAACAGCTGGTTGATTGGTCTGATGCAGAGCCTGGCGGAGAGTACCCGTCTGGCGGAGCAGTTTGGTTTCACCACCGACGATCTGTGGAAAGTGCTGGACGGTGGCCCGCTGGCGGCGCCTTACGCCAAAATGAAACTCGGCATGATTGCCAGCCAGGACTTCACCCCGCAGATGCACCTGATCTGGGCGCTGAAAGATGCCCGTCTGGCGCTGGATGCGGCGGGTGAAGCCAAATTGCCGGCGCTGGAAAATATCGTCGAGGTCTGGCAGCAAGCGGTGGATGCGGGTTACGGCGAGCAGGATCTGGCGGCGGTTTATCAGTTCCTGAAGCGCTAACCCGATGACTGCGGTGCTGAACTTCAGTTTTGCCAGCCGTCCGCTGGTGCCGTACGCCCATGATTATGCGCACGGCGCGGTGGAGCCGTGGCATCACCACGACTGCGCGCAATTGATTCATACCCTGAGCGGCGTGGTGAAGGTGGAGACGCAGCACGGCAGTTGGATCGTGCCGCCCAGCCGGGGCGTCTGGTTGCCTGCGGGTACGCGCCATGCGTTGCAGATTACCGGTCAGGTGGCGGCGCGCACGGTGTTTGTTGATCCGCTGGCGCGTGCTGACCTGCCCGCCAGTTGTCAGGTGGTGCAGATCTCGCCATTGCTGCGTGAACTGATTGTCAGCGCCATCGATCTGCCCGAAAGTTATCAAGCAGGCAGCCGTGCCGAGCGCATCTACGAGTTAATTCTGGATGAAATTCGGGTGATGGATGTGCTGCCGTTCGGCCTGCCGTGGCCGGAGAGCGCACGCTTGTTAACGCTGTGCCAGCAGATCCAGCAGCAACCCGGTGAAAACTGGACGCTGGCGCGGGCGGCGGCGGAATTGTGCGTCGCGGAGCGCACTCTGGCGCGCCACTTCAGTCGCGAAACGGGTTTACAGTTCAGCGACTGGGTGCGGCGCGCCCGTCTTGGCGTCGCCCTGACACGACTGGCGCAGGGCGATTCGGTGCTGGCGGTGGCACTCGATCTGGGTTACGACAGTCCGAGCGCCTTCAGCGCGATGTTTCGCCGTTTGCTGGGTGTTACGCCAGCGAACTACTTTCCTGCGGCAGAAAAGCGTGGGCGGCATTGAGCAACGCCTGCAATGAGGCGCGCGCCACGTCATTATCGATACCTACCCCCCAGGCGCGTTCGCCACGCGTGTTGAGGCAGCTGAGATAGGTGACCGAACGACTGTCGCTGCGTTTGCCGAGCGTATGTTCGTGATAATCCTCAATGCTCAGCGTCAGGCCATAACGCTGGCGCAGTGCCGCCACCGCCGCTGACAGCAAACCGTTGCCTTTACCCTCCACACTGATCTGCTGCGCGCCTTGCTGCACACGGGCTTTCAGTCGCGTTTCACCGGATTCATCGCTGTGGCTCTCTGCTTCCAGCAAGCGACGCGCCGGGTGGGTCAAGCCGTAGTGTTCACAAAACAATTGCCACAGGGCGTGATGGGTCATCTCCTGACCGTGCGCATCGGTCTGTTGCTGCACGATACGGCTGAAATCCTGTTGCAGACCGCGCGGCAGTTGCAGACCGTGATTCTGTTCCAGCAGCCAGGCGGCACCGCCTTTGCCAGATTGGCTGTTCACCCGAATCACCGCCTCATAGCTGCAACCGATATCGGCGGGATCGAGCGGCAGGTAGGGCATCTGCCAGAAAATTTCCTCGCGCTGTGCACGCTCGGCAAAACCTTTGCGAATCGCATCCTGATGCGAACCGGAAAACGCGGTAAACACCAGCTCCCCGGCATAAGGATGACGTGGATGCACCGGCAACTGATTGCAGCGCGTCACCACTTCCAGCACCTGCTGAATATCACTGAAATCGAGCTGCGGGGCGACGCCCTGGGTATAGAGGTTCAGCGCCAGCGTGACCAAATCGACGTTACCGGTACGCTCACCATTGCCAAACAGGCATCCCTCCACACGATCGGCTCCGGCCAGCAGCGCCAGCTCGGCACAGGCGATACCGGTGCCGCGATCGTTATGCGGATGGACGCTGATGCTCACCTGTGAACGCTGGCTAAAGTGACGGCAGAAATATTCAATCTGGTCGGCATACACGTTGGGGGTGTTCACCTCCACGGTGGCAGGCAGGTTAATGATCATCGGCCTTTGCGCATTGGGTTGCCAGATTGCCGCCACCGCTTCACAAATCTCCAGCGCAAATTCCGGTTCGGTAAAGCAGAACGTTTCCGGTGAGTACTGGAAGGTCCAGGCAGTATCGCCCTGGCTGGCGCAGCGTGCGCGGATCTGTCGAGCCGCCGCGCAGGCCAGCTCGATAATCTCGGCCTTGCTCTGGCGAAACACGCGTTCACGGAACAGCGGGGCGGTAGCGTTGTACAGATGGATGATGGCGCGGGGCGCCCCACGCAGCGCTTCAAAGGTGCGATCAATCAAATCGGCACGCGCCTGGGTCAACACCTGAATGGCCACATCGTCAGGGATATGACGTTGTTCAATCAGCAGGCGCACAAAGTCGAAGTCGGTTTGCGAGGCGGCCGGAAACGCCACTTCGATCTCTTTAAAGCCGCAGCGCAGCAGCAGTTGCCAGAATTCCAGCTTGCGCGCGCTGTCCATCGGCGTGGCTAACGCCTGATTACCGTCACGCAGATCGGTCGACAGCCAGCGCGGTGCCTGAGTCAGCTGGCGTGATGGCCACTGACGTTCGGGTAAGTTGATAACCGGGTAAGGGCGATATTTTTCAGCGGGTTGGGTAAGCATTGGGATTCTCCTTATGTTCTGCGGTCAGTGTTGCCGAAACCCGGTGGTGCAGGCTCGCCCATTGCTGACAACCACCCGCGCAAAACTGACAAATCCTGCGTGATAAATCACGCCGCTACCAACCGTGTACCTGGCGTATCAACGCGCGACAAATCCCATCCGACAACCCGTTACCCAACGGTAGTGGCGCGATTTATCGCGCAACATTATGCGCCATCATCGGCTTCCCGGCGGCTGCGGCAGAAAAGTCCTTCTCGCGTTGCATTGCTCAGCAGCAGGCGTGCGCGTAGCATAGCCGCATGTTTTCTTCTTTTTCCTCGCTTATGTCACTTCCCACATTTGATGGTCATAACGATCTGCTGCTGAACCTGTGGCTGCATCATCGTGATAATCCCGCTGAGGTGTTTTTCTCCGGCATTGCAAACGGTCACCTTGATTACCCGCGGATGCAGCAGGGCGGTTTTGCGGGTGGCCTGTTTGCGTTATTTGTGCCACCGCAGCGTTATATCGAGCAGGTTGCCCCGCAGCGTGCGCAGGAGCGCGTGGCGCCACTGGAGATTCTGTGGCAGCAACTCGCCATCCTGAAAACTCTGGTGGCCGAATCACAGGGGCGCGCCCGCCTGTGCCTGAACACGGCGGATATCGCGGCCTGTCGGGCTGAGGGTGTGCTGGCGATGGTGGCGCATATCGAGGGCGCGGATGGTTTTGATGGTGAGGGGGACGCGTTGACAGCGTTTTATCAGGCGGGGGTACGCAGTATCGGACCGTTCTGGAATCTGCCCAATCGTTTCGGCGCGGGCGTCACCGGTAATTTTCCCGGTTCCCCGGACAGCGGCCCCGGTTTAACCTCCGCCGGGGAGGCGCTGATTGTCGCCGCCAATCGGCATCGTATGCTGATTGATGTTTCACACATGAACGAAAAGGCGTTCTGGGATACCGCGCGCTTATCCACCGCGCCGCTGGTCGCCACCCATTCCAACGCGCATGCCCTTTGCCCACAGCCACGTAACCTCACCGATGCGCAATTACGGGCTATCCGCGACAGCGGCGGTATCGTGGGTGTGAATTTTGGTAACGCCTTCTTACGCCCCGATGGTAAACGCGACAGTGATACGCCGCTGATCGAAATTGGTAAACATATTGATCACTTAATGGAGATAATGGGGAGTGATCATGTGGGCTTTGGTTCCGATTTTGACGGCATCAGCACGCCGGACGCCTTAAAAGATGTGTCCGGGCTACCCAGGATCTTCACGCTATTGCGCGAGATTGGCTATGATCAGCCGTTACTGGAGCAGCTTGCCTGGGGTAACTGGCAGCGGGTGCTGAAACAGATTTGGCGGGAATAACACAATTCCCTTACCGAAACAGGGTTGATCTGTTCGTCACATTGGCGCAACATCAGCCCGCGATGTGTATTGCGATCGGGATCACGTTTCTCGGTGCAAACATTCCATGCAGAGAATGCTCTGCGTAAAGAGACTTTAGAGGAAGAATATTATGTGGAAAAAACCTGAATTTGTTGACCTGCGTCTGGGCCTGGAAGTGACTCTGTACATCTCCAACCGCTAAGACTTCTGCCCGCCAATCGCGCGGGCATTTTGTTTTCTTTCTCCGGTCATTTCTCATGTTTATTAAAGTTCTCGGTTCAGCGGCGGGCGGTGGTTTTCCGCAGTGGAACTGTAACTGCGCCAATTGTAGCGGCTTGCGTAACGGCACCATCCAGGCACAGGCACGGACGCAATCCTCGATTATTGTCAGCGATAACGGTGAAGATTGGGTGCTGTGTAATGCCTCACCTGATATCAGCCAGCAAATTGCCCACACGCCAGAACTCAATAAAAAGGGCGTGCTGCGCGGTACCGCGATTGGCAGCATCATTCTTACCGACAGCCAGATCGACCACACCACCGGCTTATTAAGCCTGCGCGAAGGCTGCCCGCATCAGGTCTGGTGCACCCCGGAAGTCCATGCTGACCTGACCAGCGGCTTCCCGATTTTCACCATGTTGCAACACTGGAATGGCGGTTTGCAGCATCATGCGTTGACGCCGCTGGAGCCTTTCAGTGTCGATGTTTGTCGCAATCTTGAGTTCACCGCCATCCCGATTCTCAGCAACGCGCCGCCGTACTCGCCGTTCCGCGATCGTCCACTGCCCGGACATAACGTGGCGCTGTTTATTACCAACCGCGCCAATGGCCAAACCTTGCTGTATGCACCAGGCTTGGGTGAGCCGGATGCGGTGATCATGCCGTGGCTGCAAAAGGCCGATTGCCTGCTGATAGACGGTACCGTCTGGCAGGATGATGAGCTGCTGACCACCGGCGTTGGTAAAAATACCGGCAAAGCGATGGGCCATTTAGCGCTGGCTGAAGAACAAGGTCTGATGGCGTTGCTGGCGTCCTTACCGGCGAAACGCAAAATTTTGATTCATATTAATAACACCAATCCGATCCTCAACGAGCAATCGCCACAGCGTCAGTACCTGACACAGCAGGGCATTGAAGTGAGCTGGGATGGGATGGCGATCCATTTGCAGGAGTCTTCATCGTGATCATTACTGAAGCCCTGACGCCAGCCGCCTTTGAACAGGCACTGCGCGCCAAAGGTGCCTACTACCATATCCATCACCCGTACCACATCGCCATGCACAATGGCGCGGCGACACCGGAGCAGATCAAGGGCTGGGTTGCCAACCGTTTCTACTACCAGACCAACATCCCGTTGAAAGATGCGGCGATCATGGCGAACTGCCCGGATCCGGCAACACGCCGCAAATGGGTACAGCGTATTCTCGATCACGATGGTAGCAACGGACACGAGGGCGGTATCGAAGCCTGGTTGCAACTGGGTGAAGCGGTAGGGCTGACGCGTGAAGAACTGCTGTCTGAGCAGCATGTGCTGCCGGGCGTGCGCTTTGCGGTCGACGCCTACGTGAACTTTGCCCGTCGCGCCAACTGGCAGGAGGCGGCCTGTAGCTCGCTGACCGAATTGTTCGCGCCGCAGATCCATCAGTCGCGTCTCGATAGCTGGCCGCAGCACTATCCGTGGATCAAAGAGGAAGGTTATTTCTACTTCCGCAGCCGTCTGAGCCAGGCGAACCGCGATGTTGAGCACGGGCTGGCGCTGGCGCTGGAGATCTTCACCACGGCGGAACAGCAGAACCGTATGCTGGAAATCCTGCAATTCAAGCTCGACATCCTGTGGACCATGCTCGATGCCATGACCATGGCTTACGCGTTAGAACGTCCCCCTTATCACACGGTCACCGATAAGGCGGCCTGGCACACCACCCGACTGGTATAAACAGATGAAAGATAACCTGATCCCCGCGTTCCGCCGTGGCTATCGCCTGCAATGGGAACCGGCGCAGGAGAGCCACGTTGTGCTCTACCCGGAAGGCATGGCGAAGCTGAATGAAACCGCGACCGCCATCCTCGAACTGGTGACCGGCAAACAAGATGTCGCCGCGATTATCGCGACGCTGAATGCGCGCTTCCCGGATGCGGGTGGTGTGGATGAAGACGTAAAAGCATTTTTGCAGTCTGCTATTGAACAGAAATGGATCCAGTGTCGTGAACCCGAATAAAAACGGCGTGACGCCGCCGCTGTGGCT
Organism: Pantoea phytobeneficialis; assembly: GCF_009728735.1. Lineage (NCBI taxonomy): Bacteria > Pseudomonadati > Pseudomonadota > Gammaproteobacteria > Enterobacterales > Erwiniaceae > Pantoea > Pantoea phytobeneficialis. The sequence goes on from NZ_CP024636.1 coordinate 2,023,162, forward strand.
GCTGGCCGAGCTGACTTACCGCTGCCCGTTGCAGTGTCCGTACTGCTCGAACCCGCTCGATTTTGCCCAGCAGGAAAAAGAGCTGACCACCGAACAGTGGATTGAGGTGTTCCGTCAGGCACGCGCGATGGGTAGCGTGCAGCTCGGTTTTTCCGGCGGTGAACCGCTGACGCGTAAAGATTTACCGGAACTGATCAAGGCGGCGCGCGATCTCGGTTTCTACACTAACCTGATCACTTCAGGCATTGGCCTGACGCAAAACAAACTGGATGCGTTTGCCGATGCCGGACTGGACCATATTCAGATCAGCTTTCAGGCGAGTGACGAAACGCTGAACGCTGCGCTGGCCGGATCGAAGAAAGCCTTCCAGCAGAAACTGGAGATGGCGAAAGCGGTGAAAGCACACGGTTATCCGATGGTGCTGAACTTCGTGTTGCATCGCCATAACATCGACCAGATCGACAAAATTATCGACCTGTGTATCGAGCTGGAAGCCGATGATGTCGAACTGGCAACCTGCCAGTTTTACGGCTGGGCGCATATCAATCGTCAGGGATTGTTACCGACGCGCGAGCAAATCGCCCGTGCCGAAGCCGTGGTGGCCGAGTATCGCCAGCGCATGGAAGCCAGCGGCAACCTGACCAACCTGTTGTTCGTCACGCCGGATTATTACGAAGAACGTCCGAAGCCCTGCATGGGCGGCTGGGGATCGATCTTCCTCAGCGTCACGCCGGAAGGTACGGCATTGCCGTGCCACAGCGCCCGCCAGTTACCGGTTGAGTTCCCGTCGGTGCTGGAGCAGAGTCTGGACGACATCTGGTATAACTCATTCGGTTTTAACCGTTACCGGGGTTATGACTGGATGCCGGAGCCGTGCCGTTCCTGTGACGAAAAAGAGAAGGACTTCGGCGGCTGTCGTTGCCAGGCCTATATGCTGACCGGCAATGCTGACAACACCGACCCGGTATGCAGCAAATCGCCACACCACGATAAAATCCTCGAAGCCCGGCGTGAAGCCAGCTGTAGCGATATCAAAATCGCACAACTGCAATTCCGTAATCGCGCCAACTCGCAGCTGATCTACAAGCAGCGCATTCTCTGATGACCACGCGCAGCCTGACACTGGCGAACGGCCTGCGCTGTCACCTCCACCAGCAACCTGATGCGCACGATGCTGCCGCGTTGGTGCAGGTGACAGCGGGCAGCCTGCATGAGCCGGATCGCTGGCCAGGGCTGGCGCATTTGCTGGAACATCTGGTGTTTTGCGGTAGCACAGGCATCGCTGATGACCAGCGCCTGATGCCGTGGGTGCAGCAACAGGGCGGCCAGGTCAACGCGACTACCCAACTCAGCGACAGCGCATTTTTCTTTCAGGTTCCGGCCAGGGCGTTGGAGGCAGGCGTCGCGCGTCTGCTGGATATGCTCGCGGCTCCGCGTCTGACTGAGGAGGCCATCCGCCAGGAAAGTGCCGTCATTGACGCGGAGTATCGTTTGCTGCAACGCCACGCGGCCACATTGAGCGAGGCGGCGTTGCTGGATATGCCTGATGCCCCTGCGCGGTTACGGCGTTTTCGTGTCGGCAGTCAGGTGGTTTTCGGTGACAACGTCACAGACTTGCAGCAGGCGTTACGCGCGTTTCATCAGCAGCATTATGTGGCGGAGAGCATGACGTTGTGGCTGCAAGGCCCACAACCCCTGGTGGAGCTGGAACAACTGGCGCAACGCTATGGTCAGCAACTCAGGCCGGGCACCGCACCGGTCATCGCGTTGCCATCCCCTTCAGGCGGCATCTCGCACCGGCAGATCCAACTGGCGGGCGAAGAAGCCTTCTGGCTGACTTTTATCTTGCCGGACAGCGCCGATACATTACGTGACAACGTCACCTTGTGCCGTCAGTTCTGGCTCGATGAGGCCCCCGGCAGTTTGCTGGCACAACTGCGGGCTGCCGGGTTGTGTGAAAATATCAGCCTGCAATGGTTATGGCGTGATAGCCAACACAGCTGGCTGGCGCTGAAATTTACGGCGCGCACCCTTAGCACGCGCCAGGCTCTGTGCATCGAAGCGCAGTTCCGGCAGCACCTCAGCGACCTGATGCACACCGGAACCCCACAACGTCACCATTATCAGCGGCTGGCGCAGGAAGACTTCCGGCAACTGACACCGCTGGAGCAACTGCGTGGCCGTGCTACTGGCTTTGCGCCGGGCACTGCTGCCGACTTTGGTGACTGGCTCCGGCTCCTGCAACAATGCCAGCCACGCCGATTGCTGACCCAGGTCCAGGTTGACGCGATAACCCGCCACACCCAGGGATTCGACCTCGCGCTTGCCGACTGGTCAGCACCGGCGAAGGTGTCGGCCTCGGGACTGCCATGTTGGTTTTATCCACTGGCACAGCCGCCGAGTCTGCGGGCGTTGCCTGACCAGAGTTTCCCCATGCTGCGGGTAACGCCGGTTCAGCCACAGCAGACCTTGCTGTTGCGTCCGGCATTTTACCAGCCGTTAAGTGATGAGCTTGCCGGGGCGCGCCAGCAATTGCTGCGTCCCATTCTCGCTGCGTTACGCCATAGCGGCGGGCGTGGGAGTTGGCAGCAGGTGCAGGGGAGCTGGCAACTGACCCTGCATCTGCCGAAAGAGCGGGACGCGGCGTTGGCTGCGGTGCAACAAACGGTGCAGGCGCTGCATATTGGGGTTGAACCTCAACCGGTGAATGCTGCTGATGGCATCGTGATTCGTCAGCTGTTAGCAGCGTTGCCGCACCAATTGCTGACAACATCAGCGGCACCAGGCTGGCAGGCGGCCTGGAGTGGTAGCGACATGGCGTTGGCTGAGGACATCGCGCGGGTGCTGAGTGACCTGCCGTTGGCCGCAGCGGCGGCTGAGCCATCATTAACCGCAGGCGTGACCGCCATTCCGTGCTCAGGTCGTGACCAGGCGCTGCTGCTGTTTATGCCATTGATCGCCGCCGATGATGCCTCGCTGGCCGCGTTGCGCATGCTGGCGCTGATTTATGAACCACGCTTTTTCCAGCGCCTGCGGGTCGAACAGCAAATTGGTTATGTGGTGTCGGCGCGCTACCAGCGGGTGGCGGATGTGGATGGCATCCTGCTGGCGTTGCAATCACCTGATATCCCCTGGCCTACGCTTCTCGGTCATTGCAAACGCTTCCTGCGTGCCCTCGATGTTGCTGAGGTCGATCTCGCGGCCTTGCAGCCAACATTGCGCAACCCGCTTTCCAGCGTGGATAACGCGACGGCGGCGTTAAGGGCATTGCGGCAGCAACAGGGACTGGCGGAATTATCGTCCGACGCCATTGATGCTCTTTGCCTGACACAGTTGCAACAACTCCATCAGCGTTTGCTGCGCGGTCGTCGTCACTGGCGAGTTCTGGTGGCGTTAAGTCAGACGCTGAATTGTCCCTAAAAGTAACTGTTTCGTATTGATATTGCTGAATTTTTTTGAAAAATTCAGCCAAAACTCTTCACTGTTCCTGCGCGGCATAATGCCCGACACTCAAGGCATATTCTGAGCAAAAAGGAACACCCGTGAAAAACGTTACTCGCTTCGCACTGCCGTTGCTGGCCGCCGCTACCCTGTACGCTCCGCTGTCACAGGCGGCTGCCATGCACTACGATCTCAACCCGGAACACACCTCGGTGATTGTCACCTGGACCCACTTCGGTTTCTCCCATCCCACCGCCGACATCCCGAACAGCAAAGGTACGCTGGTGTTTGATAAGGACCACCCGGAGCAGTCACGCGTTGACGTCACGCTGCCGATCACCCAGATCGATAGCCATGTCCCGGCGCTAACCAAAGAGTTTCTCGGCAAAGAGTATTTCGACACCGCGAAATATCCGTCAGCGGTGTTCCACAGCACCAAAGTGGTCGCGAAGGGCGATAATAAGTTTGATGTAGAAGGGAATCTGACCCTGAAAGGCATCACCAAACCGATTACTCTGCACGCCACTCTGAACCAGCAGGGTGAGCATCCGATGGTGAAGAAGCAGGCGATTGGTTTTGATGCCACCGGCACCATCAAGCGTTCTGACTTCAAGCTGGATAAATATGTTCCGGCGGTGAGCGACGATGTGACGCTCACCATTTCGACCGAAGCGTACGCGAAGTAATTAAGGTCCATAATGGCGCGATTTATCGCGCCATTATGGATTAAGCCATAAATCCAAACGGCGCAAGCTCAGGTAGCTCAACTTTGAGTTGATGCCATTGTTGGTCGCGACCCCGGATAAAGATTTTATTATCCCCTTCCATTTTAAGCAGTTCACCAGGATGTGATTTCTCATTGATAGATTTAGGTGCTTGATAGACCGGAGCATTCTTGTCGATCTCATGCCAGATGCCACGCAAATCCATAATCATGGTATAGAGCGGGTTGCTGGCATCGATCTGACCGGGAATCAGTCTGTTGGCTATTTCTGTCACCGTTTTCTGACTAAGATCCCCATGCAGCAGCAGAAACATGTCATAGCTAAAAAAGAAATCCCGTAACACGGCGACTCTGTCGGGAGAATAGATAGCTGAAGCCCCTTTGGTTGTGCAGATTACACACATTTCGTTATGTTGTATCTGAACACCATTCAGGGTTGAATTTCTCTCCGGATGATAAAAGAAATAATCCTTATTACCCATGTCAATCTTTAATTCGTCTGTTGTATCCAGTTGTGTTCGTATGCCGTTATTATGCTGGAAAATTAATTTTTCTTGAGTACGTTGAATCACCGAAGCGTCGGAACTCTGCAATAGCCAGTTATTCGGGAACCACATACGTCCGGGCGTAAAAGACCAATGGGGAAGTATGTTATTTGCTATCAGAGGAGGATTTGTGGCATCAACGGAATGAGCAACGGAGACAGCGCTGTTGGGCGAGTTAGCAATATCAGATATATTCTGGTAGAGAAGAGGATATATTTTTTCCGTTTCTTCCTTAGTGTAATCATGGCTTTCCGTGTAAGGCGTGCTTGACGTGAAATTTGCTGTAATTAAGTTCATTTAGCCCCCAGGTGGAATCAATAACCAATACTTGACTGTCCACTATGGTGCATTTCCATCACTATGTATTTATATTTATAATAATTTCAGGTTGCTGTGCCGATTTGATGTTTTCTTACTGAAATTAATCAGAATTAAATCATAATCTTTTTGCGTGGCGGCGCAGGATATTGCGCCGCCACGGGCATGAGTTACTCCGCCCAGAATTTCTTCTTACTGGTTTTGCCAATCCCCGGATTGCAACTGTTGGTCGGATCGAGTTGTTTCCAGTGCGCCACATGATCGCAGGATGCGTGATACAGATGTCCGACGTTATGTTCTGCCGGATACTTCGCCCCACGCTGCTCCAGTACGACTTTCACCGCCTCTTTAAACGCCTTCGCATCCACGCCCGCCTTCAGCACATAATCCTGATGATTAACGTAGCAGAAGAAATGCCCGCAGCAGGAATCGACCTGCACCTGCGCTGCCAGGTGATCTGGCAGCGTTAAACGCCAGGCATCATCATTACGACGCAACGCCACGTCGAACGCCACCAGACGCTCATTCGGGTTGTAGCCCAGCGCATCACAGTAGGAGATGGTGCAGCCGCCCACGCCAAAGCGCACCAGGAAGGCATCTGCTGCTTCGCGTGCATCGCAGTGGAAGAAATCACCGCTGTGGTTGGCAAAAAAATCTGCCAGTAACCCCTGCAATTCAGCGGTTTGCGCTGACTCCACCTTAATCATCAGATGATGTTCATACGCGCTGCGATAATCCATGATGCGTGGCGCGACAAAGCGCGGAGTGATCTGATTAAAGAATTGCAGCACCCGATCAACAAAATTGCGTGGCAAAAATTTCAGGTGGCTGACGCGCACATCCCACCTGGCTTTGCCGGCCATCAGGCGCGGTATCGCCTGCGGGCCGAGTTTGCGAATTGCCAGATACATATGTTTGGCGTAACGCACGGTGAGGTCAAAGGCGTTACGGTGGATATACTCCGCCTGCACCGGCAATTCACTCATCCGCGTCAGCAGATAGCGGCGCAGTTCCACCAGCACCAACTCATCGTTGGTGCCGATATAGAAGGTGTCGCTGCCAGCACTGGCTTCGAAGGTAGGAAGACGCACCGCAAACACCACCACTTTACCTGCGCTACCCGAACTGTCATGCAGATAACGCAGATCGCCATTAAAGCGCGCGGGGCTGTCGGCGCTGACGTCGCGCAGACGGTCAGCGTAGTCATCCGCCCAGATCTTTCCCTGCCAGTCGGGTTGGTCACCGGTTTGGTACTGCTGACGGGTGAGATTTTCCAGCATCGCTTCCGGCGTGTCACCCAGCGCAATGCCGAGATGGTTGACCATCTCCAGTCGACCATCATCATGAATGCGGGCAAATAACGATTTTTCGGTAAACGCCGGACCACGGCGAATCAGCGAGCCACCGGAGTTGTTGCAGATGCCGCCGACCACCGACGCACCAATACAGGACGAACCAATGACCGAGTGCGGCTCACGCCCCAGCGGTTGCAATGTTTGTTCCAGCTCCGTCAGGGTGGTGCCGGGGAAGGCAATCACCTGACGCGCCTCATCAATGACCTGCACGCCCTGTAACTGGCGGGTGCTGACAATCACCACCTCACGATCGTAATCGTTGCCGTCCGGCGTCGAGCCGCCGGTTACGCCGGTGTTTGATGCCTGCATCAGAATAATGGCGTCGTGCGCCACGCATACCTGAAGGGTTTGCCACAGTTGTAATAATGTCTGGGGGAGCACCACGGCCAGTGCCTCACCGCGCCCAACGCGAAATCCTTTGGTGTACCAGGCCTTATCATCAGAATGGGTTAACAGCTGTTTTTCACCTACCACGTCACTCAGTTGACGCAACATTTCCTGCGGGGATGTCATGTTTTCTCTTCTGTGTCATGTGTCTGCCGGGTTATTGGACAGGCGGATACGGCGCTATGTCAATCATTCATCGGCACTAAAGTTAAAATAACGCACTGAAGCATTATCCCTTTATCTCGCGCGGAAAAACCGCGGCGTACCAATAAAAATGCGCGGGTTATCACAAAATAGAGGCAAAGCAAAAAGACAAATAAATTGTTAAATCGGGCCAGACAGGCAGAGGTGTGAAAAATATATAACGTGATGAATTTTATAATAATTCCATCTCTTTGGAAAAATTTACCATGTGATTAACATCACAAAATTAGGTCTGTAAATATCTTTGTCAATGACCTCGACGGATAAATTCGTAGCAATAATGTGATCTCCATTGCAAATACAAATCCTCTTCACCGGAAGAATGGCTGTCAGAAGCGCAGCGTAAGGAGCAGGATAATGAGAATTGGCATGGTGATCAGCGGTGGTGATGTTACCGGCATAAATAACTTTATCTTTCAGATTTCTCGCTTAACCCAGGCGGATATGGTGTTATTTAACGGCGGCATTCCAGGGTTGCTGGAAAATAAACATCAAGAAATATCGCAGCGTGATCTTGTGGATTATGCCATCGCGGCGATCCCGGTGATGCAATCAGGACGGCCAACGAGAAAATTAATTCGACCGGAATATGAAGCCATAGCGAAACAACTTAAATCGCTACGCATTGACGTATTAATTATGGCCGGAGGCGATGGGTCGCTGCAATTCCTCCATATCCTGAGTGAATTTGGTGTCAATTGCTTTGGCGTTGGTATGACCATCGATAACGATGTATTCGGCAGCGATTATACTATTGGCTTTTCCACCGCCTGTGAACAGGTGCTGAAGGAAGTGGCGAAATTACGTAACACCGGGCGTGGATTGCCGGGGCGCGTATTTATGGTGGAGTTGCTGGGTGGTTATTGTGGCGAATTAACCCTGCAATCAGCGATTAAATCCAATGCGGATTTTGCCTTGATCCCCGAGTGCCAGATTCCGCCGCATGAGCTGGCGGAACGGGTCACGGCACGTCTGGCGCAGCAAAACAGCGTGATTATTCTGTGCTCTGAAGCCTATACCCGCGAATATTCGCCGGGGTTCCAGGGGGCGATCGATACCTTAATTAAACAACTTGAACCTTTGATTGGTGTGCGTATCCGTAAAACCATCATCGGTTACGGCCTGCGTAATGGCGAACCCACCTGTGAAGAAATTTATCAGGGCACCATTATGGCCAGCGAAGTGGCGCGTTGTATTCAGTCGGGAATGCGCAATAAAGCCGTCATTATTAATGGCAGCAATAAACCGATACCCATTGATTTAATAAGCATGAAAAAACGCCTGGTTGACACCGAAGGGCATCATTACAAACTCGCTAAACAACTGCATATTCTGTGAGGAGATAGCCATGCTGAAAATATTATGTGTGTGCGGATGTGGTCTGGGGTCCAGTTTCGCCATCGAAATGAGCGCCAAAGCGGTATTAAAAAAGTTAGAAATTGATGCAGATATCGATCACACCACCATTTCTGAAGCCAATGCGTTTAAATCCGACATGATTTTAACGCAGAAGGCATTTGCCGACGTATTAAATGCCGATGCCAGTCCGGAACAAATGAAACGCGTGATTATTCTCAACAAGCTGACCGATAAGGCGGAAATTGAGCAAAAGATCGTGGCGTTTATGAAAGAACACAACATGAAGGTTGCCAGCCATGAATAGTGTTATTAACTTCCTGGTCAAAGATCTGTTAGGGCAGGCATCGATTCTGATCGCCTTTATTGCCCTGGTGGGTCTGCTGCTGCAAAAAAAATCCGCAGGCAAGGTGGTGGAAGGCACCTTTAAAACCCTGCTCGGTTTCTTAATTATGATGGCGGGTATCAACATCATTGTCGGTACGCTGACCTTCCTGAATACCATCTTTACCCACGGCTTTGGCATGCAGGGTTATATCACCGATGTTGCTGCCATCGCCGGGTTAGCGAACCGCGAGCTGGGTTCAGAGGTGGCGTTGACACTGTTGGTGATCTTTATTGTCAACATCATCATTGCCCGTCTGACACCGTTCAAATACATCTTCCTCACCGGACAGGCGCTGCTGTGGATGGCGACTATCGGTGCGGTGATCGGCTACAAAGCGGGGCTGACAGGCTTACCTCTGATCCTTACCGGCGGCATTTTTGGTGGTGTGATGGCGGTGGTGATGCCGGCACTGGCACAACCGGTAGTTCGTCGCATCACCGACTCGGATGATGTTGCGCTCGGCCACTTCTGCACCATTGGCTACCTGGTGACGGCGGCAGTGGCGAAGGTGGTCGGCAAAGGCTCGCGCTCCACTGAAGACCTGAAGCTGCCGGATAACTTCAAATTCCTGCAAGACACCTATCTGTCGATGGCGGTGGTGATGGTGCCGATGTACCTGATCCCGGCGCTGGCGGCAGGCCCGGCGTTTATCGCTCAGTACAGCAGCGGTATGAACTACCTGATGTACGCCTTTATGCAATCGATTCAGTTCGTGTGCGGGGTGTTTGTGCTGTATAGCGGCGTGCGTCTGCTGCTGAATGAGTTGGTACCTGCCTTCCGGGGTATCGCGATGCGCATCGTACCGGATGCTAAACCGGCACTCGACTGCCCGGTGATGTTCCCCTATGCACCGAATGCGGTGATCGTGGGCTTCCTCGCCACCACCCTTGGGTCGGTCGTTGGCATGCTGGTGTTCCCGATGTTCGGTCTGGCGATGATTTTACCGGGCCTGCTGACCAACTTCTTTGCCGGAGGCACCGCTGGGGTGTTTGGTAACGCGCTTGGTGGTCGTCGCGGCGCGATGATCGGCGGCTTTGTCCACGGTCTGTTCATTACGCTGCTGCCGGCCATTTTGGTACCGATGCTGGAAAGCTACGGTTTCACCGGCGTGACCTTCAGTGATTCAGACGTTATCAGCACTGGCCTGGTACTCGGCCATGCCTTCCAGAATAACTGGCTGTTCGTCGCCCTGTTTATTGTCTTCATTACCCTGATCGCCTGGTTTGTTAACGGAAAATCCCCTAAGCCTCACGAGGAAAATATTCATGAAACTTTATAACTTTACCGATCTGTTACAGGTGGCCAAACAACGTGAATTTAAAGCGCTCGGTTCCTTTAATTTACACTGTCTGGAGATGTTACCGGCTTATTTTAAAGCGGCGGAAAAAACCAATAGTCCTTTAATGATTCAGATCTCTACCGGTACGGCGAAATATCTCGGTCATAAATTGTTGGTCGATGCGATTCGTTCGCTGGCGGAAAGCCGCAATGTACCGACCTGTTTGCATCTGGACCATTGCTCCGACCTGGATGCCATTCAAACGGCGTTGGATGCCGGTTTCAGTTCGGTGATGTATGACGGTTCACATCTGCCGATAGAAGAGAACATCTCCAACACGCGGAAAGTCATTGATATGGCACGCCCGCTGCATGTTTCGGTTGAAGCGGAACTGGGGGCGATCGGCGGTTCAGAAGATGGTAAGTCGGTGGAAATGAACGAAACTTCCTTCACCACCGTGGACGATGCGAAACGTTTCGTGGATGAAACCGGTGTCGATATGCTGGCGATCTCGATTGGTACGGTACATGGGTTATACACCGGCAAAGCACATATCCAGCATCAGCGGCTGGCGGATATTACCCAAGCAACGCACACGCCATTGGTACTGCACGGCGGCACTGGCGTCAGCGATGAAGATATGCGTCTGGCAGTGCGCAGCGGTATCGAAAAAGTGAACGTCGGCACAGAAATGAACGTGCAATGGGTGGCGCGCTGTAAACAGACGTTCGAAAAGGGCAAAGTAAACGACAGCGTGCGCAATTTCCTGGTACCGGCGAATGATGCCGTTACCGATGTGTTAGTCGAAAAAATTCAGTTATTCCGCTAAACCGCATCTTTCATGACGTATTAACCTGAGGTGCCCTGGCGCCATTCGGGGCAGGAGACGCTATGTTCGGATTCAGGAAAAAGGTCCCGGAAAATAACGGGCAGGATCAGCAGGAAATAGATCGTCAGGCTGAAAGTATCAGCGAGAAAATAAACGCGCTGGAGCAGCAGCTGGCAAATAATCCACGGGCGGGGGACACGCAAAAACAATTAATGCTGGAATATAATCGCGCATTAAGTTTATTTGCCAAAAGCCGCCGTTTTCGTCAGGAGATTGATCCGCTGTTCGTCAAAATCGATGAGCTGCGTAATACCATCCGCAAATCGATTTAAGGAGGCGGTATGAGCATCAAACAACTGTTGCAGGAAGCGAATGCGATTCAGGTGGGGATTACCAGCCGTGACTGGCGGGAAGTGATCAGCCTTGCCGCCCGGCCACTGGTGCAGGGCGGCTATGTCAACGCCTCCTATCCCGAAGCGGTGATTGCCAACACCCTGACGCACGGTGCGTATTACGTGTTTGAAGAGGGGATTGCCATCCCTCATGCCCGACCGGAAACCGGAGTACTGAAGGATTGCTTCAGCCTGATTGTGCTGGAGGAACCGGTGTCGTTCGACGGCAGCGACAAGGCGGATATCGTCATCATGTTTGGCGCGCGTGACAGCAATGCGCATATCGAGGAGGGCATCCGCGCGATTGTCACGATGCTGGAGGATGAGGAGACGCTGGTGCGACTGCGCAAAGCCAGCAGTGTGGCGGAGGTAATGGACATCCTATGACAACCCCCACTGAAGAAAAATGCGTGGTGCTGGTCAACGGCATTCCCGCCTCGGGTAAAAGCACACTGGCGCGCGCGCTGGCGCAGCAATTTGGCCTGCCGGTTTTGACGCTGGATAGCCTGAAAGAGCCGTTTATGGCCAGCTTTGCGCCGGTGGATCGCCTGCGCAATCGTCAGCTCGGCTGTGCCGCCTATCAGGCGATATGGAAGATCGTCGGCCAGGCACCGGCCAGTTGCGTTTACCTGATTGATGCCTGGTTTGGTTTTCAACCCAAAGCGGTACTGGAGGAGGGATTGCAACACGCAGGCGTGACGCGGGTGCTGGAACTATGGATGGCGATCACCCCGGATGAAGTGGTGGCGCGCTATCAGGCACGGCTGGAACAGCGTATGCCGGGGCATCCGGGGGCTGAGTATCTGCCCGAACTGCGGCAACTGGCGGAGCGGGCGCAGCCGATGGCGCTCGGTCCGGTGTTGCAACTGGATGCCCGCGCGCCGGACGTGGCCGCTGCACAAGCGTGGTTGCAGCGGCAACTTCAGCGTCAGTCAGCGCGGGCGCTTTCGGCATCGGGTTGAAAGAAGGCCGCCAGCAGGTCGCTGAGTCGTTGATCGCCTCTGCGGTCGGCTGCCAGCTGGCGGCACACCTCGCCCAGCGCCTGATACAGGCGATCGGTTGCCAGCTCGCCCTGATTCAGCGTCGCGATTTCATCCATCTCCGCCGCCCAGCGCCAGGCTTTTGGCAGCATATCCGGGGCGGCTTTTTTCATTCTTTTCAGGATCTGCGGCTGGCTCTCCGTCATCTCCTCATGCAACGCCTCCGCCGCGCCAACCCGACTGGCGTTAATCAGCATCGCTGACACCAACAAGGTGATGCCTTTATTGATCCCGGCGTAGGACATTTTTAGCGCGGATGCCGCGCCGTTTTCCGCCGACATAATGCGCACGCGCAGGCCCAGGTCGCTCAACTCCGCTAACTGGCTGGCGTGGGGGCCGGAAAACCAAAAGCGTGGCCCGTCAGGATTCTGCTCGCCCGGCGGCAGCCCGATAATCGCGCCATCGACAAAAGGTGTGCCGGTGGCTTCAATCACCGCTGCCACCTGTTGCAGCGTTTCCGGGCTGATGGCGTTGCAATCGACGTACAGCGGTTTGCGCGCCGCCGCCTGTAAATGCGGAGCCATCTGCTGCGCCCAACTCAGGGCGAATTCGGGCGGCACAATAGAAAAAATAATGTCGGCGTCACACAGCGCAGCTTCAGGGGCATCGATAATGTGCGCGGCGTGCGCGCGTTGTTGTGAGTCGGCAGAGCGTTGGCTTAACGGGCTGATGACGCGCGCGCCGTGCTGGCTCAGCACCGCCGCAACTGCCGCGCCCATCGCACCCGGTGCGGCAAAGGCAAGGGTTTTCATGATGTGGTCCCACGGGAGTGAAAGCATTGAGTGTGGCTGCGTTTTGTCCGCAATTGGCAAACTCTTTGGTTACAAAGCATGTTTCGTTAATGCGGTGCGTGCAGTATCTACCAGGCTTTTCGATCGTGTGCAGGTATCGTAACCAATATGGAGAATGTGATGAAAATCGATCTACACGGCAAAACAGCGTTAATCACCGCGTCCACCGGCGGCATTGGTTTCGCCATTGCGCAGGGGCTGGCCGAGAGCGGGGCCGAAGTAGTGTTGAACGGGCGCAGTGAGGCGTCGGTCAGTCGGGCGCGAGACAAACTCAATGCTGCGGTGGTGGGGGCGAAAATCCATACTCATATCGCCGATCTCAGCAGCGCACAGGGCGTTGAGACGCTGCTGAAGGGATTGCCTGCCATCGACATTCTGGTGAATAACGCCGGGATCTTTGGTCCGAAAGATTTCTTTGCCACCGACGATGAGACCTGGGAAGCCTACTGGCAGACTAACGTGATGTCCGGCGTGCGGCTATCACGCGCCTTACTGCCGGATATGGTGAAGAAAGGTTGGGGCCGCGTGGTGTTTATCTCTTCCGAGTCTGCGCGCAATATCCCGGTCGATATGGTGCATTACGGCGTGAGTAAAACCGCGCAGCTTTCTCTGGCACGCGGTCTGGCGAAAGTGGTAGCCGGTTCCGGCGTCACGGTGAATAGCGTGTTACCCGGCCCAACAATTTCGGATGGTTTTGCCACCATGATGGCCGACGAAGTGAAACGCACCGGTAAATCGCTGGAGACGCTGGGGAAAGAGTTTGTTATGAGCCAGCGCCCGAGTTCGGTGATCCAGCGGGCCGCTACCGTCGATGAAGTGGCGAATATGGTGGTGTACGTCTGCTCCACTCAGGCGTCGGCCACCTCCGGTGCTGCGCTGCGCGTCGATGGCGGCGTGGTGGATGATATTGTTTAACCAGGCAGAAAAAGCGCGATTATGTGCGGTCCGTAGCGGCGCGATTTATCGCGCAAATCTGTACGCGATTTATCGCGCATACTTACCCAAGAAAATCCTCACGCTGCGGGGTAAAAGTATCCAGCAGCGTGCCCGCTTCCAGGCAGACACAGCCGTGCACCACATTTGGTGCTTTATACAAGGTGTCACCGGCGCCCACTTCTTTGGTCACACCGTTGATGGTGAACGCAAAGCGCCCGGAAAGCACATAGGTCAGTTGTTCATGCGGGTGGTGATGCAGTGGACCTATCGCCTCTTTTTCAAAGCTGACCTCAACCGCCATCATGCGGCCACCGTGCGCCAGCACCCGGCGGGTCACGCCATTCCCCAAATCCTCAACCTGTGTGGCATTGCGGTAGATAAACATCGTCATTCCTCGCAGTTGTGTGACATAACTCACAAGCAAAAGGGCATTTCTCTGCTGCATTTTACTGTTCTTTGATTAAAATGAAACGGTGTTTCAATTTAATATGAAGGATGGATCATGAAAATCGCGTTAATGATGGAAAACAGCCAGGCGGCAAAAAACGCCACCGTATTAACCCAACTGGAGACGGTGGCACAACCGCTGGGTCATCAGGTGTTTAACGTCGGCATGAGCGACGAGCAGGATCATCATCTGACTTATATTCACCTTGGCATCATGGCCAGCGTGCTGCTCAACAGCAAAGCGGTGGATTTCGTGGTCGCCGGATGCGGCACCGGACAGGGCGCATTGATGTCGCTGAATATCCATCCCGGCGTGGTGTGTGGCTACTGCATCGACCCGGCTGACGCTTATCTGTTTGCCCAGATCAATAACGGCAATGCCTTGTCGCTGCCTTTTGCCAAAGGTTTTGGTTGGGGGGCAGAACTCAACCTGCGCTTTATCTTCGAGAAAGCCTTCACCGGGGAGAAAGGGCTGGGTTATCCGCCGGAACGCAAAGAACCACAGGTGCGCAACGCCGGAATCCTTAACCAGGTGAAAGCGGCGGTGGTCAAAGAACATTATCTCGATACCTTGCGTGCGATCGATCCTGAACTGGTGAAAACCGCGCTGAGCGGCCCGCGTTTTCAGCATTGCCTGTTCGAGCATGGGCAGAATGACGAGATTGTGCGTTTTGTGCGTGAGGTGGTGGCGCGTTAACCCTCACCCTAACCCTCTCCCGCAAGCGGGAGAGGGGACCGATCGAGCACATGGCACATCTCTCTCTCCCGCTTGCGTGAGAGGGGACCGATCGAGCATATGGCACATCTCCCTCTCCCGCTTGCGTGAGAGGGGACCGATCGAGCATATGGCACATCTCCCTCTCCCGCTTGCGTGAGAGGGGGCCGATCGAGCATATGGCACATCTCCCTCTCCCGCTTGCGGGAGAGGGCCGGGGTGAGGGCAGAAGACCGCCGGGCATCAAACCGCAGCTATCTCCGGATGTCGACTCGCCTCTACCAGCATCTGCGTATATGGCACCGCCGCCTGTCCTGCCACCAGCGACTCCACATCCAGCGTTTCAAGCACTTTGCCGTGCTGCATCACCGCAACGCGGTGACACAGATGCGCCACCACGCCGAGATCGTGGGTGACCATCAGGTATGTCAGATTTTCCTGTTGCTGCAAGTCACTCAGCAAATTAAGAATCTCCGCCTGCACCGAGACATCCAACGCGGAAGTCGGTTCATCCAGCAGCAACACGCGCGGTTCCAGAATCAGGGCGCGGGCTATCGCCACACGCTGACGTTGACCACCGGAAAGCTGGTGGGGGTAACGCGTTTGCCAGGCGCGGTTTAATCCGACCTTTTCCAGCATGGTCGTCACGCGCTGTTGCCGCTGACTGATGCCATGAATATGCAGCGGCTCCTCAAGAATATCGCCAAGGGTATGGCGTGGATGCAGCGAACCGTAAGGGTCCTGAAACACCATTTGTACTTTGCGGCACAGCGGGCGCGTGATGCGGTGCGCCAGCGGTTGATCGTCAATCGTCAACTCCCCTTGCCAGTGGTTAAACAATCCGGCGAGGCATTTGAGCACCGTGGTTTTGCCGGAACCGGATTCGCCCACCAGGCCGAAGATTTCACCTTCCCGCACTGCCAGGTTAACGTCAAACAGCACCTGATGACGCTGTTCATCCTCGCCAAAACTCAGGTTAAGATTCTGTACCCCGATCATCGGTTTCATGCGTTCTCCTTAAGGTTGCAGCCAGCTGGCCTGACGTTGTAGCACCGGCAGCCGTGGACGACGTTGGTCGATATCGGGCAGCGCCGCCAGTAACCCCTGGGTGTAGGGATGCTGCGCCCGATCGAGGTCGGTGGCGGCTAGCGACTCCACCACCCGCCCGGCATACATCACCAACACCCGGTCGCAAAAATGGCGCACCAGATTGATGTCGTGACTGATAAAAATCAGCCCCAGCCCGCGTTGCTTCACCAGATCATCCAGCAGGCCCAGCACCTGCAAGCGCACGGAAATATCCAGCGCTGAGGTGGGTTCATCAGCGATCACCAGCTCCGGGTCGGTGATCAGCATCATGGCGATCATCACGCGTTGCCCTTGTCCACCGGAGATTTCGTGTGGATAGAGTTGATACACCCGTTCAGGATCGCGGATGCGCACCACATCCAGCATCGCCAGCGCACGCTGGCGGGCTTCATTGCGCTGGCCGGGGTGATGGCTGCGCCAGGCTTCGGCGATCTGTTCACCGATTCGCACTACCGGATTGAGGGAGTATTTCGGGTCCTGCATAATCATTGAGATACGTTTCCCCCGGATAGCACGCATCTCCGCCGGGGTGGCACGCAGCAGATCCACCTCACCAAATTGCATACGTTGTGCGCTGATCTGTGCGCTTCGCGGATGTAACTGCAACAGGGCGCGGCCAACGGTGGATTTACCTGAACCGGATTCGCCGACAATCGCCAGTTTCTCCTGCCCAAGCTGGAAAGAGACGCCACGCACCGCCGGGGTAAGCTGGCGTCCCTGCGCGAAACTGACCTGTAAATCTGCTACGTCGAGTAACGGCGGGGCGTTACTCGCTACGGGGATCGAGGATGTCACGTAAGCCATCTCCTAAGAAATTAAACGCCAGACTGTTCACCAGAATCGCCAGACCTGGCACCGTCACCACCCACCAGCACTCCAGCATATAGCTGCGACCGCTGGCGATCATCGCACCCCATTCCGGGTCCGGCGGCTGTGCGCCGAGGCCGAGAAAGCCCAGCCCGGCAGCGGTAAGAATGATGCCCGCCATATTCATGGTGATACGGATAATCACTGACGGCAGGCACAGCGGGACAATATGTTTCCACAGCACGCGCAGCGGTGAAGCACCCTGTAAACGCACCGCAGAGATAAAATCCGCCTGCCGCAGCGACAACGCTTCGGCACGCGCCAGACGGGCGATCGGCGGCCAGGCGGTAAGGGTAATGGCGATCACCACATGTTCCAGACCAGGACCAAGCGCGGCGACAAAGGCCAGTGCCAGCACCAGACTGGGGAAGGAGATAAAGATATCGGTGACGCGCATCAGCACGCTATCCACCTTGCCGCCAAAATACCCGGCGGTTACGCCCAGCAGCAGGCCAAGTGGGCCGACCGTGACCGACACCAGCAGCACGATATACAGCGTGATGCGCGCCCCCCATACCAGGCGGCTGAAAATGTCGCGACCGAATTCGTCGGTGCCAAACCAGTGCTGCGCGCTGGGGGGACTCAGGGCGTTATTGAGATCCTGAATCAGCGGATGGTATGGCGCGATCCACGGCGCAAACAACGCCGTTACCAGCAACAACATAATGATCGCGCCGCCAATGGCGGTCAGCGGATTGCAGGCCATACGCCAGATAAACTGGCCGCTACGGGACGCAAAACGGCGGAAGCGTGCCAGACGCTCCTGCGCCGCGCTGGTGTAAGAGGTATCCAGCGAAATCGTCATACTTTAGTCCTCGGGTCGAATACCTGATAAAGCAGGTCAGAAATCAGGTTAAGCAGGACAAAAATCAGGCCGACCACCAGCACGCAGCCCATCACCGCATTCATATCGCCCAGCATCAGGCTGCCGGTGAGATAGGAACCAAATCCCGGCCAGGAAAACACCGTTTCGATCAGCACCGCGCCTTCCAGCAACGAACCGTAGGCCAGCGCCACCACCGTCAACAGCTGGACCAGAATATTGCGAAAGGCGTGTTGCCAGATCACCTGCCACTCGGTCAGCCCCTTCACGCGCGCCGTCAGAATGAACTCCTGCGTCAGTTGCGCCAGCATAAAACTGCGCGTCATGCGGCTGATATACGCCAGCGAGTGAAAGCCGAGCAGAGAAGCGGGCAGGATCAGATGATTGAGCGCGCTGGCGAACACGCTGCCATTTCCGGCCAGCAACGCATCGACCAACAGCAACCCGGTGCGGCGCGGCACCAGACCGTCCAGGCTGAAGTCCACCCGTCCGGCACCACCGACCCAGCCAAGATGGGCGTAGAACAGCAGCAGGCCCACCATCCCGACCCAAAAAATCGGTGTCGAGTAACCCGCCAGGCTGATGATGCGCACCACATAATCCACCACGCCATTGCGTCGTGCCGCCGCCCAGACGCCGAGCGGTACACCCAGCCCGGTGCCGATCACAATCGCCAGCGTCGCCAGTTCCACCGTGGCCGGGAAGACGCGCAGGATATCGTTGATCACCGGCTGGCCGGTCAGTAGCGCCATGCCAAGATTGCCGTGCAGCAGGCCATTGAGGTAGATGGCAAACTGCACCCACAAGGGTTTATCAAAGCCGAGTTGATGATAAACCTGCTGATAAGTGGCGTGATCGGCATCCGGTCCGACAATCGCCAACACCGGATCGAGCGGCATCACGCGGCCGATAAAGAAGGTCAACAGCAGCAGGCCCATCAGGGTGATCAGCACCTGCCACCCACGGCTGCGAATGCGCCGCCAGTGGCTTCGCGTCAGTTTCATGGCGTACCTCCTGCCAGGCTATCCGGGGTTTTCCATACGTCGCGCAAAAAGGTGGTGGCCGAAGGATGCGGGATATAATCCTGTACCCGGTTATTCACCACCACGGAATCGACCATTTGCGAGATGGGCATCAACGCCGGTATCAACTGGTCGTAGCGACGTTGAATGGCGAAGTAATCCTGCTGTTGACGGACGCTGTCGCGTTCCAGCAGCGCCTGGTCGATCATCTGGTTGAGTTGCGCATCGTAGAAACCGGTACGCCATCCCTGGAAATTGGTCAGTCTGGCGCTATCGGCGTTGTTCGGGTTGTAGACCAGCGAACGCAGGCTGGAGTGGGGATGCGGTTCCACGCCGCTGCCGCCACGTCCGACCAACAGATTGAATTGGCGCTCACGCATCGCGCCATAGATCTGGTTACCGGTACCGGTGACGATTTTGGCGCGAATGCCACCCTGCATCAGCGTGGACTGAATGGCGATGGCGATATTCAGAAACGGTTGGTCTGCCAGCACGCGCAGGGTGGTGTCAAACCCATTGGGAT
Organism: Pantoea phytobeneficialis; assembly: GCF_009728735.1. Taxonomy (NCBI): domain Bacteria; kingdom Pseudomonadati; phylum Pseudomonadota; class Gammaproteobacteria; order Enterobacterales; family Erwiniaceae; genus Pantoea; species Pantoea phytobeneficialis. The sequence goes on from NZ_CP024636.1 coordinate 2,042,633, forward strand.
AACCGGCTTCCGCCAGCAACGCTTTGGCTCGGGGGATATCCAGTTTGTAGCCAGGGTCGGGAAGGGTGGCGGGCATCCCGGCCTGAATCGGACGTTGATGTAGTTCGCCATAACCCGCCATCAGGCTTTTGTTGATGCCCTGATAATCCACCAGATAGCGTACCGCCTCGCGCACTTTGGCACTGGCGAAATGCTTATCCTTCATGCTCATCGCCAGATAGTAAATTGTGCCTTTGGGCACCGCATCGACGGTGAGATCCGGGTCGTGGCGCAGCGCTTTGACATCAGGGATCGCCATATTGCTGGCAATATCGATATCGCCTTTTTCCATCATCAGGCGCAGCGTCTGCGACTCCTGTAAATGGCGGAACACCACGCGCGACAGCTTCGGTGCGCCCCGCCAGTAGTCAGGATCGCGATTCATACGCAGCACGTCTTTCGCCTGCCAGACATCGAGGCGAAACGGGCCGGAACCGGCTTCATGGGTGGTCAGCCAGCGGTTGCCCCAGTCCCCGTTGCTGGCATGCGCCTGCACGGTTTTGCTGTCCAATACCACCATGCTGCCGAGCGCAGCCAGGGAATACAGTACCAGCAGCGGGTCGTTGGCTTTTGGCAGACGCAGGACGACGGTGCGAGCGTCCGGTGCGGTTATCATCTGGTCGACATTGTCTTTGCTGAAACCATAGGATTTCCACACCGACGCCTGGGCCAGATTCAGGTGCAACACCCGGCGCATCGACCACACCACATCCTCACTGGAGAGCGGATTACCAGAATGAAAGGTGACATTGTCACGTAAGTGAAAGGTGAGCTGGCGGTTGTCCGGGCTAATCTCCCAGCGTTCCGCCAGCGCCGGACGGACATGGGTGAGCTGGCGCGGGTCCAGCTCCACCAGCCCGTCATACAGATTCACCACGATGCCCACCACTTCATTACCGGTCATGGCGGCGGGATCGAGGGTTAACAGGTTGTTCATATTCATGCCGACGATCAGCTGATCATCCGGCGTGGCGGCCCGCAAACCGGGGCTGGCCGCCATCAGCAGCAGCGCCATACAGCACGCTGTGCAACGAAGCAAAAGATTCATAAGCAAAGTCCAGCAGGTCAGAGGTTTATTGTTGTTTGCCGTACTGCTTGTGTCGGGGTTACCAGCGATTCAGGGTATGGGTTTCAATCCAGCTAAAGTTGATATCCTCGCCCAGTCCGGGGCGGGTTGGCAGATGCACAAAACCCTGGTCATCCATCGGGTCAACCAGGCTGTTGAGATACGCAGGCGGTTGCTCGTAATCGAGGAACGGATGCAGTAAGCCTCGTTCGTACCAGCGGCAGTTGCGGATGGCGCCCACCACCGCCAGGCTGGCGGCACCGTTGCCGTGGACTTCACAATCCATGCCAAAGGCTTCGGCCAGACTGGCGACTTTCAGGGTGGCGGAGATCCCACCTACGCCGTTGGCCCCGGCACGCAGAATGTCGCAGGCTCCGGCGCGCACCCAGTCAGCGCGGCTGTGATGTTTGCCGCCGAGGCTTTCCGGGCCAAGCACATCAATGCTCAGGTTATCTGCCAGCCAGGCATAAGAGGCCATGCTCTCTTCTTCCATCGGTTCTTCAAACCAGGTGAAGTTGAGTTTTTCCAGCGCCTTACCAATGGTGAGGGCATCGCTGCGGCTGTACCAGTGGTAGCCGTCCAGCATCAGGGCGATATCCGGTCCAACCGCTTCCCGCACCGCCGCACAGGCTTTGATGTCCATGATCGGGCTGGGCGCAAACGACACCGGCGGCATCCAGGTATGCAGCTTAATCGCGCGATAACCGCGCGCCACCAGTTGCTCGGCAAACTGTGCGTACTCATCGGGGGTCGATAAGCCGCCTTCCAGTTGATCGCCACACATGGTGCTGCCATAGGCGGGGATGGTGTCGCGGTAGCCGCCGAGCAGTTTATGCACCGGCAGTTGTAATTTTCGGCCAATCAAGTCCCACAACGCCTGTTCCACCGCCGACAGCGCGCGCTCCGTTAACTGATGGGCGCTGCCGCGTTGCCAGTGCACCAAATCCTGCCATAACCGTTCACGATCAAAAGCGTTTTGCCCCAGCAACACTTTGCGGAAGAAGGCGTTGACCACATGCGGGCGAATCACTTCCGCCGGCGCGAAGGCATAGCCGCAGTGGCCGTCTTCGCTGGTCAGGGTGAGCATGGCCAGTTGTGCATCGCTTTCCGGACCGGGATGCGAATGCCCGGCGCTATCCGATACACGGCGGGTGGGGTAACTGAACAGGGTGACATCAATGGCGCTGATCTTCACGGCAACTCCTCCGGGAATACATACCCATACCTGGGTGTTAATGAAAAATTAAAACGTTGTTTCATTTTTTAATCTAGCGTTCACCTTTTGTTTGCGCATTAGCCAAAATGCGGTAAATCGCGGCGATAAATTGGGCAATTGCATGGGGTGTTGTGAGGGTTTTCACGAAAGACGCACGTTTTGTGAGCGGCGACACAGCCGGCGGGATGTAAAAAAATGTGTCGTGAAGGCTTTTCATTTTCTTTCCGCCAGGTAATAGTGACGCCGCGAAATGCATTAATAATAATCATTATCATTTGTATGGATAGATCACATGAAGAATTGGATGTTAGCGCTGGGGTTACTGACGTTTTCCTTAAGCTCGTCTGCCAAAGTTATTACCGATGTGGCCGGACGCCAGGTTGAGGTGGCGCAGGAGTCAAAACGTATCATTCTGGGGGAGGGGCGACAGATGTACCTGCTGGCGGCCTTCGATACGGCGACCCCTTTTCAGCGCGTGGTAGGCTGGCGCGATGATTTCCACAAGGCGGATTACGATGGCTACATGGCGTATGAGAAACGTTATCCGCAAATCAAGACGTTACCGACTTTCGGCGGGGCAAAAGATGGCACCTTCAACGTAGAACAGGCGCTGACGCTGAAACCTGATTTGGTGTTGATGAACCTCGAATCCAAAGCGGCGACCGACGAAGGCAAACTGATCGAGAAGTTGCAGGCGGTAGGCATTCCGGTGGTGTTTATCGATTTCCGTGAGAAACCGATGGAGCACGCCGAGCAGAGCATCCGTATCATGGGTGAACTGGTCAACAAACCGCAGCGCGCGGAAGAAATTATCGCGTTCCGTCGTGCAGCGATTGCCAAAGTAACCGATCGCCTGAAGAACTTTGACGGCAAACGCCCGAAAGTGATGATTGACCGTGCCGGTGGTTATACCGACGAATGCTGTATGTCATTTGGCAACGAGAACTTCGGTCAGATGGTGGAACTGGCGGGCGGCAGCAATATCGCGAAAGACCTGATTCCTGGCACCTTTGGCACCCTGAATCCTGAACAGATTATCGCCAGCCAGCCGGATGTGGTGGTGGTGACCGGCGCCAACTGGAAGAACTACAACACCGTGGGTAAATGGGTGGGTGTGGGGCCGGGGGCTGACACGAAAGAAGCGGAAGCGCGTCTGCGCACATTGATGATGCGCGATGCGTTTAAAACCTTGCCGGTGGCACATAACGGCAATGCCCATGCGATCTGGCATCAGTTCTACGACAGCCCTTATCAGTTTGTCGCTATTCAGGCGCTGGCGAAGTGGTTGCATCCCGAGTTGTTTGCCGATCTCGACCCGGATGCGACCTTCCGTGAATTCCACGAAAAATTCCTGCCGTTGCCGTATCAGCCGGGTTATTGGGTGACATTACCGGCTGACAAGTCCTGATACAGGACTCAAATGACGGGCAATAAAAAAGGATTTGGCAGCAACGCCAAATCCTTTATTTTTGTTCACGTAACGGCTGGTAACCGGGTGGTGAACGGGGTGCTCAGCACTCATCACAAAACGAATCATAAATTGTGCAGAGAAAGATTTCAAGTTCAGGGAAATTACTGTATGGTTATACAGGTGTTGAGTGCCGGGCGTGATCTCATTGCTTACTGATGACTCCCAGGGGCGCGGATTGTCAAAATCCCGGCAGGTACCAGGTGGTGCTGGCCTGTGGCTTTCACAATGAGCGCCGCTCAGCACTCATCACAGATGTGCTAAGGCGTTCGGCGGGTGGAGTCAAAGTCCCGAATGTCGCAAGGCGCGCTCCTGTCACGGGAGAAGGAAAGTGATGGAACTGATTAGATTACTGTTGGACCTGGTCCGGGTTATCTTGCAGATCATCGTTGCCCTTTTGCAACTGACCGGTCAGGCCCACTGACCGGAACTTGAATCAAGGCGGAGCTGACCACTCCGCCTTTTTTCGTCGGTCACGGCTTGATTCATCTTTCGCTCGTCGCGGCGCGATTTATCGCGCGGGTTTTCGTGCACCAGCGGAAGGGCGCGCGATAAATCGCGCTGCTACCAGATCATCGTTGCCCTTTTGCAACTGACCGGTCAGGCCCACTGACCGGAACGTGAATCAAGGCGGAGCTGACCACTCCGCCTTTTTTCGTTCGTCACGGCTTGATTCATCTTTTGTTCGTAGCGGCGCGATTTATCGCGCATTCTTTTCGTGCCGCGGCTCAAACCTGCGCGAAAAATCGCGCCGCAACATGTTAAGGTGTGGAATTCTGCCCGTTTTCTCTCACCTGAACAGGACGCCAAAGGAATGCCTCATCCTTCGTCACAACCCACCGCCCCGGCTGGCAGCACGCTCTGGTTGGCGCTGCTGGTGGCGCTGACTTTCTTTATGGAAAACCTTGATGCCACGGTGATCGTCACCGCCATCCCACAAATGGCGCGTGAGTTTGTCGTCGGGCCAGTGGCGCTGAATGTCGGTATCAGTGCCTATTTATTAGCGGTGGCGATCTTTATCCCAATCAGCGGTTGGCTGGCCGGACGCTTTGGCGCGCGCAACCTGTTCGCCGCCGCGATTCTGTTGTTTACCCTCGCATCGGTGTTGTGTGGCGTCAGCGACAACCTGCCACTGTTCACCTTTAGCCGGGTATTGCAGGGCATCGGCGGCGCGCTAATGGTGCCGGTTGGACGCATGGTGGTGCTGGGGGTGACGGCGAAAAAGCAGATGGTGAAAACCATCGCGGTAATCACCTGGCCGGGACTGATTGCGCCGGTGCTGGGGCCGCCGCTGGGCGGTTTGATCGTGACTTACGGACACTGGTCGTGGATCTTCTGGTTGAATATTCCGTTAGGTATCCTGGCGCTGGTTGCCACCTGGTGGCTGGTGCCGCAAAGCCGCAACCACGCGCTGCGGCCATTCGATGGTCTGGGGTTTGTCTATACCGCCCTGGCCTGTGTGACGCTGGTCAGCGGGCTGGAACTGCTGGGACACAGCGAACTGACCAGCGGATTGTTGTTGCTGGTGGTGGGGATCGCCAGCGCGGTACTGAGCTATCGCCATAGCCTGCGTCATCCGGCTCCGCTGTTGCCCTTTGGGACGCTTGCCATTCCCACTTTCCGCAGTACGGCAATTGCCGGGTCGTATTTCAGGGCGTCGATTAACGCCATTCCCTTCCTGTTGCCGCTGCTGTTTCAGCTCAGTTTCGGCTGGAGCGCGGTGCAGGCCGGTTCGATGGTGTTATGGGTTTTTGCCGGTAATCTGGCGATGAAACCGGCCACCACCTGGCTGATGAACCGCTTCGGTTTTCGCCGCATTTTGCTGTGGAATGGCTTGATCAGTCTGCTGGCGGTGCTGAGCTGTGTGCTACTCAGTCCATCCCTGAGTTATTTTGCTATCGCCACCATCCTGTTTATTGGTGGGTTGACGCGTTCGCTGCAATTCAGTTGCTACAACAGCCTCGGCTTTGCCGACGTGCCGCAGGAGAAGATGGCGGATGCCTCGGTGATTTTCAGTATCTTTTTCCAGTTCAGCATGAGTGCGGGTATCGCGATTTCGGCGCTGCTGATGCGGATATCAATGGGATGGCGCGACAGCAACGTTCCGGGTCAGATGGATGTGAATGTGGCCTTTATCGGCATATCGCTGCTGGTAGCCTGTTCACTGGTCAATGTCTGGCGACTGGAGAAGAACGCCGGACAGCAACTGCTGAAACAAAGAAACGGTTGATCCGTAGCGGCGCGATTTATCGCGCAGTTCTGTGCACGATTTTGGAAAAACCTGCGCGATAAATCGCGCCGCTACGTCAGGTTAGAACACCAGTTGCACTTTGGCTGCACGCTCTTTATCGGCGGCCAGTTCCAGCGCACTGACTGCCTCGGTCATCGCTATCTCAGCCGAAAGCAGCGGCAGGGGGTTGATCTTGCCGGATTCCAGCCAGCGCACCGCGGTAGTGAACTCACCGGTAAAGCGGAAAGAGCCGCGCAGTTGCACTTCTTTGACCAGCAGTGGGCCAACGGGATAGTTCACTTCGGGCGCCCCCATCCCCAACTGCACGATAATGCCGCCGGGGCGGGTAAAACTGACGGCAGAGGCCACGGCAGCGGATGCGCCGGAGGCTTCAAAGCAGACATCAAACGCACCGCCATTTTCCGTCCAGCCTTGCGTGACATCTCCGTCGCGTGGGTCAGCCGTCAGACTGGCACCCATTTGCTGCGCCAGATCACGGCAACGTTCGCTGATATCAGTCGCCATCACTTCGGTGGCACCCGAGGCCAGCGCGGCGGCAATCACCAGACAACCAATCGGCCCGGCTCCGGTCACCAGCACGCGTTTCCCGGTTAAATCGCCTGCCTGACGCACCGCATGGATACACACCGCCAGCGGCTCGGCAAAGGCGATGATCTTCGGATCAGATGTGGCGGCAAAAGGCACGCACTGCACCGGGTTAACGGCAACGTACTCGGCAAAGCCGCCGTTAACGTGGGGATAAAACTGGGCGCTTCCCATAAAGCGCATGGAACGGCAGAGATTTTGTTTGCCCTCCAGACAAAACGCGCATTGCTGGCACGGTTGCGACGGATTGATTGCCACCCGTTGCCCTGGCTGTAAACCACTCTGCGCCGGAGCTTGATCGACGATGCCGACAAACTCATGGCCCAACACCATCGGCGCTTTCAATACCGACATCCCTGCGCGGCCATGCTGGTAATAATGAATATCGGAGCCGCAAATGCCTCCACGCTCAACGCGCACCAGCACCTGATGTTCTTGCCACTCAATCTCGCGGGATTCACAGCGCACATCATGGGCGGCGCTCACCACCACGGCGTTAACGGTTTTCTTTTGCATTATGCTTCTCTCTGTAAATCAGTGGGCGTATCAAAACGTGAGTTGGCATTTCCCGGCTGTTCCTCGCTGGGTGGCGTCAGCACCTCAATTTTTCCGACCAGTAACAAATAAGCGAGGAATCCGCACAGCGCGACGGCGGCGATGTACCACATCGCGTACTGGAAATTCTGTGTACGCTGCAAAATCACCCCGATAATGATCGGGCTGACGATGCCGGACAGATTGCCGAAAATATTCAGGAAGCCACCAATGGTGCCGATCAGATGGCGCGGGATCACGTCACTGCACACCACCCAGCCGAGGTTGGAGAAGGCGTTGGCAAAGAAGGCGATGGATAAGATGGCGATGGCAATCACCGGGCTGTCCTGGAAAAAATTCACCAGCGCAATCGAGCAGGTCAGCAACATCCCCGTCATGACCGGCAGCTTACGGGCGAAGGTGCGGCTATGGCCGCGTTTCAGCAGCATATCGCTCAGGGTGCCGCCGCACAGTACGCCCGCCATCGCCATCAGATAGGGGAACATCGCACCAATTCCGGCTTTATCAATCGACAGATGCAATCCCTTCTCGAGGTAGACGATAAACCACGTCAGGAAAAAGTAGAGGGTTGAGGAGGCCGCGAACTGCGCAATAAACAGCCCCCAGGTAATACGCTGGCGCAGGATGTAACGCACGGACGGCCAGTTGACACCGGGGTTTTGATTCTGCTGGTTGCTGGAGCCGTAGCCACCCCCCTGGCGAATCACCGCCAGTTCCGCGCTGTTGACGCGGGAACTGTGCTGCGGGTCGCGATAGGCAATCAACCAGTAGACGCCGAACACAATGCCAATCAAGCCGGAGATGTAAAACGACATCTCCCATCCCCACTGGCTGACAATAAATGAAAGCGCCGGTGTCAGCAGAGCCAGGCCAATATATTGCGCACTGGAGTAGGTGGCCGTGGCGCGAGCGCGTTCATGGTCGGGGAACCAGGTGGCGATGATCTTGGTGTTGGAGGGGAAGGAGGGCGCTTCCGCCACGCCGATCAGCGCACGACACACCAGCAGCATCATAAATGAGGCGGTGGCGGTAGTGAAAAAGTGATGCGATGCCAGCCCCATCAACAGGGTAAAGAAGCTCCACAGTACAATGGCGCTGCCGTACAGCCAGCGTGAACCAATTCGGTCAAGCAGATAGCCGACCGGGATCTGGCTCATGGCGTAGAACCAGGTAAACATCGAAAACAGCAGCCCCAGTTGGGTTGCCGAGAGGAAGAACTCTCCCTGGATGTGAGAGCCAGCAACGGACAGGTTGGCCCGGTCCATATAGTTAATTGCCGTGACAACAAACAGCATCGCCAGAACAGAAAGTCGGGTACGAGTCGGTTTCATATTCAGCCTTTACCGTGAATGGTTTTTTATCGGTGAAGTGACGAGGGATTTATAAGGTGGCCAGCCAGCCGCCATCGACATAGATCATCTGGCCGTTGACGTAATTTGAGGCGTCAGAAGCCAGATAAACTGCGGTGCCAATCAGTTCTTCAGGTTTACCCCAGCGGCCGGAGGGGTTGCTGTTGCACACCCATTGATTGAACTCTGCGTTATCGACTAACGCTGCGTTCATATCGGTCAGGATGTAGCCCGGCCCGATGCCATTGGTCTGGATATTAAACGGCGCCCATTCGGCCGCCATCGATTTGGTCAGCAGTTTGATGCCGCCTTTGGCGGCGGTGTAGGGGGCCACCGTGGCGCGGGCAGCCTCACTGGTCAGCGAGCCGATATTGATGATTTTGCCGCCGCTGTTGCGTGCCACCATACGACGGGCCGCCGCGCGTGCCACCAGAAAGGCGCTGGTCAGATTGACGTCCAGCACGCGCTGCCAGTCAGCCAGCGCCAGTTCCAGCATCGGTTTGCGAAACTGGATCCCTGCGTTATTGATCACGATATCTACCGCGATCTGCTCGGCGTCCAGTCGGGCGAACACCGCTTCGATTTCGGCTTCATCCGCCACATTGAACAGGAACCCGTGTGCATCGCAGCCCTGGGCTTTGAGGCTTGCCAGTGCCTGCTGCATATGTTCTTCACGGGTGCCGTTCAGGATCACGCGAGCGCCAGCCTGAGCCAGTCCCTGCGCATAAGCCAGACCAAGTCCCCGCGTTGAACCGGTAATCAGCGCGGTTTTGCCGCTAAGGTTAAATAAGTTTTGCATAGCAATTTATCCCTTGATGTAACATGACTAACAAGTTGCATGGGGACGTTGTACGTGAAGCCGATATTGACAGCAATTACCAGGCGCAGTAATTGCCGGTCAGCTCACAGTTTTGCGCAGCGTTCTGCGCGGGGTACATTGAAGGTTTCTGTCTTAAATCAATGAATTTAATAGAATAATCATTCTATTCTGATGGCATTGTCGGACAGGGTGATCATTTTTCCCTTGTCAGGCGGAGTGTGAAGCGTTAAAACCTCATACATGTAGGACAAGTGAGAATAACCGGTGAGCCTGGAAAGCGTCCAAAAGCATAATGTCGTCGATGTTATCTACGAACAGATGAAACAAAACATTCAGAACGGCGTCTGGGAATCAGGTTGCAAGCTGCCTTCGGAGGCGGAGTTAACCGCCACCTTCCAGGTGAGTCGCGTCAGTGTGCGCAGTGCGGTGCAGAAGCTGCGTGATCTGGGCGTGGTGGTGACACACCAGGGGAAGGGGACCTATGTCACCCGCGACCTGGCCCGCTACGACGCCTTCAGTGACAACGCGCCAATCCTGCATCTGTCGCAGGAAGAGTTCGATGATATGCGGGTGTTTCGCCAGACGGTCGAATTCCGTTGCATGGAGCTGGCGGTGCAGAACGCCACGGATGAAGATGTTCAGGCGCTGGAAAAGGCGCTGAACCGCATGCTGGTGAGTCGTGACGACTACAAAAAGTATTCGCTGGCGGATTATGATTTTCATCTGGCAATCGTCAAAGCCTCGCACAACAAGGTGTTTATTCACGTTATGGAATCCCTGAAAGGGATCTACGTGCATTACCTTGAGGAGTTGAACCGGGTGTTGGGCATCACCCTTGAAAGCGTGGAAGCGCATATCAAGGTGTTTATGGCGCTGAAAAACCGCGATGCGGCCCTGGCAACCGAGACGCTGAACAGCGCCATGACCCACAACGTCCATGCCATCGAGGACGTGCGCCACAATTGTTAACGAAAAGCCCCTATGCGCCGCTACGTCGGGTATCAGATCAGGGGCTTTTTTTGACGCATAACATGTAGGACATCATACAGGATAAGCGAGGATTTCATGAGTGAACTGAAAATTACCGACGTCAAAACCATTCTTACCGCCCCAGGGGGGATTGATCTGGTGGTGGTAAAGATCGAAACCAGTGAACCGGGACTGTACGGCCTGGGCTGCGCCACCTTTACCCAGCGTATTTATGCGGTAGCGGCCGCGATTGAAAATTACATCAAACCCTTTTTAATCGGCAAAGATCCGGCGCGTATCGAAGACCTGTGGCAATCGGCCGCTGTCAGCGGCTACTGGCGCAATGGCCCGGTAATGAACAATGCGCTCTCCGGTATGGACATGGCGTTGTGGGATATCAAAGGCAAACTCGCCAATTTGCCGGTGTATCAACTGTTAGGCGGCAAATGCCGGGATGGCATTGCGCTTTACCGGCACTGCGATGGGGCGGATGAAGTCGAAGTCGAGGACAATATCCGGGCACGGATGGAGGAAGGCTACCAGTATGTCCGTTGTCAGGTGGGGATGTATGGCGGCGCTGGCACCGATGATTTGCGCCTGATTGCCGGAAAGCTGGCGCGGGCGAAAAATATCCAGCCTAAAGTATCGCCGCGCAGCCAGACCCACGGCATCTATTTTGACCCTGACGCCTATGCGCGAGCCGTGCCGCGCTTGTTCGATCACCTGCGTAACAAGCTGGGATTTGGGGTGGAATTTATCCACGACGTGCACGAGCGCATCACGCCAATCGCCGCGATTCAGATGGCAAAATCACTGGAGCCGTATCAACTATTTTTCCTTGAAGACCCTGTTGCGCCAGAGAACATCGACTGGTTAAACAAACTGCGTGCGCAGAGCAGCACCCCGATAGCGATGGGGGAACTCTTTACCCAGATCAACGAATGGAAACCGCTGATCCAGCAGCAATTGATCGATTATATCCGCTGCCATGTCAGCACCATTGGTGGCATCACCCCAGCGAAGAAACTGGCCACGCTGGCGGAGTTGTACGGCGTACGTACCGCCTGGCATGGTCCGGGTGATATCTCACCGGTTGGCGTGGCGGCCAACCTGCATATCGATATGAGCATTACCAACCTGGGGATTCAGGAATATACGCCGGTCAATGAAGCGCTTCAGGCGGTGTTCCCCGGTTGCCCGGAAATTGACCGTGGATACGCCTATCTGAGTGAACGTCCGGGATTAGGGGTGGATATTGACGAGAAATTGGCGGCGAAATACCCGGTTTCCGGTGGTCTGCCGGAGTGGACCAATGCACGTTTACCGGACGGCACTGCCGCCCGGCCATAAAGGTTACGCCGGATGGTACTTTTGCCATCTGGCTGTCATCTTGCCCGGTTAGGTTGATGTCTCGTCGCTGCCCTGGCGCAGCTAAGTTATCCAGACATCTGACCACCACGGAGTTTTCGCTATGGCACTCGCTGCTGTGCAACCGGCTAAACTGCAACACACCGTCATCGATCCCAGCGTGCGTATGCGCGAGACTCACATTGGTCAGCAGTGTGAAATCCTCGCCCACAGCTATCTCGAATACAGCGAATTAGGCGACTTTTCTTATGTCGGTGAGCACTGCTGCATCGCAGACAGCCAGATAGGTCGCTTTACCGCTATCGCTAATCAGGTGCGCATTGGTGCGCCGAATCATCCAATGGATCGTGCTTCGCAGCATCGATTTACCTATTGTCCGGAGTACTACGACAGCCACGCGCAGCGTGACAGCACGTTTTTTGCCGAACGGCGTGCTGACCGGGTGATCATTGGGCACGACGTGTGGATCGGTCATGGGGTGATCGTACTGCCAGGTGTGACGGTAGGGGATGGCGCGGTGCTGGCGGCCGGGGCGGTGGTGAGCAAAGATGTCGCGGCTTACACCATTGTCGGTGGCGTCCCGGCCAGACCGATCCGTATGCGCTTTACCCCGGCGATCGCCGCACAGTTGCAGGCGATTGCCTGGTGGCACTGGCCGCTGGAGAAACTGATGGCACATCTCGGTGATTTTCAGTCCGGTGATATCGCCGCGTTTTGCCAGCGTCATCAGCATCGGTAGCGTATCTGATATCCACAGTGTGTCGTAGCGGCGCGATTTATCGCGCGGTTATAGCGATGCGCGATAAATCGCGCCGCTACGGCATGTGCATCAGGCGTCGTGTGGTTTCTTTCCGGTTATCTCAAGCAATCTCAAAAAAACCATTTTTTGAGATTGCTTGAGATAAAGAGACGTTGTCCCGGCGATATCCGTCGCAACGTCCAGGCTGAGGGGCGTTTTACACTATCGGCTGACGTAGCGGTGAAGCGGTTGGCACCGCTTCCGGTGTCATTCCGACATGTTGCAGAATCTGGCTGCGATAGTGTTCATCGGGATCGATCACCTCATCACTTAACAATACGCCGACTTCATTAACGTTCTTGCCGGCCACTTGCACTTTGTCGCGTGCGGCGCTGCGCATCCACTCGTATTCGATATCAATATGTCCACTGTCGATGCAACGAATACCCTGCTGGCTGAGATCGTACGCCAGCACCGTGGCGGTGGGGCCAAGTGAAATCAGGACCATGTCAAAATAGCGACCATGAGCCAGTACGGCACTATATAACTCGTTGTAAACCGAAAAGGCGTTACGGTTAAGGGTGGTTATACGCTTGATTTCGCCCGCGCCAGCTAACAAATCATTTCCCATTCCCAAACGTGTGCCACTGCCTTCCACAATTAAAATCTTTTTGTCTTTGAATAATTGCTGGAACTTGGCAAAGATCACCGCAGATGATGTCTTGTCTTTATAATCGTGATAAGGCCGCGTCACCGAAGTATTACCGTAACAATATTTCTTACTTAATAATGGCTCATAGCGTAAAAAACAAAACGCTTTATGGAAAAACCAGAACAAGGCAGAGCCAAAACGCATATGTCGCGTGCTGCGAAAGGCGTCCGGCAAACACAATAAACAACTGGGATTATGATTCACACCCCGGCGCAAAATCTCTTTTAAACGGATTGAAAGCCGCTCATCAAATGCCTGAAAACCAATGTTTTTAAACAACGTCATCTCCAGTTCACCGTCACCGTAGCGGCTGATTGAGAGGTGATCGTTGTTCAGTAGCAAGTCAATGGTCTGCTCCGGTGACAACACTTTATATTGTCTGACGCGGGCACTGGCTCGGGGATATTTTAACGCAGCATGGGTGAGCTTAAAGGGGAAACGTAATTTGCGATAAAGTGAATTGGCACTGATCATCGTTAACCTTCTTGTTATAAGCAGACTTACTCCAGAACGGTCGCGTGACTTATATCACACCCCCCTGATATTTTTAGGCTGAGAAAACTCTCAAAATAACCACCCTGTGCAATGACTTATCATTATTAAATAATGTGAAAATGCCGAATTAATTAAAAACTGAATAAAATTGGCGAGATAGATATGAGCGAGGGAAGTCGTTATGGGAATAATCGCACCAGACAAAAACTAACCAATTAAAGTAATTCATTTAATGCACAGTTATGTACGGTCCCGTAGCGGCGCGATTTATCGCGCGTGTTTAAATAATCCTGAAAACTGCGCGATAAATCGCGCCGCTACGAATTTGGTTAGGCGATTAATCATACGGTTAACCTGTTATGGTGATTTACTGCTCATCGCATGAACAAAAGATGCTATTTATCCTCACTAATGATTAATTCTCCCCACCAATAATGAAACGTGATTTCAATCACGGATTGATGTGCTCTACGGCAGTCTCAAATCAGCTGCGCTAAATTGATAAACATTGCTTATGATACGTTTGGACATGTGGTTTAGCATTTCCTTAACGTTAGTTAAAATTATGTTGAACATCTGTAGGTTTCTTTTAAGAAAATTTAAGTGCTTTTGCAAAGCTTGAGGGATAAGCATGGTTAACAAACTCACCAGTATCGTACTGGCGATACTGGGCATCGCGCTGCTCTACATGGGCGGTAAGTTGTTGATGCTGGGAGGAAGTGCATTCTATGCACTGATGGCGGTTGGGTTACTGATTACCGCCATTTTATTGTTTAAACAACAACGTAGTGCCCTGGTGCTGTATGCGGTGCTGATGTGGATTACGCTGGTGTGGATTATCTGGGAAGTGGGCTTTGATAAGTGGCAATGGATTCCCCGTGGTGATGTCTTTGGGGTTATCGGCCTGTGGCTGGCAATGCCGTGGGTGGTGAAACCGCTGTATCAGGGGCAACGCCGTTTTCATCCGCTGCTGGGTGGTACGGTGAGCGTAATGATTGTGCTGGTGATCGGGCTGTGCTTCTACGATCCCCTGCCGCAGGCAGGCACCATCAGTAATGAACGCGCGCAGGCTGGCGAGCAGGGCGCGAAAGACGACTGGACCGCCTACGGTGGCACAACGGATGGTCTGCGTTTCTCGGGACTGAATCAGATCACCAAAGATAACGTCAAAAACCTTGAAGTGGCCTGGACTTATCACACTGGCGATCTGCGTCAGGGTGATGACGCCAGTGAATACACCTTTGAAGCAACGCCGCTGAAAGCCAACGGCATGCTTTATTTCTGTACGCCGCACAATGAAGTCCATGCGCTCGACCCGGAAACCGGTGCGGTGAAGTGGAAATATACGCCAGCCAAAGATCGCTCGTATTTGCAGCAGCACCAGACCTGCCGTGGCGTCAGTTATTACCAGCAGACGCCAGTGGCGACGGAGAGCACAGCTGCCAATCCGGCTATCTGCCGTAAGCGCATTTTCAATGCCACCACCGATGCGCAGCTGATTGCGCTGGATGCGGACACCGGCAAACTCTGCGCTGACTTTGGCAACAACGGTGTGGTGGATCTGCACAGCAACATGGGCGAAGTCCGTCCACATGCGCTGATGCAAACCGCCGCGCCGCTGGTGGCAGGCAATCTGGTGATTGTTGGCGGTTCGGTGATGGACAACGGCTTCAACAGCGGCAACCCGTCGGGTGTGATCCGTGCCTTTGATGTGCTGACTGGCCGTCTGGTGTGGAACTTCGACCCGGCTAACCCGGATAACACCCAGCCGGTCGCGGCGGATAAAACCTATCCGCAGGATACTCCGGTTGCCTGGGGCACGCTGAGCGCCGATCTGAAAAATGGCCTGGTCTATGTGCCGTTTGGCAACGCCTCGCCGGATGAAGTGGGTATCGAACGTGATGCGAACAGCAACACGGAGAAGTTCCGCGATGCGCTGGTGGCGCTGGATCTGCACACCGGTGCCTTCAAATGGCGTTATCAGAGTTCTAACCACGACCTGTGGGACCGCGATAATCCGTCACAGCCGTCGCTGGTGGATATCGATTATCAGGGGAATCGTCAGCCGGTCGTCATTCTGCCGACCAAAACCGGCAACCTGTTTGTGCTGAACCGCCTCACCGGCCAGCCGGTCTATCCGGTGAATCAGGTGAAGGTCTCCACCGAGGGTGGTGTAGCAGGTGAGAAATTTGCCGCCACACAACCGGTCTCCAGCCTGAACTTTATTCCGCAGCCGTTGACGGAAAAATCGATGTGGGGCATTACGCCGTTTGACCAGATGTCATGCCGTATCGACTTTCGTACCCTGCGTTACGATGGCAATCCGTGGACTCCGGCGACGGAGAAAGGCTCGCTGATCTTCCCTGGCAATATTGGGGTGTTCAACTGGGGTTCGGTGGCGGTCGATCCACAGCGTCAGCTACTGATTGCGGCACCGGTGCGTCTGGCTTACAAATATACCCTGATTAAGCGTACCCCGCAGACGGCCACCGAACGCATGTTCACCAAAGATGGTCAGCCATACTGGAATGAAAACTTCCACGGTGATTACGCTATCCATATCCAGCAGTTGGCTTCCGATCTCGGCATTCCGTGCATCGCGCCACCGTGGGGCCGGATGGTGGGTGTGGATCTGAAGACCGGCAAAACCGAATGGTTGCGTCGCGTCGGTACCACCAAAAACCTTAACACCAGCTTCCTGCCGGGGCGTTTCCCGCTTGGTTTCCCGATGGGGATGGTGGCACATGGTGGTCCGCTGGTGACGGCGGGCGATCTGGTGTTCCACGGCGCTACGGCAGATAACTTCTTCCGTGCCTACGACAGCACCACCGGCGAACTGCTGTGGCAGACCGAGCTGAGTGCTGGCGCACAAGCCACACCCTCCACCTTTATGGGTAAAGATGGTAAGCAGTATGTGGTGATTGCGGCGGGCGGTCACGGTTCACTTGGCACCAAACAAGGTGACAGCGTGGTGGCATTCCGCCTGAAGTAAGCCGAAGAATATGCCTTGTCGCAACACGGACGGGGCATTTTTACCCGTAGCGGCGCGATTTATCGCGCATTTTGACCGCAATATCAAAAACAAAGACGCGCGATAAATCGCGCCGCTACGGTCAGGGGTTAGCGTGTTAACCCCCACGCCTGATAACAAGCCTGCAATTCAGCCGCGGAAGAGAGCAACAGTTTTGGCTGCTGCCACGAAGCGAACATCTCACGATTACGCGGTTGCTTACTGCGCGTATATAACAACAGGTAGCGAAACATCTCCCAGTTGGGTTCAGCGACTGCCGCCTGATGCAGTTGCAGAAACTCGGCTTCACTACGTGCCTGCCAGTGGGTATTGGGCAGATGATAAAGCTGGTCGAGATGGACTAACGGTAACGAGGTTTTTTGCGCAATGGCGTGTGCCAGCGTGGATTTGCCGCTGTTCGACGGGCCAAGAATACAGATGCGCGGGCCGAGTTCGGCCAGAGAAAGTGCGGGCATTACCATGACAGCCCCATCAGTTTTAGCAGCAACTGGGCAAAGTTGTGCATGGCGAAAATCACCAGCACCGCGCCGCCGATGACGTTAATAAAGAAACCCATTTTCTGAATGTTGATCAGTTTGGCCGAGGTCAGCAGGGCGAAGCACACCAGCACCAGCCACAGGCTCATAATCAGGATATGCACGGTCGCCAGCAGCAAAAAATGCGCGAATGCGCTTTGTTTACCGGCAAACTGTGACACCACGGTGAGGTAGAGCATCACCGCTTTGGGATTCAGCACATTTGCCAGCCAGGCTTCTTTCATCGTCGTCTGGCGCGGGCGTGCGGATAGGTAGGGTGAGGCGACATTGCGGCCTCGTTTGATCAATTGCACCCCCAGCCAGAACAGATAAAGGCTACCGGCGAAACTCAGCAGGGTAAAAACGCGGGGAGAATGCAGTAGCAGGGCGCTGATACCGGAACCAATCAGCAGCGCGTGGGTATAAATGCCTAACGCAGTACCAACAATGATTGCCGCCAGACCACGACTGCCTGCCGACAGGGTGTTGTTGATCGCCAGGGTGAAACTGGCCCCCGGTGACAAAGCGACCGGCAGGATGGCGATAATAAAGGCAATAAGGTTCAGGTCCATGATGCTACGCGTGTCAGCGATAACCTACTGATGGCAATGTGAAATAATTCTGATGAAATTTCGTGACTAATGCAACGCAGCTAAGCAGGATAGTGAGCGACATCGCTGATTACGCCAAAAGGATTTCCTATGACCATTGCCTGCTTACACACCGCCGCCAGTAATATCACCATCTTTGATCAGGCTGCCGCCAGCCTGGGTATCGCACCGACCACCATAAGCCATCTGGTGATGCCACATCTGTTGGCGGAAGCTGAATTGAGTGGCGGCATGACCAGCCAGCAACAGGCGCAGATCACGGCGCTGCTGCACAGCCTGACGCCGTGGTTTGATGCCATTCTGATCACCTGTTCGACGTTGGGGCCGGTCGCGGATGGTTTTCACAATGCAGCAAATGACTGTCAGGTTTATCGTACCGATCGCATGCTGGCTGATGAAGTCCATCGTCGCGGCGGTAAATCGCTGGTGCTCTGTGCCGCAGAATCCACGCTGGCGGCAACCACCGCGCTGTTCTGTCCATCAACGCTGGCAGGATTGCCACCGGAAGTGCGCCTGATCCCCGATGCCTGGGCGACCTTCAAAGCAGGGGATCAACAGGGCTATCGTCGACTGATTAAAGACGCCGTCAATCAGGCCCGTCAGCAAGGCGCTGACCATGTGGCGCTGGCCCAGGTTTCGATGGCGGTGGCGGCGCAGGACTTCACGGAGGAACAACGCCCGTTGACCAGCCCGTTGCTGGCGTTGCAGCGTTTCGCGTAATAAATATCCCTGTAGCGGCGCGATTTATCGCGCATTTTAACCGCAACGTCAAAATCAAAGGCGCGCGATNAATCGCGCCGCTTGTATCTTGAAGTTGTAACTGGTTAGCTACCCGTTACACGAAACGGAGGCAGCTTGTCGCGCCGCTTAAGACCCGATCTTGTGCCGTAGCTTAAAGCCCTCCGTTTCTCCTTTCACGCCAGCATCTACTCTGAACGGTAACCAGAAGCTCTGACTTCGTATGTACAAGGCAAGATGGCGTGATGGTTCATGTGAAAGGGAGCTGTCTTATGATTTATCTCGGTATTGATGTCAGTAAAAACAAACTCGACCTCTGCCTGTTGCCCGGCAACGGGAAAAAGAAAACCAAAACCCTCAAAAATCATCCCGACGCCGGCCGGGAGATAAATGACTGGTTAATCAGGCAAAAATGCCATCCTGAACAGGTGATGGTGGTGCTCGAAGCGACCGGCATTTA
>NZ_CP024636.1:2361719-2450656 GCF_009728735.1 Pantoea phytobeneficialis
CCTAAACATAAACCTGATAGCGTGTAAGCAAGAACCGTACACATTTTTGACTATCAGATAAAAAAATTGTGATGGTCCGAAAATTATCAGAACAAATACCCGCACGCCAAAGCTAAACCGCAAAAATGTTAGCTAATTCTCTTTTATCACGTCCTGGTGAGAAGGAAAAGTGTTAATTCTTAACCAGAATTATCACATAATTCATTGATTTTAATTTATTTATATCAATTTTTGCTGACATTATGCGCATGCGCGACTGGCTTATATCTTAAATGCGTTATATGCCATTAGTTAGCATTCCAATGGCATATAAATTCACTAAAATAACCACATACAGAGGTTTTATTTATATCATTGGCAATTATGCCAGATATGATGCTGTGATAATTATCACAATAAAAAACGAGAATCACACAAGGGAAGGAGACGGCAGTAGCAAAATTGATATCAGCACTGCGCTGTTAAGCACGATGAATAAAAGCACTTAAATGGTGCAATATTTTACCTGATTGCACCATTCAGGATCATCCATTGATGACGTGAGAAAAATTAAGCCAATTTTTAACTTAATAAACCAGGGAAAATGGCTTTTAGTCCGGTGACTACAAATTCAATTCCTAACGCCATCAACAGCAAACCCATAATACGGGTAATAACGTTGATTCCGGTCTGGCCAAGTACGCGAACCATTAACGGTGCCGCTCGAAACAACAGCCAACAGCAAAAGGCGAATATGGCAATAGCGACGGTGAATCCCAGCAGATTTTGCCAGTTGTGATACCGGGTACTCCAGACGATGGTGGAACTGATGGCGCCGGGACCGGCCATCAGCGGCAATGCCAGAGGCACCACACCAATGCTTTCGCGAATCGCGGTTTCTGATTTCTCCTGCTTGTTCTGCTTATCCTCACCCAACTTACCGCTGATCATCGACATGGCAATGGTCACCACCAGGATGCCACCAGCAATGCGGAAGGAATCAATGGAGATGCCGAACAGATGCAAAATCGCATCACCAAGAAACAGCGAGGTCCACAGGATGATCGCCACTGCAAGGTTAGCCGTAAGATTGGTTTTATTGCGCTCCGCAGCCCCCTGGTAGCTGGTCATGCTGATAAACACCGGAATGATGCCCACCGGGTTCACCAGGGCGAACAAACCGACAAAAAACTTAATATAGCCGGATAGATCAAGTAGCACGGGGGTCACAGTCAGCTCCAGAAATGGTCACAGTGAAAATCGCGCTTAATGTAGTGCAAAAGCCGGGAGAAAAACCAGTGGTTTAAGCAGAAAACTATGCTGCTTTTTTACCTTTAATCCAGTGCATCTGACTGGCGTTAATGGTGAGTTACCACTTTGCTGCTGAGCAGTCGTCATTTTGTGGCGCCCGCGATTACTTTACTTGCGAAAGTGGGTGCTGAAAGGTGTCAGCTTGGGGCAAAATTGATCTGCATCATAATTCTCCTACCTCATCGGGGGTAATCTTACCCCATCGAAACAGAATCCTGAGGCTTTAGTATCCAGACCGGAAAACCTTTTTAGTAAGCAACTGCGAGTTCCCTCGCTTCTCCTGACCAGTGCACGACTATACTTCTGGATCCAGGCTTGTTTACTAAAAAAGTTTAACTTCCTTCAGGAGAACACCATGGCCGTAACTAATGTCGCCGAACTTAATGCACTGGTAGAACGTGTTAAAAAGGCACAGCGTGAATACGCCAACTTTAGTCAGGAACAAGTTGATGCAATCTTCCGTGCTGCCGCGCTCGCTGCTGCTGATGCACGTATCCCTCTGGCTAAGATGGCCGTTGCCGAATCCGGCATGGGCATCATTGAAGATAAAGTAATCAAAAACCACTTTGCTTCCGAATATATCTACAACGCTTATAAAGATGAAAAAACCTGTGGTGTGCTCGAAACTGATGACACTTTCGGGACTATCACCATCGCTGAACCTATCGGCCTGATTTGCGGTATTGTTCCAACCACCAACCCGACCTCTACCGCCATCTTCAAAGCACTGATTAGCCTGAAAACACGTAACGGTATTATCTTCTCACCACATCCGCGTGCTAAGGATGCCACCAACAAAGCCGCAGATATCGTGTTGCAGGCAGCTATCGCCGCAGGCGCACCGAAAGACATTATCGGCTGGATCGATGCCCCGTCTGTTGAGCTGTCAAATCAGCTGATGCATCACCCGGATATCAACCTGATCCTGGCAACCGGTGGACCGGGCATGGTGAAAGCCGCTTACAGCTCAGGTAAACCTGCCATTGGTGTGGGTGCCGGTAATACCCCGGTAGTGGTGGACGAAACAGCGGATATTAAACGTGCTGTTGCTTCCATACTGATGTCCAAAACCTTTGATAACGGTGTGATCTGTGCTTCTGAACAGTCAGTGATTGTCGTTGACTCCGTTTATGAAGCAGTGCGTGAGCGTTTTGCCACCCACGGCGGCTATCTGTTGCAGGGTAAAGAGCTGAAAGCCGTTCAGGATATCATCCTGAAAAATGGCGCACTGAATGCCGCCATTGTTGGACAGCCAGCGCCTAAAATTGCGGAAATGGCCGGTATCACCGTCCCGGCTAACACCAAAATCCTGATTGGTGAAGTAAAACTGGTTGATGAATCAGAACCTTTCGCGCATGAAAAATTGTCCCCGACTCTGGCGATGTATCGTGCCAAAGATTTCGAAGACGCGGTGGGTAAAGCGGAAAAACTGGTTGCTATGGGCGGTATCGGCCACACCTCCTGTCTCTATACCGACCAGGATAACCAGGGTGAGCGCGTACACTACTTCGGCGACAAGATGAAAACGGCGCGTATTCTGATCAATACCCCGGCCTCACAGGGTGGTATCGGTGACCTGTATAACTTCAAACTGGCTCCGTCACTCACGCTCGGTTGCGGTTCATGGGGCGGTAACTCCATTTCTGAAAACGTGGGACCCAAACATCTCATCAACAAGAAAACCGTGGCCAAGCGAGCTGAAAATATGTTGTGGCATAAACTTCCGAAGTCCATCTACTTCCGTCGTGGTTCTCTGCCAATTGCACTCGAAGAAGTGGCAACGGATGGGGCCAAACGCGCCTTCATCGTTACTGACCGTTTCCTGTTCAACAATGGCTATGCTGACCAGGTCACCCGCGTGCTGAAATCACACGGTATCGAGACTGAAGTGTTCTTCGAAGTCGAAGCTGACCCAACGCTCAGCATTGTGCGCAAAGGCGCTGAGCAGATGAACAGCTTTAAACCTGACGTGATTATCGCCCTGGGTGGTGGTTCACCGATGGATGCGGCAAAAATCATGTGGGTGATGTATGAACATCCGGAAACCCATTTTGAAGAACTGGCCCTGCGCTTTATGGACATCCGTAAACGTATCTACAAATTCCCGAAAATGGGTGTGAAAGCACGCATGATCGCCATCACCACCACTTCCGGTACCGGTTCTGAAGTAACGCCGTTTGCTGTGGTAACGGATGACGCGACCGGTCAGAAATACCCACTGGCTGACTATGCGCTGACTCCGGATATGGCAATTGTCGATGCGAACCTGGTGATGGATATGCCGCGTTCACTCTGCGCCTTCGGTGGCCTGGATGCGGTAACCCATTCGCTGGAAGCCTACGTTTCCGTCCTTGCCAATGAATACTCTGACGGCCAGGCGCTCCAGGCACTGAAACTGCTGAAAGAGAATCTGCCAGCCAGTTATAAAGAAGGTGCGAAAAACCCGGTAGCGCGTGAGCGTGTGCACAATGCGGCCACCATCGCCGGTATCGCGTTTGCTAACGCCTTCCTTGGTGTATGTCACTCAATGGCCCACAAACTGGGTTCTGAGTTCCATATTCCACATGGTCTGGCGAACGCCCTGCTGATTTGTAACGTCATTCGCTACAACGCCAATGACAACCCAACCAAGCAGACCGCCTTCAGCCAGTATGACCGCCCGCAGGCACGTCGTCGTTACGCTGAAATCGCTGATCATCTGGGTCTGAGTGCCGATGGCGACCGTACCGCGCAGAAAATTGAGAAATTGCTGGCGTGGCTGGAAGAGATGAAAACCCAGTTGGGTATTCCGACCTCAATTCGTGAAGCCGGGGTACAGGAAGCCGATTTCCTCGCGAAAGTGGATAAGCTGGCTGACGATGCCTTCGATGACCAGTGTACCGGTGCGAACCCGCGTTATCCGCTGATTGCTGAGCTGAAACAAATCATGCTGGATACCTTCTACGGCCGTGAGTTTGTCGAAGCGACAGCCGAAGTGGCGGAAGCCGTTGACTTACAACCGGTGAAAGTGGTGAAAGCAGAGAAAAAAACCAAAAAAGCCTGAGTTTGAATAATAAAAAAACCCGCCTCGGCGGGTTTTTTTATGTATGCAATTTTATAATTCGGGCTGGCGATTACCGTATATGGCTTTTAATGATCCTTCATCAATCGCCTGTTTATAATGTTTACGGCAGACAGATATATATCGCTCATTTCCACCGATCACCACCTGCTCACCTTCACTAAAAGGCTTACCGCTGGCGTCGAGGCGTAAAACCATGCTGGCTTTACGTCCACAATGGCAGATGGTTTTCAGCTCAACCAACTTATCAGCCCATGCCAACAGATATTGGCTACCGACAAATAATTCGCCACGGAAATCGGTGCGTAATCCATAGCACAGCACCGGAATATCCATATTGTCGACCACATCCGACAACGCCCTGACCTGCTCGCGCGTCAGAAACTGGCTTTCGTCGACCAATACACAATGAAGCGGTTGACGGGCATGTTCTGCGGCTATTTCCACATCGAGTTGAGTTTCTGCATTATATAAGCAGGCAGGTGATGACAGACCGATACGTGAACTTACCTTGCCCGCACCAAAGCGATCGTCAATTTCAGCGGTATAGACCAGGGTGCGCATACCACGCTCCTGATAATTATAGGATGACTGTAGCAGCGCCGTTGATTTGCCCGCGTTCATCGCTGAGTAATAAAAATAGAGTTGAGCCATTGGTAAATCTCTTCAGGGCCAAAATCAGATGCGCGCAAGTCTACCATAAAGGTATCACGCTGTAGCGTAGGATTGTTTTTATCATTTGCTCAAATTAACAGCATAAGTTCACTTAACAGAATGCCGCTTGAGCACGCAAATAGCACTCAATGATAAAGGAGTGGCCATGCCGACTTTTTATTCATTTTTATTCCTTTAGCGGATCAACTGCATGCCTTCACCGCACCTTTGAACCACAAACTTTAAGGGCTATCGAATACAATGTGACAAGTTAAATAGACTACATCTGTCGCTAAAAATGCCTTCTGCGTTTTAATTTACGTTTTACTTTTTAATCAGGCTATTGCAGTTATTTTTTTCCGCCACTATTATGAGCTGGCAGAACAACTCCCATTAAATATATTTTGAGATTAGGACAATGAGCGAAGCACTTAAAATTCTTAATAATATCCGTACATTGCGCGCACAGGCTCGGGAATGCACTCTGGAAACTCTGGAAGAGATGCTGGAGAAACTCGAAGTTGTGGTGAATGAACGTCGTGAAGAAGAGTCTCATGCGCAAGCAGAAAATGCCGAGCGTACGCGTAAACTCGAACAATATCGTGAGATGCTGATTGCTGATGGTATCGACCCGAATGAGTTATTGCAGGCTTTATCAGAAACTAAAGTTGCGGGTAAAACCAAGCGCGCAGCTCGTCCGGCAAAATATCAGTATGTTGACGAAAATGGTGAAACCCGTACCTGGACTGGTCAGGGTCGTACACCAGCCGTGATTAAAAAAGCGATTGAAGAACAAGGCAAACAGTTGGACGATTTCCTGCTGTAACCCCACCAGTGCTTAGCAATTTTTGTGATTACACACCCATTTGGTGAATTCACCAGGTAAAAAAAGGAAGCCTGAGGCTTCCTTTTTTCATGCATGATTACGAGTGGTAAAATTCACGATACCAGTTAACAAATTGCTGCACGCCTTCAGCGACGCTGGTTTGTGGCCGGAAATTGATCGCATCATACAATGGTTGCGTATCCGCGCTGGTCTCCAGCACATCTCCCGGCTGCATCGGCATCAAATTCTTATTTGCTTCGATGCCCAGGGCATTCTCCAGTGCCTTGATATAATCCATCAGGCTCACTGGCTGGCTATTCCCGATGTTATACACGCGATAAGGTGCTGAACTGCTTGCTGGCGTTCCGGTCTCCACCGTCCATTGCTCATCGGGTTGCGGAATCACATCCTGCAAACGCACAATGGCCTCGGCAATATCATCAATGTAGGTGAAGTCGCGTTTCATTTGCCCGTTGTTGTAAACATCAATGCGCTCACCTGCCAGCATTGCGCGCGTAAATTTAAACAACGCCATATCAGGACGTCCCCACGGACCGTATACCGTGAAGAAACGTAAACCTGTAGTGGGCAATTGGTAGAGATGCGAATAGGTGTGCGACATCAGCTCATTAGCTTTTTTGGTCGCCGCATAAAGTGAAACAGGATGGTCAACCGAATCATCAGTTGAAAAAGGCATTTTGCGGTTCAGACCATAAACTGAACTGGACGAGGCGTAAAGCAAATGCCCAATTTTATGGTGGCGACAACCTTCAAGAATATTCAGGTGCCCGATCAAGTTTGCATCGGCATAGGCATGTGGATTTTCTATGGAATATCGCACCCCTGCCTGCGCGCCTAAATGAATAACCCGGTCGAAACCTTGCTGCTCAAATAAAGAAGAAATGGCCTGGCGATCTGCCAGGTCCATTTTGCTAAAGCTGAATGCGGGATGTTGCGCTATCTGGTCAAGGCGGGCTTGTTTCAAGCCGACATCATAATAGTCATTAAGGTTGTCGATGCCGACAACCTGGTGACCGGCAGCCAGCAGACGCTGACTCACATGAAATCCAATAAAACCTGCTACACCGGTAACCAGAAACTTCATACATCCCTCATCTATTACGCAATTTGAATTGAAGCCCCGCGGCCGATTGCATAATAAACGAAACCGCGTTTGCTGATACGCTCCGGATCATACAGGTTACGACCATCAAAAATCACGGGTTGTTTTAATGCTGTTTTAATCACATCAAAATCAGGGGCACGGAAGTTTTGCCATTCAGTGCAAATCACCAGGCCATCAGCTCCCTGCAACGCCGCTTCTTTGGTACCCATAAGCTTCAGGTCGCTACGGTGTCCGTAGATACGCTGTGCTTCATCCATCGCTTCCGGATCGAACGCCTGAACGGTAGCACCTGCTTCCCATAACGTTTCAATCAGTACACGGCTGGAGGCTTCACGCATATCATCGGTATTCGGTTTAAATGCCAGCCCCCACAGAGCAAACGTTTTACCACGCAAATCATCGCCGAAGTGACGTTTGATAAAGCCAGGCAGCTTGCTTTTCTGCGAGTCATTCACATCTTCAACCGCCTGCAACAGACGGGGTTTGTAACCGATAGACTCTGCTGTGCGGATCAGCGCCTGCACATCTTTCGGGAAACAGGAACCACCGTAGCCACAGCCCGGATAGATAAAGTGGTAGCCAATACGGGAATCAGAACCGATACCCTGACGCACCTTCTCAATATCCGCACCCAGTCGTTCAGCCAGGTTAGACATCTCGTTCATAAAGCTGATTTTGGTGGCAAGCATGCAGTTTGCTGCGTATTTGGTCAGCTCTGCACTACGGATGTCCATCAAAATCATACGATCGTGATTACGGTTGAACGGCTCATACAGCTCGCGTAACAGCTCGACCACGTCGTCATTGTCGGTGCCAATAACAATGCGCTCAGGACGCATGCAGTCATTAACCGCTGCACCTTCCTTGAGGAATTCCGGGTTTGAAACCACATCAAACGCGATATTAGCATCACGTTTTTTCAGGGTTTCGGTCATCACTGCGCGCACTTTATCAGCAGTACCGACCGGTACTGTCGACTTATCGATAACCACTTTGTGATCATTCATATGTTGCGCAATGGTACGCGCAACCGCAGTCACATATTTCAGATCGGCAGAACCGTCCTCATCCGGGGGCGTCCCCACCGCGATGAACTGCATCACACCGTGGTTGACACCCTCTTCCGCGTTGGTGCTGAACTTAAGGCGACCTGCCTCATAGTTCGACATCACCAGCGGGGTTAAACCGGGTTCATAAATCGGAATGATGCCTTTTTTCAGGTTTTCGACTTTTTTCGCGTCGACATCAATACAGAGAACGTCATGTCCGACTTCGGCTAACACCGCAGCCTGAACCAGACCGACATAGCCGATACCAAATACAGTGACTTTCATTGAATTATCCTGTTTTTAATGGATTACTTTTTGTTTCCTACAGCGCCTTCAAGCCATTGGGTGAAATCTTTACCCAGAACCGGATGACGAACACCGTATTCAACAAAAGCCTGCATATAACCCAATTTGTTACCGCAGTCGTGGCTCACACCTTTCAGGTGGTAAGCTTCAACGGTCTCTTTTTCCATCAGCATGGCAATGGAGTCAGTCAGCTGAACTTCACCACCTGCACCCGGAGGGGTTTTTGCCAGCAAAGGCCAGATGTCAGCAGACAGTACATAACGCCCCACTACCGCCAGATTTGACGGGGCTTCAGCGGCTTTCGGCTTCTCAACCACACCGACCATCGGTGCGCTTTGACCCGGAGCCAGATCGGCACCTTTGCAGTCAACCACGCCGTATGCCGTCACGTCGGCAACCGGCTCAACCATAATCTGGCTACGGCCACTTTCTTCATAGCGAGACAGCATTTCTGCCAGGTTGTCTTTCGTCGGGTCGGACTCGTACTCATCGATGATCACGTCCGGCAGAATGACTGCAACCGGCTCATCACCAACCAGCGGGTGTGCACACATCACAGCGTGGCCCAGACCTTTGGCGATGCCCTGACGAACCTGCATGATGGTGACATGCGGTGGGCAAATAGACTGGATTTCATCCAGCAGCTGACGCTTAACACGTTTTTCCAGCATCGACTCCAGCTCAAAACTGGTATCAAAGTGGTTCTCGATGGCGTTTTTAGAGGAATGGGTGACCAGCACGATCTCATTAATGCCGGCAGCGATACACTCGTTCACGACATACTGGATCAACGGCTTATCAACCAGCGGTAACATTTCTTTCGGGATAGCTTTGGTGGCTGGCAGCATACGCGTGCCCAGGCCAGCTACAGGGATTACCGCTTTTTTTACTTTTGACTTAAAGGCAGACATCAAGATACCTCTCTTATAGGCCGCTCAAGTTAATACTTGATATGTCGGTTTAAAAATCGAAATTGAGTATATCAGTTACTCTTTGACGGATTTATCCTGGATGAAGTTAATCCGCGGAATTTAAGACTATTACCCAAGTGTAAAGCTAAGCCCTGGTCCTGTCTTCAACCCGCGAAAAATATAAATGTAATCGTTTATTCTTCAGCCGATAACATCAGGCGGAGTCGGCCACCAGCGCCCCATACATGGCACTGCCAGGACTCGGCACGTTGGCTAATTTGATTAAGATGCGTACTCCCCATAGTGCCAAGCGGTACGCCATTACTGAGTTGAATTTGATGGGTGTTAATGTGCAGGGTGGCATTCAGACCGGCTGACACCAGAATAAGGTTTTTCAGCTGCCGATGGTAATAACCGACCAGCAGCGGGAATTGACCATTAAGGTTTGCCTGCCGCAACAACATATTGACCTGGCGCAGCAGACCATTTAACTCGGGCAACCGCTGCTTTTGACCGGAAAGTTGTTCCTGCAACAAGCCATTGAATAACGCACGCAGCAACAAGGCCGCCAGTACGCCATTATCGCCCGCCCGGGTGACGTCCAGACAATAAAACGCCAGATCTTTATCTGACAGGGCAGCAATATCCAACACCAGGCCAGGCTGTTCTGCCATAGTGAGTTGTCGGTAATTGATTCGGCAATTGGCAATATTTTGTTGGACCGGAGGCTGCAATTGTTTCAGTAACTTTGCCGCCGCCAGAGGATCGCTCACCAGCGCATCCCAGTCCTGAAAAAGTTGTTCGTCTTCCTCAACTTTTGAGGTAAACATCGAAGGATAGAGACATTCGTACACCGCTTCGCGAAAACGATCGAGATTTCTCAGCGGTTTAAGCAGTACATCCTGAACGCCAAGGCGTAACACATGGGCAATATCCGCCATGTTCTGGGTAGCGGATATGATGAGGATTGGCACGCTGTTACCCCGGCTGCGGATGCGTTCCACGAACTGAATTCCACCCATACGCGGCATTTCCAGATCGCATATGACCAGATCAACCGCCTGTGCGGTGAGCAGCGTCAGCCCATCAAGACCATCTCCGGCCTGCATGGTCTGCGCGCCAAGACTGATTAAAAAGTTATCAAGCAACGAACGGAAAACGACCTCATCTTCGACAATGAGTATCTTTTTGCCGATTAGCGGTTTTTCCATTCTCTCCCCCTGCGTACCAGACATTTCAATAGTGGTTCATAAAACGCAGTTGTGCCTTTCAGAATTAACCGAAGTCACAACACCTGTGAATGAACAACCTGACTATCTGCTACGGACCAGCGGTAATAGTTCATCCATTTTTTTCTCGACGGCGGCCTTGCCTGCCGCAATGGCCTCTTCAGCCCGGTGAAAGTCCAGCGTAGAAATTTGCGGACAAAAGGGTTGAATCAGCACATCCGGCGGATCGCCTGCCATACGATTGCGCTTCAGGCGATTTTCCAGCACCTGGATGGAGGTCGACATAATCTCCATGGCACCAGGCGTTTGATTTGCACGACGCTGGGTAAGTCCCAGTAGTCGCTGACGTAATTTTTTACCCCAGCTCAATGCTTCTGCTGCCGCCTGCTCCTCACCACTCTGCGGCGTCACTGACAGTAAATCCTGCTGCATCAGATGCGCATCATGCTGGAGATCGACAGCAATCACGATGTCAGCCCCTAACGCACGCGTAAGCGAAATGGGTACCGGGTTGACCACCGCACCATCGACCAGCCAGTACCCATTGTAGCCAACGGGTGGTAATAAGCCTGGCATACTGCATGATGCGCGTACCGCCTGATGCAGGTCGCCATCGGTTAACCACAACTCACGACCGGTACTAAGATTGGTGGCAACGACACCGAAAGGTTTTTCGCATTGCTCAATTAATTCATGGGGTATCAGCTGCCGAACATGGCTGAACACGCGATCACCGCGCAATAGCCCGCCACGTTGCCATGAAAGGTCCATCAGGCGAATCACATCCCAGTAGCGAAAGGCGCTGACCCAGCGTTCCATCATACCAAGACGGCCACTGACATACGCTGATCCCACCAGCGCCCCCACCGAACAGCCGGCAACCACATCAATCTCCACCCCGGCCCGTTCTAACGCATTGATCACGCCAATATGCGACCAGCCTTTGGCGGCACCTGAACCCAGGGCCAGCCCGATCCTCACCTTTCTCATCTCACCTCGGGATTTACCTGGTACGTAGCTTCGCGCCCGACAGTCAGCTACCATAGCGCGCAATCTTTAACTTTAATCACCTTGTGGAGATGACGTGTCCGAAACGTGCCCCTGCTGTAGCGGAAAGCAGTATAGCCTATGTTGCCAACCCTTTCTGACCGGGCAGGCTACCCCGGCAAGCGCCGAACAGCTGATGCGCTCACGCTACACGGCATACGTGGAGAAAAACGCGGCATGGTTGGTCACAACCTGGCACTCCAGCCAACGTGTGGCCGAACTTGAGACGTTATTATCTGAAAGTTTTTCCGGTACTGAATGGCTGGGCCTGAATGTAACCCGTTGTAATCAGGGAAGCCATCAGAATGAAGCATTCGTGACCTTTTTTGCGCGATACCTCGAAAAAGGACGCACATCGGCCATCTATGAATGTTCACGCTTTCTTCGTGAGGATCAACGCTGGTACTATGTGGACGGAACAACGCCCCCGCTGGGGCGAAACGATCGCTGTCCTTGTGGCTCCGATAAAAAATACAAAAAATGTTGTGGCTGATGTGGACATCAGCCCAACAGCATTACCATTCATCGCTTTGACAGGACTCTGATCGAGATGCAAGCGCAAACCATGCAACGAAAAGTTTTACGTACCATTTGCCCCGATGCGAAAGGTCTGATCGCCAAAATCACCAACATTTGTTACAAGCATGAACTCAACATCGTGCAGAACAACGAATTTGTCGATCACCGTACCGGGCGCTTTTTTATGCGCACAGAGCTTGAAGGCATTTTCAACGACAACACCCTGCTTGCGGATCTTGATAGCGCCTTACCGGCGGGTTCAATTCGCGAACTGAACAGCGCAGGTCGCCGTCGTGTGGTGATCCTGGTGACCAAAGAGGCGCACTGCCTTGGCGATCTGTTGATGAAAAGCGCCTTTGGTGGTCTTGATATGGAAATCGCTGCGGTGATTGGCAACCATGAAACGCTGCGCTCGTTGGTTGAACGCTTTGATATTCCCTTTGTGCTGGTCAGCCATGAAGGTCTGACGCGCGAAGAACACGACAACCGCATGGCGGATGAGATTGATCGTTATCAACCCGATTATGTGGTGCTGGCGAAATATATGCGCGTCCTGACGCCCGCGTTTGTGCAACGCTATCCGAACCAGATCATCAACATTCACCACTCCTTCCTGCCGGCGTTTATCGGTGCACGCCCCTATCATCAGGCGTATGAACGTGGTGTGAAAATCATCGGTGCGACCGCGCATTATGTGAACGACAATCTCGATGAAGGCCCGATCATTATGCAGGATGTGATCAACGTTGATCACAGCTACACCGCTGAAGAGATGATGCGCGCCGGTCGCGATGTAGAGAAGAACGTTTTGAGCCGTGCACTGTATAAAGTGCTGGGTCAACGCGTATTTGTATACGGCAACCGCACGATCATTCTTTAACCACTTTGGCGCTGAACTGCACAAGCCTTCAGCGCCACGAGTAAAAAGTGGGCAATCGATTCATAAATTTAGTGCGGGCGCTTTACAGATGAAGCGCATTTGGTATTATGCGCCCCGCTTTCAGGCGTAATGATTCAGGCCAGTGGTGGGATTCCCGAGCGGCCAAAGGGAGCAGACTGTAAATCTGCCGTCACAGACTTCGAAGGTTCGAATCCTTCTCCCACCACCATCTGAATCGCCGCGACCTGTTGCCACAATATGCCTTATCCCTGGTGGGATTCCCGAGCGGCCAAAGGGAGCAGACTGTAAATCTGCCGTCACAGACTTCGAAGGTTCGAATCCTTCTCCCACCACCATCCAAATATTCTCCCTTATTTATTCGCAAACTCAGTCCTCACCGCATCAACAAAACAACGTATCTTGGTCGTTTGCTTACGCGCCGATGGCACCAGTATATGCATTGGGCGAGAGGGTCCGCTGTAATCCGGCAGCACCCGCACCAGACGTCCTTTATCGATTTCCTCTTTAAGCACATCTTCTGGTCCAAGAGTCACACCATAACCCTCAAGTGCAGCATGCATCAGGGCTTTCCAGTCGTTGGAGCGTAAGCGCCCTTCCGGCCTGACTTCTTCAATCTTGCCCGCTTTATGAAAGATCCAGCGACAGGGCATCGTGGCAGACCAGTAGCCATAAACCAGGCAGGCGTGGTGTTGCAGTTCTGCCGGTGTCTGGGGCATGCCATGACGCGCAATGTAAGACGGGGCTGCACAGGCAATCAATCGATAGGGTGCCAGCGGCCAGGCTACCATAGAGCTATCGGTCAACTCCCCAATGCGGATCAAAACCTCCGCTTCTTCTTCGGTGGCATTGATGATTCTGTCACTCAACGTCAGTTCGACCTGTACTTGTGGCCAGGCAGCGAGGTAACGACTGATGAAAGGCGAGAGTGTGTATGACCCAAAGGTCACCGGGGCATTCACACGGATAATACCGGAAGGCGTGGCCTGCATATTCAACACTACGGCATCCGCCTCCTCCACTTCGGTCAGCACCACGCGGCAACGCTCATAGTAGCGACGGCCGATTTCAGTCAAATGCTGACGTCGCGTGGTACGGTTGATTAGTGCGGCACCCAGTCGTGTCTCAAGCGCTGCAATGTGTTTAGCCACCATCTGTGGTGACATCTCCAGTGCATCAGCAACAGCGGCAAATGACCCTAATTCAGCGGCTTTGACGAACACCTTCATCCCGGCCAGTTTGTCCATGATTCCCTCCTGAGAGTTGTTTTTAAAACAACATTAATGCGATTTATCTTCTTATGGGAGGGAATCATATTACAACTCACAACAACCCGATGGAGTGAAAAATGAAGACAGGAATTATTGGCGCAGGATTCGTAGGCCGGGCGATCGCCAAATTAGCCATTCAGGCCGGTCATCAGGTCATGCTCAGTAACTCACGCGACCCACAAACGCTGTTCAGCCTGCGCCCGATGATCGGTTGTGAGATCGGCACAGCACGCGAAGCCGCCAGCTTCGGTGATATCGTCATTATAGCGGTGCCGCTGACCGCCATTGATGCTCTGCCTGCCACTGAGATTGGCAGCAAGCCCGTCCTTGATGCGGTGAATTACTATCGCGAACGCGACGGCGACATCGCCGAATTATCTTCCCGCGCCACTACCACCAGCGAACTGCTGGCCCGTTACCTGCCAGAGGCGCGGATCACCAAAGCCTTCAACGCCATTCCAATGACCCAGTTGGAGAGTGACGGTCAGGCCGCAGCCACATCCGGTCGACGCGCCCTGCCGGTAGCCGGTGACGATGCAGAAGGTAAAGCAATCGCGGTCGCGTTGTACGACGCCTTCGGCTTTGATGCCGTTGATGCCGGGCCGCTGGCTGAAGGCTGGCGTTTTGAACGCGGCATGCCGTCTTATTGCGTGCGAATGAACAGCAGTGAATTGATTGCCGCACTGGCCCGGGCTGTCAGATTCTGAAGCACAGCGGCGTGATTTATCGCGCATTTTCAGCACGGAAGAAACGCGCGATAAATCGCGCCGCTACGCAATGCCGCTTCTGACCATGACATTTACCGCAAAACTCGCTACCATCCCGCCATACTTTTGCGGATAAAAATGGTAGCGAAATGAAATTTGTCTCATTTAACATCAATGGTTTGCGTGCACGCCCTCATCAACTTGAAGCGCTGGTGGAACAGCATCAGCCGGACGTGATTGGCTTGCAGGAAACCAAGGTCCATGACGACATGTTCCCGCTTGAAGAGGTCAGCAAACTCGGTTACCACGTCTTTTATCATGGACAAAAAGGCCACTACGGGGTCGCGCTACTGACCAAAGCCGAGCCGGTCGCGGTACATCGCGGCTTCCCGCTTGATGGCGAAGATGCCCAGCGCCGTCTGATTATGGCTGAAATCCCCAGCCCGATTGGGAATATCACGGTGATCAACGGTTACTTCCCGCAGGGTGAAAGCCGTGACCATCCGATCAAATTCCCGGCAAAAGAGAAGTTTTATCAGGATCTGCAAAGCTACCTGCAAACTCAACTGGCAGCAGACAAACCGGTGCTGATTATGGGTGATATGAATATCAGCAGCACCGATCTCGACATCGGCATCGGTGAAGAGAACCGTAAGCGTTGGCTGCGCACCGGTAAATGTTCATTCTTGCCGGAAGAGCGTGAGTGGATGGACCGCCTGCTTAACTGGGGTCTGGTTGATACCTGGCGTGCACAATTCCCGGAAACGACTGACCGTTTCTCATGGTTTGATTACCGCTCCAAAGGCTTTGATGATAACCGCGGTCTGCGTATCGATTTGCTGCTGGCCAGTCAGCCTCTGGCATCGCGTTGTATCGACAGCGGTATTGATTACGACATCCGCAGCATGGAAAAACCGTCGGACCATGCGCCGGTATGGTCAACCTTTAAATTGTGATGACGCTGCGTGGCCTACTCAGGCCACGCGACTTATTTGATAATTTTCCAAATCAATGGATTAGTACCCATCACTTTCTCATCGCGCGAACATTGCAGCAGCACACCTTCCGCTTTGACTACCGCACCCTCCGAGTAGCTCCGGTTCTCATAGGTACAGCATTGCAGACAGTTGCTCTGCTGATTATTTTGCCCCTGCGTCCAAACTTCTGGTGGCATATCCACCACCACGTCGGTGTTACCCGTGCGGCCAGAATCAGGGGTGCGATTCGCCTGTGCCGCGCTGCTCAACAACAGAACGCCACTCAGCAACACCATCAGATATCGCATCACTCGGTCTCCTTCATTTTGCGCCGGGCAGGTTTGCGTGTCCGTTTTTTCTCACTCGCGCCCCCGCTTGCGGCAATGCCACGAAATGCCTGTAGCGATGGCTGCTGGCGCGCCTGGCCAATCAGGCCAATTAAGGTGCTGACCAGCGGTTGCATAAACTCATCGTAACGACAGGCTTTTTCACTGATGCGGGTTAGCGTCGATTCCCAGTGGGCAGTCATATCAGGCCGTGCCGCCATTTCCGGCAGCGCATGGATCAATGCCCTGCCCGCCTCGGTAGAGTGAATATAGCGGCCCTTTTTCACCAGGAATGTTCGCCGGAACAATAATTCAATAATGCCGGCTCGCGTCGCTTCCGTTCCTAAACCATCGGTCGCACGTAGCACTTTCTTTAGATCTTTATCCTGCACAAAACGTGCGATGCCGGTCATGGCCGAAAGCAACGTGGCATCAGTGAACGGACGGGGCGGCTGCGTCTGCTTTGCCAATACTTCACCACGTTCACATAACAGTTCGTCGCCTTTACTGACCACCGGCAATGGCGTGCCGTCGTTCTCTTCATCGCGCTCCTTGCTACCAAGCAACGCTCGCCAGCCCGCTTCCGCCAGGAAACGTGCCTTAGCAACGAATTTGCCACCCGCAATGTCGAGATCAATGACGCACTTGCGAAACACCGCGTCGGGACAGAACTGCATCAGATACTGACGCACAATCAGGCCGTAGATATTGGCTTCATTTTCACTGAGATTCACCTTACTGGCGCGTGCGGTCGGGATGATGGCATGGTGAGCATCGACTTTCTTGTCGTCCCAGCAACGGTTGCGCTGTTCAGGGTTGAAATCAGCCGGTGGTGTCATATCCGGTTGATGGGCCTGAATGGCGTTCAGCACCGCATGACGCCCGGCAAAGTGTTCTTCCGGCAGGTAACGGCAATCTGAACGCGGATAGGTGATCAGCTTGTGGGTTTCATACAACCGCTGGCAGCAATCCAGAACGTTTTGTGCGCTCAGGCCGAAGCGTTTTGCCGCTTCAATCTGCAAACTGGAGAGGGAGAACGGCAGCGGCGCGATTTCTGATTCCCGTTTGTCGTTATAGGCGGTGACCAGCGCCGGTTGGCCGTTAATGCGCTCCAGCACATGATCCGCCAGTGGGCGGTGCAGCAAGCGCCCTTCCTCATCCTGCCAGGGTTCGCAGGCATCACTCGGCACCCAACTGGCGACAAAACGCTCATCCTTTGGCGTGACAATATGTGCTTTGACTTCGAAATAGTCCTTCGGGATAAAGTTCTCAATCTCTTCATCGCGTCGTACCACCAGCCCAAGCACCGGCGTCTGTACCCGACCGACCGACAACACACCGTCATAGCCAGCATTACGCCCTAACAGCGTCCAGGCACGGGTCATATTGATGCCATACAACCAATCGGCACGGGCGCGTGCCAGCGCCGAAACACACAACGGGATAAACTCACGGTTTTCACGCAGGCGGCTCACTGCGCGTTCCACCGCCTGCGGGTTGAGGTCATTAATCAGGCAACGTTGTACTTTCTGGCGCTTTTCCGCAGGCAATTGCAGGTAATCAATCACCTCATCCACCAGCAATTGTCCTTCGCGATCCGGGTCGCCCGCGTGAACCACTTCGGACGCTTGCGCCAACAAGCCTTCAATGACTTTAAGTTGTTTCGCCACCGAGGGACGCGGCTGGAGCCGCCACTTCTCAGGGATAATCGGCAAGTCAGCCAGATTCCAGCGCGCATAACGGCTGTCGTAGCTATCAGGTTGCGCCTGTTCCAGCAAATGCCCGACGCACCAGGTGACAACCTGATCATTACCGCAGGCAATATAACCATCGCCGCGTCGATGGGGTTTAGGCAACACGTCGGCGATGGCACGTCCGAGGCTCGGTTTTTCTGCAATAAACAAACGCATGAATGGCGTCGATCCTTAAACGTCAGTTAACTACGGTAATCAGCGGATGATTGGGTTCGGCGTCATACAATTCGCCAATCGCGGTGGGCGTCACACCGGCCAGCATGGCACAGCGGTGAAAGGCTT
The DNA here is from genome assembly GCF_009728735.1 of Pantoea phytobeneficialis. Lineage (NCBI taxonomy): Bacteria > Pseudomonadati > Pseudomonadota > Gammaproteobacteria > Enterobacterales > Erwiniaceae > Pantoea > Pantoea phytobeneficialis. Next base: position 2,379,953 of record NZ_CP024636.1, read on the forward strand.
CAACTTCAGAAGGCTGTACCGCCACCAGTAAACCACCGGAGGTTTGTGGGTCACACAGTAGCGCACGCGTCGCGTCATCCAACGGTGACACATGGTGACCGTAGCTGGCAAAATTACGACTGGTTCCTCCCGGTACGGCACCGGCAGCGATATACCCGTCCACTCCCGGCAGGCGTGGCACCTGGGTCGCGTTCACCTCAGCACGTAAACCGGAACCCTGACAGATTTCACTTAAATGCCCCAGCAGACCAAAACCGGTGACATCGGTCATTGCAGTCACTCCGGCGAGCTGGGCAAACTCTGCACCCACCTTATTCAACTGACACATCACTTCCGCCGCCAGCGAGTGATGTTCCGGTCGTAACAGCCCTTTTTTCTCGGCGGTAGTCAGAATACCAATGCCGAGCGGTTTGGTCAGGAACAGCTGGCAGCCAGGCTGGGCTGCGCTATTTTTCTTCACCCGCGCCACATCAACGATGCCCGTTACGGCGAGGCCAAAAATCGGCTCAGGTGAATCGATCGAATGACCGCCCGCCAGCGCAATGCCGGCGGCCTGGCATGCCGCACGACCACCCTCAACCACCTGCTGCGCGACCTCGGGGCTCAGCACATTCACCGGCCAGCCAAGAATGGCGATCGCCATGATCGGCTTACCGCCCATTGCATAGATATCGCTGATGGCATTGGTGGCAGCGATACGGCCAAAGGTGTGGGGATCGTCAACAATCGGCATAAAGAAGTCGGTGGTGCTGACCACCGCACTGCCATTGCCCAGGTCATAAACGGCGGCATCATCGCGGGTTTCGTTCCCCACCAGCAGATGGGGATCGTGGAAGGCGATCAGTTCACTATGCAGGATGGTTTCCAGCACCTGGGGTGAGATTTTGCAGCCACAGCCAGCGCCGTGGCTGTATTGGGTCAGGCGAACAGGGTCACTCATGGCAGGTTCCTTATGCACTGGCAGATAGCGCTATGTTAGCCTGGCTGCCAGCCTGAGGTAAGTGGTGCGCAATCACAGCTCGATCAATCGCACACGCGGTGTGCAATATTTGCAACGCCGCTCAGCCTGACGGAGAAACCCGCGGGTGTCTGTCAGAAATAACTGACAAATTCCGCCGTGTCAGGGGGCAGAACCGTGGTGCTGGATTTTAACTGCGGCGTACCGAGATACAGAAAACCGACAATCGCATCCTGTTCCCGACAGCCGAAGGCGTCACGCACCTGCGGATGATCGGTCCAGGGACCGCTGCGCCAGATGCCATTGAAGCCCTGCGCGGCTGCCGCCATCTGCATCGCCATCACCGCACAACCTGCGGAAATCAACTGTTCCCAGCGTGGCACTTTAGGATGTTCTTCACAACGTGCGACCACCGTGATGATCATCGGTGCCCGGAACGGCGATGAGCTGGCTTTCTCGATGGCCTTGTCATCCATCGCGCTGGCACGCGCGGCCTGCTCCAGCAGCGTGCTCAAGCGCTCACGACCCTCTTTCTCGACGATGATGAAGCGCCAGGGTTGCAGGGTGCCGTGGTCCGGCGCGCGCATACCGGCGCGCAGGATGTTTTCCAGCACCTCACCTGCCGGGGCGGGATCCGCCAGACGTGAGGCTGAACGGCGATTAACTAACAAATCAAGTGCATCCATTATCTTCTCCCTTGGAAAAAACGTTGTCTAATCCTGGCATACCACGATCTTTTGTAACAGTCTGGCGCGATTTCCTGCTGACTTTTAACACGCTGCTCTTTAGGATGTGGTCGATATCGAGGCGGCTGGCGTGCTGGCTGTCTTCGGCTACGTGAATATGGAGAGTCTATGCGCACATTGTGGCGAATTATTGCTGGCCTGTTCCGCTGGGGCTGGCGGGTGCTGAATTTTATCCGGGAATTTATCCTTAATTTATTTCTGATTGTGTTGATCCTGGCGGGTGTGGGGATCTGGTTACAGGTGAGCGGTTCCGGCAGCAGCGAACCGGTCCAGCAGGGCGCGCTGAAAGTCGATCTTACCGGGGTGCTGGTGGACAAACCTTCGGTCAGCAACCGTCTGAGCCGGATTGGCCGTCAGTTGCTGGGTACCAGTAGTGATCGTCTCCAGGAAAACTCGCTGTTTGATGTGGTCGATGCCATTCGTCAGGCAAAAAGTGACAAAAACATCACCGGCATCGTGCTGGATCTGCGTGATTTTGCCGGTGGCGATCAGCCGTCATTACAATATGTCGGTAAAGCACTGCGCGAATTCCGTGACAGCGGCAAACCGGTCTACGCGATTGGCGATAGTTACAGCCAGGCACAATATTATCTGGCGAGTTACGCCAACAAAGTTTATCTCTCGCCGCAGGGCACCGTTGATCTGCACGGTTTCGCCACTAACGGCCTGTACTACAAAACCTTGCTCGACAAGCTGAAGGTTAACTCACATGTCTTCCGCGTCGGTACCTATAAATCGGCGGTCGAACCGTTCCTGCGTGACGATATGTCACCAGAAGCACGCGATGCCGATAGCCGCTGGATCGGTCAGCTGTGGCAGAACTATCTGAACACCGTCTCCGCGAACCGTCAGATTACCCCGGAACAGTTGTTCCCGGGTGCCGCCGGTATCATCAGCGGTTTGCAGGCGGTACAGGGTGATACGGCAAAATATGCGCTGAACAACAAGTTGGTCGACGCGCTGGATAGCCGTGCTTCTGCTGATCAGGAGCTGATTAAAACCTTCGGCTGGGATAAACAGAATAACGATTATCGTAACGTCAGCATTTACGATTACACCGTTAAGCAACCCACGCAGCAGGATGGCAATATCGCCGTGGTGATGGCGAGTGGCGCGATTATGGACGGTGAAGAAACCGCCGGAAACGTCGGTGGCGACACCACCGCTGCACAGATCCGCGATGCGCGTCTCGATCCGAAAATCAAAGCGATCATTTTGCGCGTCAATAGCCCTGGTGGCAGCGTGACCGCGTCAGAAGCCATCCGCGAAGAACTGGCTGCTGCCCATGCGGCAGGTAAACCGGTAGTGGTGTCGATGGGCGGGATGGCCGCGTCTGGTGGCTACTGGATCTCCACTCCGGCGGATTACATTGTGGCTAACCCCAGCACGCTGACCGGTTCGATTGGCATCTTCGGCGTGATCAATACCGTTGAGAACAGCCTGAGCACCATTGGTGTGCATACCGATGGCGTTGCCACCTCGCCGTTGGCTGACGTCGCCACCACCAAAGCGTTACCGACGGAAGTACAGCAACTGATGCAGCTGACCATCGAGAATGGTTATCGTAACTTCGTCGGTTTAGTGGCGGCTTCGCGTCATAAGACGCCAGAGCAGATCAATGAGATTGCCCAGGGCCATGTCTGGACCGGCAGCGATGCCAAAGCCAACGGGCTGGTGGATGCGCTGGGTGACTTTGATGATGCCGTCAGCAAAGCCGCTGAACTGGCTAAAATCACCACGCCGCAATTGAGCTGGTATCAGGATGATCCGGGCATGCTGGATCTGCTGCTGAATCAGATGAGCGCGTCTGCCAGCGCTATCATGCCGGAAGCCTTAAAAGTGTGGCTGCCTGCGCCGATGTTGGATGTCATGAGCGCAATGAAAAAACAGCCCGGTCTGTTTGATAACCTTAACGATCCGCAAAATCGCTACGCGTTCTGCCTGAACTGTGGCCAGGTAAAATAATCTTTACAGCCCGGCCGCTGGTCGGGCTGCTTTTCCCCGGTAATCCCCTTATACTGCGCGTTTTACGGCAAGTCTGAGTTCATTCATGCAAAAGAAAAATATCTACGTAGCCTACACGGGCGGGACCATTGGTATGCAGCGTTCGGCACACGGCTACATTCCGGTTTCTGGCCATCTGCAACAGCAACTGGCGAATATGCCCGAGTTCCATCGCCCGGAAATGCCCGATTTCACCATCCACGAGTACCAACCGTTGATGGATTCTTCCGATATGACGCCGGAGGACTGGCAGGCCATCGCCGATGATATCAAACAGAATTACGATCAATACGACGGCTTTGTTATTCTGCATGGCACAGACACCATGGCGTTCACCGCTTCGGCCCTCTCCTTTATGCTGGAGAATCTCGCCAAGCCAGTGATTGTGACCGGCTCGCAAATCCCGCTGGCCGAGTTACGCTCAGACGGTCAGCAAAACTTGCTTAACTCATTGTATGTCGCGGCTAATTATCCGATTAATGAAGTCGCGCTATTCTTTAATAACACGTTGTTCCGTGGCAACCGCACCACCAAAGCCCACGCCGATGGTTTTAATGCGTTTGCCTCCCCTAACCTGTCGCCGCTGTTGGAAGCCGGTATCCATATTCGCCGCCTGAATACCCCTCCAGCTCCTAAGGGAACAGGTGACTTGATTGTCCACCCGATCACCCCGCAGCCGATTGGTGTGGTGACGATTTATCCGGGGATCTCTGCCGAGGTGGTACGTAACTTCCTGCGTCAGCCGGTGAAAGCCCTGATCCTGCGTTCTTACGGCGTTGGCAATGCGCCACAAAACGCGGAGTTTCTGGCTGAACTGCAACAGGCCAGCGAGCGCGGCATTGTGGTGGTCAACCTGACGCAATGCATGTCCGGTAAGGTGAATATGGGTGGTTACGCCACAGGGAATGCGCTGGAGCATGCCGGGGTGATCAGTGGTTTTGATCTCACCGTGGAAGCGACATTAACAAAACTTCACTTTTTACTGAGTCAAAACCTCACCAGCGCGGAAATTCGTGCCAGAATGCAACAGAATTTACGTGGCGAACTGACAGAAGACTGATACGGAGCGAGATGTGATGAAGCGGGCACTGATAATCATCGATATACAGAACGATTTTTGCCCCGGCGGCCCCATGGCCGTACGCGAAGGTGACCTGACCGTTGCCGTTGCGAATCGCTACGCGCGTGAGTTTCGTGCCCGGGGCGAGTGTGTGGTGGCATTGCAGGACTGGCATCCGAATAATCATGGCAGCTTTGCGTCGGTATCGGGTGAGCCGGTTTATACCCTGGGTGAGCTGAACGGGCTGGCGCAGATCTGGTGGCCGGATCATGGCATTCAGGGTTCGGTGGGTGCCGATTTCCACCCTGACCTGGATCGCACGCTGATCGATGCCGTATTCCATAAAGGCGAAGATGTTGACGTTGACAGCTACAGCGCCTTTTTCGATAACGGCCACCGGCGCAAAACTGAGCTGGATAGATGGCTGCGCGAGCGTGACATCAGCCATCTGGTGGTGCTGGGTTTAGCAACCGATTATTGCGTTAAATATAGCGTGCTGGATGCGCTGGAACTGGGCTACCAGGTCGAGGTGGTGGAGGAAGGTTGTCGTGGGGTCAATCTCAACCCTGAAGACAGCGCCATTGCCATCGAGCAAATGCGTAACCAGGGTGCCATCATTATCTGAAAAAGCAGGGCTGGTTTTACAGCCCTGCTTTTTACTCAGTGCAGGTTGATGCGGGTGATATCCGTCTCAATACCGAACTCTTCTTTCAGTTCTTTTTTCGACTTCGTCACCATCTCACCACCTTTGCTGATGGTCATATGTTGCGGCGCATCGTTATGGCGCGCCTGCCAGAGCATCACCAGTTGCAGGCAATTTTCTTTTTGTTCGGGCGTCAGCGCTACCCCATCAGGCCACTTGCCGGTTTCCACCGCCGTGGCAAGACGCTGGTAAACTTCTGGCGTCATCGCCGCCAACATCGCTTCCAGTTCCTGTTTCATGCTTACCCCTGTTGTTGATTGCCTTGCTCGTCGGTAAAGTTGAGCGAGGCCGAATTCACACAGTAGCGCTCGCCTGTTGGCTGTGGGCCGTCCGGGAACACATGCCCCAGATGCGCATCACAGTTGCCACAGCGGATTTCAACCCGGTGCATACCGTGGGAATCATCTTCGAGGTAGCGGATAGCGTCATCACTAACCGGCTGATAGAAACTCGGCCAACCGCAGCCCGAGTCATATTTGGTTTCAGAGAGGAACAGCGGTGCGTTACAAACCAGGCAGTGGTAGATGCCCTCCTGCTTGTTATGCAGCAGGGCTCCTGTAAAAGGGGGTTCGGTTCCGCGATGCTGAGTTACATAGCGCTGCATTTCCGACAGCTGCGCGATTTTTTCCGCGGATGCGGTGTCTTTAGCCATTTTGGGATTCCGGAGTGTCATTCTGAAAAAATCGACTAGTATTCTAACAAATGAATAACATCATCCGGGTCTTTTTTCGTGCGAACACATCCGTCCTGCTGACGACAGCACGAATTTGTGATGCCGATCACCCTTTAGATCCCACATCCCTTTATAGTCGGCGATCGGCAAATCTGGCTTTGGAATAATCCCTGTTGCGCAAGCGTTTGCGCAACGAATAATTCCTGTCATTGGAATTGACCTGTCGCAACAATTGACACGATTCCGCTTGACGCCTGGTAAGGTTTTTGTAATTTTACAGCCAACCTTTTATTCACTAACAAATAGCTGGTGGAATATATGACTATCAAAGTAGGTATCAACGGTTTTGGCCGTATCGGTCGCATCGTTTTCCGTGCTGCGCAGCAGCGTTCTGACATCGAAATCGTCGCGATCAACGACCTGCTGGACGCCGATTACATGGCTTACATGCTGAAGTATGACTCTACGCACGGTCGTTTTGACGGCACCGTAGAAGTTAAAGACGGCGCGCTGATTGTTAACGGTAAAAAAATCCGTGTTACCGCTGAGAAAGACCCGGCTAACCTGAAATGGGACGAAGTGGGTGTTGACGTTGTTGCTGAAGCAACCGGTATCTTCCTGACCGACGAAACCGCACGTAAACACATCGCTGCGGGTGCGAAGAAAGTGGTTCTGACTGGCCCGTCTAAAGATGACACCCCGATGTTTGTTCGTGGTGCTAACTTCGACAAATATGCCGGCCAGGACATCGTTTCTAACGCATCCTGCACCACCAACTGCCTGGCTCCGCTGGCAAAAGTGATCAACGACAAGTTCGGCATCGTTGAAGGTCTGATGACCACTGTTCACGCTACCACCGCGACTCAGAAAACCGTTGATGGCCCGTCTCACAAAGACTGGCGCGGCGGCCGTGGCGCTTCTCAGAACATCATCCCGTCTTCTACCGGTGCTGCTAAAGCAGTAGGTAAAGTTCTGCCAGAGCTGAACGGCAAACTGACCGGTATGGCGTTCCGTGTTCCGACTCCGAACGTATCTGTTGTTGACCTGACTGTTCGTCTGGAAAAAGCGGCTTCTTACAAAGAAATTTGTGCAGCGATCAAAGCCGCTGCTGAAGGCGAAATGAAAGACGTTCTGGGTTATGTTGAAGATGACGTGGTTTCTACCGACTTCAACGGCGAAGTACTGACTTCAGTATTCGATGCTAAAGCAGGTATCGCGCTGAATGACAACTTTGTGAAGCTGGTTTCCTGGTACGATAACGAAACCGGTTACTCCAACAAGGTTCTCGATCTGATTGCTCTGGTTTCTGCTAAATAAGCTAACCAGCACAACAGACAGATCAGACAAGGGGCGACTTAGGTCGCCCTTTTTATTTGGCTAGCTTAAGAGAAGGATTTTGTATGCAAGAGTCGCTTTTTTCGCTACCCGTAGTTCAGCAGATCACCCCTTATCTGTCACAACGTCAGATTGGTGAACTGCCGGTCATTATTGTCAGCCATCCCCGCGTGCGCGCAGCCATTACCTTGCAAGGTGCGCATCTGCTCGCCTGGCAACCCAGTGGTCAACAGCCGGTCCTCTGGCTCAGTGAGAAGACGCCTTTTGCTGTCGGCAAGGCGATTCGTGGTGGCGTACCGATCTGCTGGCCGTGGTTTGGCCCGGCGGGTGAACCTGCGCACGGTTTCGCCCGTAATCAATCCTGGACGTTATCCGCGCATGACGAGAATGAAGAAGGCGTCATTCTGACCTTTGCGCTGGAGAGTAATGCACAAACGCTGAAACTGTGGCCGCACGATTTTACCCTGCTCGCCCGCTTCCGTATTGGTGCCCATTGCGAAATTGAGCTGGAAGCGCATGGCGACTTCGCCGCAACTGCCGCGCTGCACAGCTACTTCCAGGTGACCGATATTGCGGCAACTGAAGTCAGCGGTCTGGGTAACAGCTTCGTGGATAAAGTGAATGACAGTGCGGTCGGCACATCCAATGGTAAGCAGACCTATCCGGGTCGTATCGATCGCGTCTTTACCGCGCCGGAAGATTGCAGCGTGATTCATGATAAAGCGGGCAATCGACAGATCGAAGTGTACCATCACTATCAAAGTGACGTTGTCACCTGGAATCCTGGTCCGGAGCTGTCGTGCAGCATGGGGGATATGGCTAACGATGGTTACAAAACTATGGTGTGTGTCGAAACTGCACGCATTAACCAGCCACTGGTGAGCGCCGGTGAATCCCCTGCTCGCCTCGCCACAACTTTCCGGTTACGCAATAAAGTCTGACAAAACGGCGCGCATGCGCCGTTAGACCACATCCAGCGGCAGTTTAGCCTGCGGTGGTGGGAAGGCCTGATTCAGAATGGCCAGTTGTTCGCCACTTAACACCACATTAAGCGCTGCCGCATTTTCCTGGACATGCGCCACACTGCTGGCTTTCGGTATGGCGATCACCCCCTCTTTGCGAATCACCCACGCCAGCAGCAATTGCGCTACGCTAATGCCCTGCTGTTGTGCAATCTGCTGCACGCGCGGGTCACTGAAGAGCGTCTGGCGCAGACGTCCAGCCTGGGCCAACGGGCAATACGCCATAATCGGCACATCACGTAACTGGCATTCCGGTAGTAAATCATACTCAATACCGCGAGACGCCAGATGGTAAAGCACCTGATTGGTTAAACAGGCCTCTCCACCCGGCTCTCCCCACAGTTCCTGCATATCCTCGGTGTCAAAGTTGGAGACACCCCAGTGGCGAATCTTGCCCTGCTGTTGCAGTGTCTCCATGGCGCGAATGGTTTCCTCCAGCGGCACATTGCCCCGCCAGTGCAACAAATAAAGATCCAGATAATCAGTCTGTAAACGACGCAAGCTGCGTTCGCAGGCATCTATCGCATCGACTTCTCCCGCATTCCACGGATAGACCTTTGACACCAGCCAGGCTTGATCGCGACGTCCTTTTAGCGCCTCGCCGACAACCATTTCGGCACCGCCTTCCGCATACATTTCGGCGGTATCAATCAGTTTAAGCCCAAGGTCGAGGCCTGCCTGCAACGCGGCAACTTCCTGCTGATGTGTCGCCGGACTCTCCCCCATGTACCAGGTACCCTGGCCAATGGCTGGGATGGGTGCTTCTCCCCTGAACTGAATCATCTTTGTCATAAAACCTCCAAATGAACCATAACGGTGCGCAGCCTTGGTGCGCAGCAATAAAAATGCCCCATTTTGGGGCGTTTCATTGCAGCCATCAGAAGCTGTAGCTGATACCTGTCCAAAGCGTCACTTGCCCGCTCTTATTCACCATTGGACTGTCTTTGATGTCACTACCAAATCGGGTATAACGTCCGGAAACCGTCGCGTTCCAGCTTTGGCTGATCTGGTAACTGGCGTTCATTTCCAGGTAGGGAGACCAACTGTCATCCGGTTGATAACGCGCGATACCGGTACGCGCACTTTCCTGTGATGAGACGCCATAGTAGTAGCGGTTTTGATTGGCGCTGTTCCACAAGGCACCAATCCCCGGCGTCAGGCTAAACGCACCAAAATCGAAACGATACAACCAGGTCATATCCCACATCACACCGTTGCTGTTGTTGAGTACATCCCCTAACAGCGCGGTGCGTAAGATGCCCCACTGTGAGATATGGCGATAGCTGGCACCCGCCATCAACGTCATGCGACGCTTGTCGAGTCGCTTCATATCGCTCAGATCATTGTCTTTCGGGTCATACTGCTGCGGCGAACCGAGCACCGTCAACGACAGTTGATCCTGCGGGTCCTTCCACAGGTAGTAACCCCCCTGTAGGCTATGGAACCAGAAGCTGTCGCCTTCATAATTAATCACCGGCACCGGTATATATCGGTCCTGTCCCCCGCGGTAGGGCGATTCGGCGTAAATAACAGAGGCCCCAAGAGATAAGGGATCGGCATACGTGCTGAAAGCCGCAAAATAGCAGGGTGCGAGCAGAGCAAGCGCTTTAAGTTTGAAATGGTTCACAATTTATTCAGTCCATAAATATAACAATCACACGCAGAGTCTAACCAATTTCTCCACAGGGTTTAACTTTTAATGGGGGTTGTTGTTAGCCGCAGCAGAATTGTCTGAAACCATCAATACCGCTGTGATTTGAGAGATCGGTTCCCTGTCCCTTATGAGACTTTGTTATTGATATATCGCTAAATAAGGAGAAGAAACGGAGGAAATTTCTTAAATGCCTTCTACAGTTAAAAGTAAGACGAGACTTTTTGTACGAGCAGAGTAACCATAAGAATTGTGTATCCCGATAAAAAATCGTCAGGTTGGCATAAGGGTTGCTGTACTCAATAGAGAATATCTTCCGGGAGCTGCAAGAGCATCTTAATTACGCTCCTTTACCTGTGCTAAAAACGAAAGGACGGGCATCGCTATGAATATATTCGATCACTATCGTCAGCGTTATGAAGCTGCCAAGGACGAAGAGTTCACACTGCAGGAATTCCTCGCAATTTGTAAGCAGGATCGCAGTGCATACGCCAACGCTGCAGAGCGACTGTTGATGGCCATTGGTGAGCCGGTGATGGTTGATACTGCTCAGGAGCCACGCCTTTCCAGAATATTCTCGAATCGCGTCATTGGACGCTACCCTGCGTTTGAAGAGTTCTATGGCATGGAAGAAGCGATTGAACAAATCGTCTCTTACCTGAAACATGCTGCGCAAGGGCTGGAGGAGAAGAAACAGATTCTTTACCTGCTGGGTCCGGTTGGTGGCGGTAAATCATCCCTGGCTGAACGCCTTAAATCCCTGATGCAGCGCGTACCGATTTACGTGTTAAGCGCTGACGGTGAGCGTAGCCCGGTCAATGACCATCCGTTGTGCCTGTTTAACCCACAGGAAGACGCGAACATTCTCGAAAAAGAGTATGGTGTTCCACGTCGTTACCTCGGCACCATTATGTCGCCGTGGGCAGCTAAACGCCTGCACGATTTTGGCGGCGATATTACCCGTTTCAAAGTTGTGAAAGTCTGGCCGTCAATCCTCGAACAGTTGGCGATTGCCAAAACTGAACCGGGTGACGAAAACAACCAGGATATTTCTGCGTTGGTGGGTAAAGTGGATATCCGCAAACTGGAAAACCACGCACAGAACGATCCCGATGCCTACGGTTACTCCGGTGCCCTGTGCCGCGCCAACCAGGGCATCATGGAATTCGTTGAGATGTTCAAAGCACCGATTAAAGTGCTGCATCCCCTGTTGACCGCCACTCAGGAAGGTAACTACAACGGTACGGAAGGTATTTCGGCGCTGCCGTTTAACGGCATCATTCTGGCGCACTCTAACGAATCTGAGTGGGTCACCTTCCGTAACAACAAAAACAACGAGGCGTTCCTTGACCGTGTTTACATCGTCAAAGTGCCTTACTGCCTGCGAGTTTCCGAAGAGATCAAAATCTACGAGAAACTGCTTAATCACAGTGAACTGTCAACCGCGCCATGCGCACCAGGCACACTGGAAACCCTGGCGCGTTTCTCTATCCTGTCGCGTTTGAAAGAGCCGGAAAATTCCAGCATCTACTCAAAAATGCGCGTCTATGATGGTGAAACGCTGAAAGATACTGATCCAAAAGCCAAGTCATGGCAGGAGTATCACGATTACGCTGGCGTGGATGAGGGAATGAACGGTCTTTCTACCCGTTTCGCCTTCAAAATTCTGTCACGCGTATTCAACTTCGACCATGCGGAAGTGGCCGCCAACCCGGTGCACCTGTTCTATGTGCTGGAACAGCAGATTGAACGTGAGCAGTTCCCACAGGAGCAGGCAGAGAAATATCTGGAGCACCTGAAAGGTTACCTGATTCCGAAGTATGCGGAGTTTATCGGCAAAGAGATTCAGACCGCCTATCTGGAGTCCTACTCCGAATACGGCCAGAACATTTTTGACCGCTATGTCACCTACGCCGACTTCTGGATTCAGGATCAGGAGTACCGTGATCCCGATACCGGACAACTGTTTGACCGTGAATCACTGAATGCCGAGCTGGAAAAAATCGAGAAACCTGCCGGGATCAGTAACCCGAAAGATTTCCGCAACGAGATTGTCAACTTTGTGCTGCGCGCCCGTGCGCAGAACAGCGGACGCAATCCGAACTGGACCAGCTACGAAAAACTGCGCACGGTCATCGAGAAGAAAATGTTCTCGAATACCGAAGAGTTGCTGCCGGTGATTTCGTTCAATACCAAAACCTCAACGGACGAACAGAAAAAACACGATGATTTTGTCGACCGCATGATGGAGAAAGGCTATACCCGCAAACAGGTTCGCCTGCTGTGCGAATGGTATCTCCGGGTGCGTAAATCGTCATAATTAGGTTTGTAAGCTAAACGGCGTCCAGACGCCGGAAGAGGAAGGTCGGGCAAGTCCCGACCTGGCTTGCACTGTAGTTTGGGGGAACTTTATGGCCTATTTCATCGATCGGCGTCTGAACGGCAAAAACAAAAGCGCGGTCAACCGGCAACGCTTTCTGCGCCGTTACAAGTCGCAAATCAAGCAGTCGATCTCCGAGGCCATTAATAAGCGTTCGGTTACCGACGTGGAAAGCGGTGAGTCTGTCTCCATTCCGATTGAAGATATTAACGAACCTATCTTCCATCAGGGCCGGGGGGGCAGCCGTCATCGCGTACATCCCGGTAACGATCACTTTGTGCAGAACGACCGCGTCGAACGCCCACAAGGTGGCGGCGGAGGCGGTGGTGGCGGCCAGGGCAATGCCAGTCAGGATGGTGAAGGCCAGGACGAGTTCGTCTTCCAGATTTCGAAAGATGAATACCTCGATTTGCTGTTCGAGGATCTTGCGCTGCCTAACCTGCGTAAAAATCAGCATCGTCAATTAAATGAATATAAAACTCATCGCGCTGGCTTCACCTCTAACGGGGTACCTGCCAACATTAGCGTGGTGCGTTCGCTGCAAAACTCGCTGGCGCGTCGGACTGCCATGACGGCGGGCAAACGCCGCATGCTGCATGAACTGGAAGCCACGCTGACCGAGGTGGAAAAATCTGAACCGGCGCAACTGCTGGAAGAGGAACGGCTGCGCAAAGAGATCGCCGAACTGCGTGCCCGTATTGAGCGGGTGCCGTTTATCGATACCTTTGACCTGCGTTACAAAAATTTTGAGAAACGTCCGGAACCGTCAAGCCAGGCGGTGATGTTCTGCCTGATGGACGTTTCAGGTTCGATGGACCAGGCCACCAAAGATATGGCGAAACGTTTTTACATTCTGCTCTACCTGTTCCTGAGCCGAACCTATAAAAACGTCGATGTGGTTTATATCCGTCACCATACTCAGGCGAAAGAGGTAGACGAACAGGAGTTCTTCTACTCACAGGAAACAGGCGGCACCATTGTCTCCAGTGCCCTGAAGCTGATGGATGAGGTGGTAAAAGAGCGTTATGACCCGACGCAGTGGAACATCTATGCTGCCCAGGCATCGGATGGTGATAACTGGGCGGATGACTCCCCGCTCTGCCACGAGATTCTGGCGAAAAATATCCTGCCGGTGGTGCGTTATTACAGCTATATCGAGATAACTCGCCGCGCGCACCAAACCCTGTGGCGTGAGTATGAGCATTTGCAGGTGATGTTTGATAACTTCGCTATTCAGCACATCCGCGAGCCGGAAGATATTTACCCGGTATTTAGGGAGCTTTTCCACAAACAAGTGGCAGAATCCTGATAAAAGCAGCCGGTCACTGACCGGCTTTTTACTCTCTGCTTTCCGCTAAAACCCTCTGCACCATACAGATTTTGTTGGCAAATTTAACTACAGATGCCTCAACACCTGCCGATATAAAAAAATATGTTATTTTCCGCTGACAAGCTATTGATAAGGCATTATCTTTTGTCTTTGTTCGCGTGAAGCTTACACACTACACCTGGATCACCACCCGCCGCAGGAGAACGCCGTTGAATGCCAGCATGGTTTACAGTTTATTCATTATTGGTTCAGTGCTGGTTGCAGCAAGCATTCTGCTAAGCTCCTTTTCCTCGCGCCTGGGCATACCAATTTTGGTGATCTTCCTCGCGCTCGGGATGCTAACCGGGGTCGATGGTATCGGCGGTATCGCTTTTGATAACTATCCGGTGGCCTACCTGGTATCCAACCTGGCGCTGGCGATTATCCTGCTTGACGGCGGTATGCGCACCAAGGCCAGCTCATTCAAAGTGGCGCTTGGCCCGGCGTTGTCGCTGGCAACGGTTGGGGTGATGATCACCGCCGGTCTGACCGGTCTGGCCGCTGCCTGGCTGTTCCACCTCGATTTGATGCAGGGCTTTCTGATTGGCGCCATTATCGGCTCCACCGATGCTGCTGCGGTATTCTCTCTGCTCGGCGATAAAGGGTTAAACGAACGTGTCAGCGCAACGTTGGAAATCGAATCCGGCAGCAATGACCCGATGGCGGTGTTTCTGACCATCACCCTGATCGACATGATTCAACAGGGACAAACGGGGCTGAGTTGGATGTTTATCGTGCATCTGGTGCAGCAATTTGGTCTGGGCATCGTGCTGGGGCTGGGCGGTGGTTGGGCGTTGCAGCAACTGATTAACCGCATCAATCTGGCGCAGGGACTTTATCCCCTGCTGGCATTGAGTGGCGGTATCATCGTGTTTGCCCTGACCACGGTGATGGAAGGTAGCGGCATTTTGGCGGTGTATCTATGTGGTTTCCTGTTGGGTAACAGCCCAATTCGCAACCGTCATGGCATTCTGCAAACCTTCGATGGTATGGCATGGTTGAGCCAGATTGGCATGTTCATTGTGCTGGGTCTGCTGGTGACGCCATCCGATTTGTGGCATATCGCCATTCCGGCGATGCTGCTGTCGCTGTGGCTGATTCTGGTGGCGCGTCCGTTGTCGATTCTGGTCGGCCTGTTGCCATTTAAGGGCTTTACCGGACGTGAACGCATTTTTATTAGTTGGGTTGGATTACGCGGTGCGGTGCCGATCATCCTGGCGGTGTTCCCGATGATGGCCGGGCTGGAGAACTCATCGCTGTACTTTAATATCGCCTTCTTCGTGGTGCTGGTATCGCTGATGTTGCAGGGGACGTCACTGGGTTTCGCCGCGCGAAAAGCCAAAGTGGTGGTTCCACCGACGGCCTCACCAATCAGCCGGGTTGGACTGGATATTCATCCTGAGAACCCGTGGGAGCAGTTCGTGTATCAGCTGAGCGCCGATAAATGGTGTATTGGTGCCGCCCTGCGAGACTTACAAATGCCGCGCGAAACCCGCATCGCGGCGTTATTCCGTGACAACGTTTTGATGCACCCCAACGGCAGCACGCGCCTGAAGGAAGGTGACGTGTTATGCGTGATTGGTCGCGAGCGCGATCTCCCTGCCCTCGGCAAGATGTTCAGCCAGTCACCGCCGGTGGCGCTCGACCAACGTTTCTTTGGTGACTTTATCCTGGATGCTGACGCCCGGTTGCGCGATGTGGCGCAAATTTACGGGTTGGATCTCGATGAAGAAACCAACGATCAACAATCCCTGGGGCAGTTGGTGATGTCGTTGCTGGGCAGCACGCCGGTGGTCGGTGACCAGGTTGAATGGAACCAGCTTACCTGGACGGTGGCGGAGAAAGAGGACAACCATATCCTGAAAATTGGTGTGCGACCGACAGAAGAGAAGGAATAATCCGAGCGCATTCGATTAGTAAAGCCCGCTGGACCGACTATGATCACTATTCCACCCTGCTGAAACGGGAGAATACGATGGGACATGTGGTTAAGATTGGTCGTTACGAGATCATCGATGCGGAATTGAACGCGGGAAAGCTCGAAACCGTCAGCATTCCCTGCCTGACCAATCCCGGCCTGAGTTATCAGCTCGACGGCTGGGATCATGAAACCAGTGTACCGGCGTGGATTGACGGCCAACCCGTCGATTTGGAGATCGGACACTATGACAAACAGCAAGACCGTTGGGTATTAAAGAAACCCGCCTGAGTTAATTTATTACCGCCATGCAGCTCATATGGCGGTTATTCCTAAAAGCAGTCTTAAAATCAAGCGCTATATCTGATGTTTTTTTGATTTTATCCATTCTATTCAATACGTTAAATGGGCGCTTCCACAGGCAATTCTTTTCTTTTCAGACTATGTCCATATTAACGCCATCAAATATCTCCTGCATACTCATAAACGTTGCTGCATTATTTTGTGACGAAAATCACGCCACAAACGGTCCTTATCGTGCAGCGCTTATGGCAATGCTGATTTATATCTCGCTGAAATAAAAAGCCTTCTTCTTTCGGCGGTCCACACCTGAGCGCGTACTTGATTCTGGTCAGGCCATCTTTTACTTAAGAAAAGAGAGCAGGTTTTATGGCAAGTACATTGGTAATAAATAATGCAGCCCGCTCATGGAGCGGCTTGCGAAAAAACATTATTGCGAAAATAGCCCTAAGCATTTCTGATTTAATTGCACTGAATCTGGCACTTTTTTTATCCGCCGCCACCATCCAGGGGATTTGGGGAGAACTGGACACCTTTATTCCTCCGCATCAAATTGAATATCGCTTCGTTGCGCAGTTAGGCCTTTCACTACTTTGCACTTTATGGTTTTGGGTGCGCCTCCGTCATTACACCTACCGCAAGCCTTTCTGGTTTGAACTGAAAGAGATCGTCAAAACCCTTTTCGTTTTCTCCCTACTCGACCTGGCACTGATTGCCTTCTCGAAATGGGACTTCTCGCGCATGGTGTGGGTGTTTAGCTGGAGCTATGCCCTGCTGCTGCTGCCGCTGATGCGTGCCGGAGTGAAGCGAGCCATTAATCGCGCCGGTCAATGGCAAAAAGAAACCATTATTATCGGTTCCGGTAAAAATGCGCTGGAAGCCTATGCAGCCCTGCAAAGTGAAGAGATTCTTGGCTATAACGTGCAGGCGTTTATTGCCCTTGATAGCGACAAGCACCCGGAGCATGTCAATGGCGTGCCAGTGATTACCTGGGAAGATATTAACTGGCAAACCATTGATCGTGATAACACCCAATTTATTGTCGCCACTGAGTTCGAACAGCAGGTGGTGCGGGATAAATGGTTGAAGTTCCTTTCCAAAATGCAATGCCGTTCGGTTTCCGTTATCCCGACACTGCGCGGTGTGCCGCTGTACGGCACGGATATGTCGTTTATCTTCAGTCATGAAGTGATGATCCTGCGCGTCAGCAACAACCTGGCAAAACGCTCTTCGCGCTTCCTTAAGCGTAGCTTCGACATTATCGTCGCTTCATTGCTGTTGCTGTTCCTCGCCCCGGTATTTGCGCTGCTGTGCTGGATGGTGAAACGTGACGGCGGCAACGCCATCTATGGTCATGAGCGCGTCGGTTTCGAAGGCAAGAAGTTTCACTGTCTGAAATTCCGTTCGATGGTGACCAATTCACAGGAAGTGCTGCAAAACCTGCTGGCGACCAGTGAGGAAGCGCGAGCCGAATGGGACCGCGACTTTAAGCTGAAAAACGATCCGCGCATCACCAAAATCGGGGGCTTCCTGCGTAAAACCAGCCTCGATGAATTACCTCAGCTATGGAACGTGATTCGCGGTGAAATGAGTCTGGTGGGACCACGACCGGTGATTGAGGCCGAACTGGAGCGTTATGCCGGAGATGTGGACTACTACCTGATGGCGAAACCAGGCATGACCGGGTTATGGCAGGTGAGCGGCCGTAACGATATCGACTACGATACCCGCGTCTATTTTGACTCCTGGTACGTGAAAAACTGGGCGTTATGGACAGACATCGCCATCCTGTTCAAGACCGCTGGTGTGGTTCTGCGCCGCGACGGTGCCTACTGATACCCTCGACGCGATGTCTGTTGCAGTCTGGCAGACATCGCCTTTTTTAATCCTTTCCTTTTGCCCTCTGAATCATTACCCTTCCCGCTCGATTAACAGGATGTTTCTGGTTTGTGATGCAAAAATTTACCCTGCTGCTTTTAAGCCTGGTGCTGCTGGCACCGCTCGGCATTGATCTCTACCTGCCAACGCTACCGCAAATTGCCGAGGGGCTAAACAGCCCGGTGAGTCTGATTCAGACCACCATCCCACTGTTTTTACTGGTAATGGGGATCGGTCAACTGATCACCGGGCCATTGGTCGATAATTTTGGCCGTAAACCCATCGCGTTGATCGGGCTGGCGCTCTACATCATCGGTAGCGCCGTAGCGGCCACCGCCAGCGTCTGGCCGATATTTATGCTGGCACGCTTAATTCAGGGCTGTGCGGTATGTTGCACCGCGGTGGTGGCATTCAGCGGCGTACGCGACCGACTGAGCGGTGATGCCGCTGCTCGCGCTTACGGTTTTCTCAATGGCGCACTGAATATCGTCCCCGCACTGGCACCGTTGCTGGGTGGCCTGTTAGCCGATGCCTGGGGCTGGCGTGCCCCCTTCTGGTTTCTGTCGGCCTATGCCGTGGTGATCACTGCGGTGGTGCTGCTGTGGCTGCCAGAAACCCGCCCGGCCAATACCCTGCGTGTCTCAGGATTACCGCTGGGACAATATCTCGCCATCGCGCGGGAGCCACGTTTTCTGGCATTCGCCTTTGCCAATGCAGGCGCACTCGGCATGGTGCTGACCTATGTGTCGCTGGCCCCCCATGTACTGATGACCGAAGGCGGTCTGACACCACTCCAGTTCTCTTTTGCCTTTGGTGCCAATGGGTTCTGGATCATGCTGGTGAGTGCTTTTGTGAATAAAACCATCCGCAAAGCCGGTCGGCCATTTTGTCTGGCGATGGGTTTTGTCGCTATGTTAGTCGGTGCGCTGCTGCTCACCGGCGGAATGGCGCTGTTACCTGCGGCCTGGCAAACGCATTGGGCGTTGTACATGATCCCGGTCGCCATCTCCGTCGCCGGACTGGCTTTTACCGTTGGCCCGGCCACCAGCTATGCGTTGGAACCGTACCAACAGCAGGCGGGCGTTGCTGCGGCATTACAGGGATTTATTCAGATGGCCTGTGGTGCAGGCGGCAGCCTGTTGGTGGTGGCCTTACCGCTGGCGGAGAAATCCGCGCTGGCACTGATGATGCTGGTAGGTGCAGCGCTGGCGCTTATCGCCTGGCGCTGCAGTAAACGTATGCACGGTTCACTCACCGCGGTTAAATGATTTCCACCGGAACGCGTGGTGCCAGGGCGCACATCAACTCGTAGCCCACCGTTCCGGCTGCTTTTGCCACGTCATCGATTTTCACCTGTTCGCCCCACAGTTCCACTTTCGAACCAATTCCGGCCTGCGGGCAAGGTTCGAGATCAATCATAATCATATCCATCGAAATCGCGCCGACGGTTCGCGTCATCACTCCATTGACACTTACCGGTGTCCCGGTCGGCGCATGGCGCGGATAACCATCGGCGTAACCGCAGGCCACCACACCGATACGCTGAGCGGCAGATGCGTGATAGCGATAACCGTAGCCCACACCATCACCCGCCTGTAATTGTTGAATACCAATGATTTCGCTGGTCAGGGTCATCACCGGTTTAAGACCGGTGCTGGCGATATCCTGCCAGTTACCGCTCGGCGAGGCACCGTACAACACAATGCCGGGACGGACCCAGTCGAAATGCGCTTCCGGGTGCCACAACGTAGCCGCCGAATTCGACAGCGAGCGTGGGCAGTTCAGCCCTTCTGCTGCCAGTTCAATGCGCTTCATCGGCTCGATAATTCCCTGCGGATTCTCGGCATCAGCGAAGTGTGCCATCAGCGTCATCTCGCCGACATTGGGTAACGCCCGCAACGCCTGCCAGGCGGCATTCACCTGCTCAGGACGGAAGCCGAGGCGATTCATGCCGCTGTTCACCTTCACATAGATATCGATCGGCGCAGAGAGTTGCACCTGCGCCAGCGCCTGAATCTGCCAGTTGCTGTGCACGCTGGTCGTCAGGCGATAGCGGTCGATCAGTTGCAGATCTTCTGCATGGAAAAAACCTTCCAGCAGCAGAATCGGTTTTTTCCACCCCTGCTCACGCAGCAGGATGGCTTCTTCCATGTTCAGTAACGCGAAACCGTCGGTTTCGGCCAGGTTCTGCCAGACGCGGCGGATACCGTGCCCATAAGCGTTAGCCTTTACCACGGACCAAACGCGTGATGCGGGTGCCGCCTGACGAACGACGGTGAGATTATGTCGCAGCGCCTGTTGATTAATGGTGGCGACAATCGGACGTGACATGCTCTTGCTCTCCCTGAATGCTCAACGCGTTACGTTAGCGTTACGCAACGGCGATGTGTTTGGCTCAAAACCGGGTAAATAACGCAGCACTGACAAATCGTCAGAAGCGATGGCCGGTTTCTTCCCGGAAATCAGATCGGCCAGCAACTGGCCAGAACCGCAGGCCATCGTCCATCCCAGCGTACCATGACCGGTATTAAGATAGAGATTAGAGAGCGGCGTACGGCCAACAATTGGCGTGCCGTCCGGCGTCATCGGACGCAATCCGCTCCAGAACGTGGCCTGTTCAACATAACCGCCTTCAGGATAGAGATCGCTGACCACCATCTCCAGCGTTTCACGACGTGCTGGCAACAGTTTGGTGTTAAAACCAACAATTTCCGCCATGCCGCCCACGCGGATACGATCATCAAAGCGTGTGACAGCCACTTTATAGGTTTCATCCAGAATGGTAGAGACCGGCGCCGCATCCGGGTTTTTAATCGGAATCGTCAGCGAATAACCTTTCAACGGATACACCGGAATGCTGACAATATCTTTCAGCAGCGCGGTCGAGTAAGAACCAAACGCCACCACGTAAGCATCGGCTTTGATCACTTCATCCCCACATTTCACACCGTAGATACGGTTACCTTCACGTAGCAGGTGATCAACCGGCGTATCGAAGCGGAAGGTGACGCCAGCGGCGGCAGCCATCGCCGCGAGGCGCTGGGTAAATAGCTGGCAATCGCCAGTTTCATCGTTTGGCAGACGCAAACCACCGGTCAGTTTGTGGGCCGTTGTCGCCAGCGCCGGTTCAACACTCGCCAGTTGGTGGGACTCCAGCAGTTGGTAAGGCACTCCCGCTTCTTTCAGCACCGCAATATCTTTGCTGGCGCTTTCGAATTGCTGGCGGGTGCGAAACAGTTGCAGGGTGCCGCCCTGACGTCCCTCGTAAGCTATCCCGGTCGATTCACGCAAGGCTTTCAGGCAGTCACGGCTGTATTCCGCAATCCGCACCATGCGACTTTTGTTTTCCTGATAGTGGCGCATATCGCAGTTGCGCAGCATGTTCCACATCCACTCCAGTTGGAAGCGACTGCCATCGAGGCGGATAGCCAATGGCGCATGACGCTGGAACATCCATTTAACCGCTTTGAGTGGTACACCCGGTGCGGCCCAGGGGGCAGCATAGCCGGGAGAAATTTGTCCGGCATTACCTGCGCTGGTCTCCAGCGCTGCCCCCGGCTGACGATCAATGACGGTAACCTCATGCCCGGCCTGCGCCAGGTACCAGGCGCTTGCGACGCCGACCACACCACTTCCCAGAATCACTACGCGCATAAGACCCTCGCCACCACCACAAAAGCATAATTGACCATATATTAAGCCTGGCACAGCATAACCAGACACCGGAAACCACCTCACATCTGACAGTATCATTTCACATGTTTTTTACCTTTCTGGTAACTAAAATCATGCCATCACGACAAAATCAGGATTTTTTATGCTGAAAAGTCATAAATCAGCAATTTATGATGCGGGAATCAGTCATTTTCACTTTTTTCAGGAGAAAGCGCCGCAGTCATACAATGCACTTATAATCAGAATAATATTCTGCAAAATAAAACCAAATCCATATTTGAAATTATGAAATCAGCTGCGAGGATTTTTTGAATGATTTTGTGCCAAAAGAATTCGTTTGAGTTCCGGTTTCGGATAAGCGACAGTGGACTATCATTGATGTGTTCGCTCAGTTTTTTTGGGCTGTCTTTCTCAGGATGAAGCCTTAAACGTTCGTGACAGGTGACATTCCGTTACCTGCCACTCTGCAAAACAGAGGTGCGCTATGACGACAATCTTTGACGAGCCAACCAGGAACAGTAAACGACTCAGTGACGGGCCTGACTGGACATTCGAGTTGCTTGATGTCTATCTGGCAGAAATTGACCGTGTAGCCAAACTCTATGGGCTGGATACCTATCCGCACCAAATTGAAGTAATCACCTCTGAGCAGATGATGGACGCCTACTCCAGCGTGGGTATGCCGATCAACTATGCCCACTGGTCCTTCGGCAAGAAATTTATTGAGACTGAGCAACGCTATAAGCACGGGCAACAAGGCCTGGCTTATGAGATCGTGATTAACTCCAACCCCTGTATCGCCTATCTGATGGAAGAGAACACCATGACGATGCAGGCGCTGGTTATGGCGCATGCCTGCTATGGTCACAACTCTTTCTTCAAAAATAATTACCTGTTCCGCAGTTGGACCGATGCCAGTTCGATTGTCGATTACCTGCTGTTTGCCCGTAATTACATCTCCGACTGTGAAGAACGTTACGGTGTAGAGGAAGTTGAGCGGTTGCTCGACTCCTGCCATGCCCTGATGAACTACGGCGTGGATCGTTATAAACGCCCGCAAAAAATCTCCTTACAGGAAGAGAAAGCGCGGCAAAAAAGCCGTGAAGAGTATCTACAAAGTCAGGTCAATACGTTGTGGCGTACCCTGCCGCGTAAAGAGAAAGAGTCGGTACAGGTTGAAGCCGCTCGCTATCCCTCTGAGCCACAAGAGAATTTGCTTTATTTTATGGAGAAGAATGCCCCGTTGCTGGAACCCTGGCAGCGTGAGGTGTTGCGCATTGTGCGTAAGGTTAGCCAGTACTTCTATCCACAAAAGCAAACCCAGGTAATGAACGAAGGCTGGGCAACGTTCTGGCATTACACCATCCTCAACCATATGTATGACGAGGGGAAAGTGTCGGAACGCTTCATGATGGAGTTTTTGCATAGCCATACCAACGTGGTTTTCCAGCCGCCCTATAACAGCCCGTGGTATAACGGCATTAACCCTTATGCTCTCGGTTTTGCGATGTTCCAGGATATCAAACGTATTTGTCAGTCCCCGACTGAGGAAGATCGTTACTGGTTCCCGGATATCGCCGGTTCAGATTGGTTAAAGACGTTGCACTTCGCGATGCGGGAATTCAAGGATGAAAGCTTTATCAGCCAGTTCCTGTCGCCGAAAGTAATGCGCGATTTCCGCTTGTTCACCGTGCTGGATGATGATCGTAACAACTATCTGGAAATTGCCGCGATTCATGACGAAGCCGGTTATCGGGCAATCCGCCAGCAGCTGTCGGCGCAGTACAACCTGAGTAATCTGGAACCCAACATTCAGGTTTACAACGTCGATCTGCGCGGGGATCGCTCGCTGACGCTGCGTTACGTACCGCAGCAACGTGCGCCGTTAGATAAAAGCCGCCGCGAAGTCCTGAAGCACGTACATCGCCTGTGGGGCTTTGATGTCATCCTTGAACAACAGAATGAAGATGGCAGCGTAGAACTGCTGGATCGCAGCCCGGCACGCGGTCCGGCGCTGTAAAGGTCACAAAAAAGCCGCCATCATGTTGATGGCGGCTTTTTATTGGACAAAAGGCAGGTTGAATTAACGCTTAGTCCCCAAATCATCCGGCATACTTTTCTGCATGCCATGCCAGATTTCACCGCTGCGGCGACCATAATCACGCACGCAATCGACAATCTGCTCCTGCGTCGGTTTAACCCCACACAGATCCGCCAGTTGACGGTAGAAACTGCGAGCCAACTCACGCGCTTCCGGATTGGAGAAGTAGTGGCGGCCAACGCGGGTATACAGACCTTTCAGTCCATTGAGGATCAAACCGTAGATCGGGTTACCGGAAGCAAATGCCAGACCACGGAATACACGATAGTCCAGCTCAGTGTAGGCATCTGCCTGATCCTCAGAATTCAGCGCCGTTTCCAGCACATCGCGCGCTTTGTCCGGATGATGACGTAAGGCACGGCTGATAAAGATAGAGGCAATATTGGTTCGTACCGACAACAGATTATCAATCAGCTGCGGCACGCTATCATGATCGAGCCTTGCCAGAGTTTCGAGAATGTTTAAACCTGATGTTTCCCAAAAATCATTCACCCGCGTAGGTTTACCGTGCTGGATGGTCAGCCAGCCATCACGCGCCAGGCGCTGTAAAACTTCACGCAGCGTAGTACGGGTCACCCCGATCAATTCAGAAAGCTCACGTTCGGCAGGTAGAATTGACCCCGGCGGAAAACGACTGTTCCAGATGCTTTCAATAATATACTCTTCAGCAAATCCTGCGGGGCTTTGCGCCTTAATCACCATAGCATTTATTTCTCGTTGCTTTCTTTATCGTAATTGGACTCATCATACCAGAGGGGCTATAGCGGATATAGCCTGGCAACCGATTAAAAGCGCACGCTGCCGCAAATTTCCATATCATTTAATACCCACACGATCTCCATTTGCGTAGCACCTGGAGACGCATTACCCTTGGCAAAATTTATAACATGCAAGATCTCAGGGAGAGTCGATGGAACTCAGCTACGCGCAGGCCTTCAGACGCAATTTTCTCGGGCAATCACCCGAGTGGTACAAACTGACACTGATTACTTTTCTGGTCATCAATCCGCTGTTGTTCTTTTTTGTCAGCCCGTTTTTGGCGGGTTGGGTGTTGGTCGCCGAGTTTATTTTTACCCTTGGCATGGCGTTAAAGTGCCACCCACTGCTGCCCGGTGGCTTGTTGGCTGTCGAGGCAATTGCCATTGGCATGGCCAGTGCTGAACAGGTGAAAACTGAACTGGCCGGGAATATTGAAGTGTTGCTGCTGCTGATTTTTATGGTGGCGGGGATCTTCTTTATGAAACAACTGCTGTTATTCGTATTCACCCGTATTTTGCTGTCGATCCGCAGCAAAGTGCTGCTCGGCCTGACCTTCTGTCTTGCCGCTGCGTTTCTCTCCGCCTTCCTCGATGCGCTGACCGTACTGGCGGTGGTGATCAGCGTGGCGATGGGTTTTTATGATATTTATCATCGCGTGGCTTCGTCCGGGCTGCCGCACCATGAAGAAGTTGTCCAGCGGGAAACCCTGGAAAAATTTCGCGCCTTTTTGCGCAGCCTGATGATGCAGGCCGGTGTCGGCACCGCACTTGGCGGTGTAATGACAATGGTCGGCGAACCACAGAACCTGATCATTGCCCATGCCGCAGGGTGGAACTTCACAGAGTTTTTCCTGCGCATGGCGCCGGTTACCGTTCCGGTGTTGTTGTGTGGGATTATCACCAGCATTCTGGTGGAACGCTTCCGGGTGTTTGGCTACGGTGAAACGCTACCTGAGGCCGTACGCGCGATTTTACTGGAGAGCGACCGTCAGGCCAGTGAGCAGCGCACCCGCCAGGATACGCTGAGATTGTGGGTGCAGGCTTTGATCGGCGTTTGGCTAATTATCGCCCTCGCCTTTCATCTCGCCGAAGTTGGGTTGATCGGCCTTTCTGTGATTATTCTCGCCACCTCGCTGTGCGGGTTTACCGATGAACATACTCTCGGCCAGGCCTTTACCGAAGCTCTGCCCTTTACTGCATTGCTGGCGGTATTTTTTGCCATTGTCGCGGTGATCATTGACCAGCAACTGTTCCAGCCACTGATCCATTTTGTGTTGCAGGCCGACCCGGCCTCGCAACTCAGTTGGTTTTATGTGTTTAATGGTTTGCTGTCATCCATCTCGGATAATGTGTTTGTCGGCTCGGTGTATATCAACGAAGCGAAACATGCCTTCCAGAGTGGTGCGATTGATTTGCGTCAGTTTGAACTGTTGGCGGTCGCCACCAATACCGGCACGAATTTACCCTCAGTTGCTACCCCGAATGGTCAGGCAGCCTTCCTGTTTTTGTTGACCTCAGCACTGGCACCGCTGATTCGTCTCTCATATGGCCGCATGGTGTGGATGGCGCTGCCGTTTACCCTGGTGCTGTCACTGGTGGGATTTTTCTGCATCAATGAATTGCTGGTACCAATGAGTGATTATTTCATCCAGCAAGGTTGGCTTAGCACCACACAACTCTGAGGTTTTTTGGCCTGGATCAGGATAAGTCATTTTTATACATGATTTTTTCCTGCGTCCGGGCTGGCATGGTCACGCTTTTGGTTTACACTGCGAAACATTAATGGCTACAGGAAAGGCAATATGTTGCGATATTTGAACCAATGTTCGCGAGGACGCGGAGCCTGGTTATTGTTGGCACTGACGGCACTGGCTCTCGAACTGACTGCGCTCTTTTTCCAACACGTCATGGGATTACAGCCCTGTGTGATGTGTATTTATGAGCGTTGCGCACTGTTTGGCGTGATGGGTGCGGGTATTGTCGGAGCCATTGCGCCGAAAACCCCGTTGCGTTGGGCTGCGATTGTCATCTGGCTGTACAGTGCGATTCAGGGAGTTCGCCTCTCTTATGAACACACCATGATCCAACTCCATCCGAATCCCTTTGTCACCTGTGATTTTGCCGCGCGTTTCCCGACCTGGCTGCCACTGGATAAATGGTTGCCTGCCGTGTTCGTGGCGCGGGGTGACTGCGCCGCCATTGACTGGAGTTTCCTTGGCTGGAGCATGCCGCAGTGGATGATCGTCATTTTTGCGGCTTATCTGGTAGTTGGCCTGCTGGTGCTGATTGCACAGCCGTTCAAAGCCAAACGTCGTGATTTGTTTGGCCGTTAACAAATGAAAACAGGCAGCCTGAGCTGCCTGTTTTTTTAACCGTTACGGTCTGGCCGATCGATGATGTGATCTTCCCAATCCCGCACTTCACTCTCCCGCACCGCGATGTAACGCACTGAAATGCGTTGTGCATGCATGGCTTTCTTGGAACCTGCAACCAGCGGATGCCAGGCGGGTAATGTCTTCCCTTCACCGAGCAAACGATACGCACAGGTACGCGGCAGCCAATTGAAAGTGGTCAGATTTTCGCGTGTCAGCTTGATGCAGTCTTCTTCATATTCAAACCGCCGTTCGTAATTGCGACACTGGCAGGTTTTAATGTTTAGCTGATTGCAGGCGACGTTAGTGAAGTAAATTTCATCGGTATCCGCATCCTGCAATTTATTCAGGCAGCACTGCCCACAGCCGTCGCACAGCGATTCCCACTCTGCGTCGTCCATTTGGTCAAGGCGTTTTGTTTGCCAGAAAGGGTGATCAGTCATGATGGCGGTCCGGATTAACGTAAAGACCGCACCTTATAAAGGTTCAGGTGCGGTGATGCAAGTTTTACAGCACGCGCGTCGTAATACCGTGACCGGCCAGCGAGATTTCAAGTTTGTCACCAGAACGCATCGGGCCCACACCCTCTGGGGTGCCGGTAAGTACCACATCGCCCGCACGCAGCGTGAAATACTGGCTCATATAGGCAATCAACGGCAGAATTTTGTGGATCATATCTGCGGTGGTGCCATGCTGGCGAACTTCGCCATTCACCACCAGTTTCAGTTCGGTATCCTGTGGATTGCCGCTGAATTCAGCGGCCGGGATAAACCCAGACAGCGGGCAAGAGTTATCAAAACCTTTCGATTTTTCCCACGGCTGTCCCGCTTTTTTCAGACCAGCCTGGACATCACGCAACGTCAAATCCAGCGCCACACCGTAACCCGCGATGGCTTTCGCCACATGCTCTTCACTCGCCTGCTTCAGCGTGGCACCAATCAGCACCGCCAGTTCAACTTCGTGGTGGACTTCACCGAAATTCCCTGGAATCGACAGTGGCTGACGCAGATCGCACAGCGCGGTTTCAGGCTTGATGAACACCACCGGCTCGGTTGGCGTTGCACTTCCCATCTCCTTAATGTGCTTAGCATAGTTGCTGCCAACACAGACCACTTTACTGGCCGGGTAATCCAACAAAGCGCCCTGCCAGTTACGATGCTGATACATGCTATTCCCCTGCTTTAGTTTGCGTATGACGCCAGCCCTGCTGGCGCGTTGTGTTTGCTTCAGTGCCGGAACGTGGCACTGAGGGTCAATATATTAAGCTGGTTTGCGACTGCGGACTGTGCGGAAATTGTCAAAAGACGTTAATCAGATTCACTATATTGTCTGCAATAAGGGATTTAGCGCAGGCAAATAAATAAAGCTATCCATACAGATGATTAAATCTGGATATATTTACAGATGAATCCGAATTAATCTTTTTTGCCTTGCTGAAGATGTATGTTCAGCAGACTTTCCAGCGGGGGCGGCAATTGTAAATAATAGCCCTGATCGCTCAATGCCTGCTTTACTTTATTGATGTCTGCATTAGCCAGTTTGCCGCGTTTTTCCAGTGACAGCACCATTGCCAGCTGAGGTTTACCAAAGCCCCGCAGCAATTCTTCCGGCACGCGGGAAAAATCGTCTTTTTTTTCAACATAAAGATAAGTCTGGTCGCGTTGCGGGCTTCTGTAGATCACACAAAACATATTTTTTACTCGAATTAACTGATGGCGTCACTTGCCTGAATATAGCAGTAACTATAACATGCTTGCTGAACTTCGAATATTGACCGAGTGGTGTTAATGACGATTTTATCGGCATTCATCACCTGGTAGTGAAAACAGGACGAGTCAGGACAGATGTCGCAAATGCCAATCGAATTCAAGGGAAGCAGTTTTACCCTGTCAGTCGTTCATCTGCACCATTCGCAACCTGAGGTGATTCGTCAGGCGTTGCAGGACAAAATCGACCAGGCGCCTGGCTTTCTGAAAAATGCGCCCGTGGTGCTCAATGTGTCGGCATTGAACGGCGACATCAACTGGAAACAGATGCAACAAGCCGTCAGCGCAACCGGATTGCGTATCGTTGGCGTCAGCGGTTGTAAAGATGATGCGCTGAAAAAGATGATTGCGCGCGCCGGTTTACCGGTGCTGTCTGAAGGTAAAGAGAGCAAAAAGCGCACTGAAACGCCGGTTGCTGAAGCCGTCGCCGCCCCTGTTGTGGCTGAGACCGTCAATAAAACCCGCATCATCAATACGCCAGTACGTTCAGGCCAGCAGATCTATGCCCGCAATGCCGATTTAATCGTCACCAGCAGCGTCAGCGCCGGTGCTGAATTAGTTGCCGATGGCAACATCCACATTTACGGCATGATGCGCGGCCGCGCGCTGGCGGGTGCCAGCGGTGACCGTGACTGCCAGATTTTTTGCACCAACCTCGCCGCAGAGTTGGTCTCGATTGCCGGGGAGTACTGGATCATGGATCAGATCCCGGCAGAATTTTTTGGTAAAGCTGCGCGCCTGTGCCTCAAAGAGGGCGCGCTCACCATTCAGACACTTAATTAGGCCCCTTTTCTTTCGTTAAGGAAATCAACATTTATGGCACGCATCATTGTAGTTACATCCGGTAAAGGGGGCGTTGGCAAGACCACGTCAAGCGCGGCCATCGCCACTGGACTCGCGCAGAAAGGCAAAAAAACCGTGGTTATCGATTTTGACATCGGTCTGCGTAACCTCGACCTGATCATGGGCTGTGAACGCCGTGTGGTTTATGACTTCGTCAACGTTATTCAGGGCGATGCCACACTGAACCAGGCGCTGATTAAAGATAAGCGTACCGAGCAACTCTACATCCTGCCTGCGTCGCAAACCCGTGACAAAGATGCCCTGACCCGCGAAGGCGTTGAGAAAGTACTGAACGATCTGGCGACCATGGAGTTCGATTTTATCGTTTGTGACTCGCCGGCCGGTATCGAAACCGGTGCGCTGATGGCGCTCTATTTTGCCGACGAAGCGATTATTACTACTAACCCGGAAGTCTCTTCAGTACGTGACTCCGACCGTATTCTTGGCATCATCGCCTCAAAATCTCGCCGTGCAGAGAATGGCCAGGATGCCGTGAAAGAACACCTGCTGCTGACCCGTTACAACCCGGGCCGCGTCAGTCGTGGTGATATGTTGAGCATGGAAGACGTACTGGATATCCTGCGTATTCCATTGGTCGGCGTCATTCCTGAAGACCAATCGGTACTGCGCGCCTCTAACCAGGGCGAACCGGTGATCCTTGACGCGACCTCAGATGCCGGTAAAGCCTATGCTGATACCGTAGACCGCCTGCTTGGCGAAGAACGCCCCTTCCGCTTTATTGAAGAAGAGAAGAAGGGTTTCCTGAAACGCCTGTTCGGGGGATAACCAATGGCATTACTTGATTTCTTTTTATCCCGTAAGAAGAACACAGCCAACATAGCCAAGGAAAGGCTGCAAATTATTGTGGCTGAACGCAGAAGGGGCGACAGTGAGCCCCACTACCTGCCGCAGCTCAAGCGCGACATTCTGGAAGTGATTTGCAAGTATGTGAAGATTGACCCAGATATGGTGACCGTTCAGCTGGATCAGAAAGGAGATGATATCTCGATTCTGGAGCTGAACGTTACGCTACCGGAGACGGAAGAAGTCACCAAATGACGCTAGCGGTCTCCTGATTTTCCCCTGCGTTGTTTGCAGGGGAAAATACTGGATTTAGTGCGTCTGCAAAATCTCGTCGATGCGCGCCTTGAACAAATCGCCACGCCAGCCTGCGATTAATTCCGGTGTGCGTGAGGCATTTTTCAACCCCCAATGCACGCTCAACACCTGATTGATCTGACGACGTGAAGCCAGCAACTCCTGGCTAAAACCCGTCTCTTCGCTCACCTGCTGGACCAACGCTTTGATGGCTTTGAAGGTCTGCTTGTATTCCGGGTGATCAATCAGATTCCCCAGCGGTTGCGGCAACGTGCTTTCATCCTGCGCTTGCGCTTCGGCCACCATCGCCACCAGCGCTTTACCGTGGAAGCGGATTTCATGGCCATTCAGGCCCAGATGATCCAGTTCACCGAGACTGCCGGGCATAAAACGCGCCACTTTCCACAAGTTCTCTTCGCGCACCACGAAGTTCACCGCCATATCTTTCTGCCGCGCGATATTCAGCCGCCACGCCGCAAGACGCTGCAAAGCCGCCAACTGACGCGGGCGCAGTTGCCAGGCATTGGTGATATCACGCCAGGCATCTTCAGGCACCAGCACATCCAGACGACGCTGGCATAAGGTGTCACATTCGCTCAGCGCTGCGGCCATGTTGCCTGCCGCTTCCGTTTGCGCCACCAGTTGATGGGCTATCGGCAGCAGGTAAGCGACATCCGCCGCCGCATATTCACACTGGCGCGCCGTCAGCGGACGCGCCAGCCAGTCAGTGCGCGCTTCACTTTTATCCAGCTCGATCTGATTAAAGTGCATCACCATCGCGGCAAAACCCCACGACAGAGGCTGCCCGGCAAAAGCCGCCAGAATTTGGGTATCGACCATCGGATCCGGCAGGCAGCGAAAACGATGCAGAAACACTTCGAGATCTTCACCACCCGCGTGCAGGAATTTGGTTACCTGGGTATCACGCAATAACGCAATAAACGGTGACCAGTCGCTAATGTTGAGAGGATCGATCAGGACCAATTGCTCGCCATCAAACAGCTGGATCAGGCCCAACTGCGGATAGTAAGTACGGGTGCGAACAAATTCGGTATCCAGCGCCACAGCGCTATGCTGCCGTGCTTTGTCACATACCGCCGCCAGTTGGTCATTTTGGTCGATCAGGGAATAATTCACGTTATGTTTTCGCTGCAACATACTTCGTGCAGCGCTCCATGTTAAAAGCAATAAAAACGCCGGACTTTGCCGGCGTTAACCTTTGAGCGAGGTGCGCACACTTACCCTTCCCGCTTCACCTCATCGCGCAACTCACGACGTAAAATCTTGCCGACATTAGTCTTAGGCAACTCGTCGCGAAACTCGATAATCTTCGGCACCTTGTAGCCGGTTAGCTGACGGCGACAGTGATCCAGCACTTCTTCTTTGGTTAAGGTGGGATCTTTCTTCACGATACACACTTTCACCGCTTCACCGGAAAGATCGCTCGGTACGCCAATCGCGGCGGCCTCTCGCACTTTCTCATGCTGCATCAGCACATCTTCGATCTCATTAGGATACACGTTAAAGCCCGACACCAGAATCATGTCTTTTTTGCGATCGACGATGCGGATAAAGCCTTCGCTGTCCACGGTAACAATATCACCGGTATGCAGCCAGCCATTTTTTAGCACTTCTTCGGTAGCTTCCGGGCGTTGCCAGTAACCGACCATCACTTGCGGGCCGCGTACGCAAAGCTCTCCCGGCTCACCCGGCAGGACATCATGTTCATCTTCATCGACGATACGCACATCGGTAGAAGGTACCGGTAAACCGATGCTTCCGGTATGGCAGGTGATGTCATAAGGATTCACCGACACCAACGGTGAACACTCGGTCAAACCGTAGCCTTCCAGCAGATAGTGGCCGGTCAGTTTCTCCCAGCGTTCAGCCACGGCTTTTTGCACCGCCATACCGCCGCCCGCCGACATCCGCAGGGTGGAGAAATCCAGCTTATTAAAGTTGGCATCGTTGAGCAGCGCGTTGAACAGGGTATTCACACCGGTAATCGCGGTGAACGGGAACTTAGCCAGCTCCCTGACAAAACCCGGGATGTCGCGCGGATTGGTGATCAACAGGTTCTGGCCGCCCAGATCGAGGAACAGCAGACAGTTAACCGTCAGAGCAAAAATATGGTACAGCGGCAAGGCGGTGACCACGCACTCCTGTCCCGGACGCAGCAGCTTGCCATAGGTGGCTTTCGCCTGTTCGAGGTTGGCCTGCATATTGCCGTGCGTCAGCATTGCGCCTTTCGCTACCCCGGTGGTACCACCGGTATATTGCAGAAACGCCAGGTCATCATTGGTCACATCAGGGCGTTGATAAGTCAGTTGCTCCCCCTGCTGCAACGCCAGACGAAAAGAAACGGCACCTGGCAGATGGTATTTCGGCACCAACTTCTTCACATAGCGAACAACAAAATTAACCAGCGTTCCTTTGATGGGGGCCAGTTGATCGCCCATGCGCGTTAACATCACATGTTTAACCTGAGTCTCGGCCACGACTTTTTCTAAGGTGTGCGCAAAATTCGAGACGATGACAATCGCACTGGCACCGCTGTCGTTAAGTTGATGCTTTAACTCGCGTGGTGTGTAGAGTGGGTTAACATTCACTACCACCATGCCTGCACGCAGCACGCCAAACAGCGCCACCGGATATTGCAGCAGATTAGGCATCATCAGCGCAACCCGGTCACCGGCTTTAAGCTTCAACCCCTGTTGTAACCAGGCAGCGAAAGCACGACTTTGCTGGTCCAGCTGACGATAGGTCATCGGTTGACCCATGTTTACGAAAGCGACCTGATCGGCATAACGCGTTGCTGCATGCTCAAATAGATCGATCAAAGAGGTATAACGGTCCGCAGTAATTTCCGCTGGGACATCCGGCGGATAGCGTTTCAGCCAAACCTTAGTCAAAGATTCACCCCGAGATTCTTGTTGCGTAGCCATCGCAGCCTCTGCCATCAGTGTTGTTAACAATATTTTAACTGATTGTACCAGTTTGCCGGTGTCGACCTGTTCAGGTTGCGAGGCTCATCACTAAATTTCGCGCTTCGTTTGCGCACTCAATAAAAAGGCCCGTTCGCGTGCGCCGCGATCGGGCCGTAAATAACTGATTAAAAATAACTTATTCAGTCAGGATGGTTTCTACCTGTGCCGGA
This sequence comes from Pantoea phytobeneficialis, assembly GCF_009728735.1. NCBI lineage: Bacteria > Pseudomonadati > Pseudomonadota > Gammaproteobacteria > Enterobacterales > Erwiniaceae > Pantoea > Pantoea phytobeneficialis. Next base: position 2,413,720 of record NZ_CP024636.1, read on the forward strand.
CCACTATTGGACATGCCCCAGTAAGGGTTGGGTCCCCAATAGCCTGGATGATGGCGTGTCGGTCCGTAGAAAATCCAGGGATCGATAGGCTGCGGTGGCGTCATAACCTGCTGCGTTAAATGCCAGCGCTGATAACCTCTTACATCGATAACCACAAAATTATAGCTGGCCTGGCCGATCGTCCCTTTTTCTGTCCCTTTGATATTGCCCAGCACGGTAACGTACTGGTTTTTCACATCGGTCGGATCAACGAAGCCGTGAATATCGGCAAAAATACGACCGACCGATGCCGAACCAAGACGTGGTCGGGCGCTGTCATCCAATGGTTGGGTGGCAATTTCGAGGCGCGTCAGACCATTAAGATTGGTGACGTTTACCACTTTACCGCCGAAGCGCGACTCCTGGCCGACATAGAGCTGCGGCGCATTCATCACGCGTAATAGATCTTGCTGTGGAAGCTGTGAACTCCCTTTAATGGCATCCGGCACCGAAACACAACCGCTGATCAACAGCACGCAGGCTAACAGAGCGCCAGACATCCCTTTACGACTCATTGGCATAGCACTTCTCCTGTTATTTCTCAGATTAGACTGAGAGCGTAGCGATAAGTTGCGCGGTCCCTTAACGTCCCGGCAATTTTTTCCATGCCACTTCATTGCGCAGATATACGGGCTCGGCGTGTTCTACCGCTACCGTTTCTCCCCGTTGCCAGGCCGCAAGCGCCAACGGCAGCATATCTTCAGCAGCAGGTAACTGGACTTCGCTGGCGATCAGATGCGCACCGGGCGTGGTTAACAGCTGCGGATACGCCTGCCAACCGGTGCCAACCGTGGTCCACTCACCGCTCAGGCTGGCAATACGCGTCTGAGCGGCTTCCGGTGACAGCACGGCTTCGGTTTCTTCGCCGTGCCACTCGCCGTTCGCATCGCGTTGATACTCCGCCCAATAGACTTCGCCCATGCGTGCATCGATCGCCGCCAGCACACGCGTTGCGCCGCTCAGTCGCCAGGCGCCTTGCGCCATGGTGGCTAACGAGGAGACGCCAATCATTGGCAGATTCGCCCCCAGCGCCAGCCCCTGGGCGATACCGATGCCGATACGCACGCCGGTAAAACTGCCCGGCCCGCGTCCAAACGCCAGCGCATCCAGCGCCGTCAGCTCAAGTTGTTGCGCCTGCAACAACGCCTGTACCAGCGGCAGAATACGTTGAGTATGGTCACGCGGAGCGATTTCGAAACGGGAATCAAGCTGTTGTTGATTCAGCAGCGCGGCAGAACAGGCTTCTGTCGCCGTGTCCAGGGCTAAAATTCGGGCGGACATAACAACCTCGGGAGATTCAAAATGGCGCGCATCTTAACACAGGCTGACACAAATTAGTGACTCTCCTGCTCGCGGACAAAACGAATGGCGCGGTCAAGATCGCGGGTGCGCGGGGTAGGCGGCAAACTGTTGAGGAACAGCGCGCCATAGGGGCGAGACACCAGGCGCTGATCGCAAATCACCAGCACACCACGATCGTCGGTATCACGGATCAGACGGCCTACCCCCTGTTTGAGGGTAATTACCGCATCGGGTAACTGCACATCGTTAAACGGCTCACCGCCGCGCAGACGACAATCCTCCATGCGGGCTTTCAACAACGGATCCTCCGGTGAAGTAAACGGCAGTTTATCGATGATCACCAGTGACAACGCATCGCCCCGCACATCCACGCCTTCCCAGAAGCTGCTGGTTGCCACCAGCAAGGCATTGCCTGCCTCAAGGAATTGTTTCAACAGCTGACCTTTACTGGTTTCGCCCTGTAGCAGCACCGGTATGGTCATGGAGGCACGAAATTCCGCCGCCAGTTCACGCATCATCATATGCGAGGTACATAAAAAGAAGCAGCGGCCTTTGTTGGCATCAATCAACGGCTTCATCATCTGTGCCAACCGGCGCGCGCCACCGGGACGATTTGGCTCCGGCAGATGGCGCGGTACGCACAACAGCGCCTGGCGCGCATAATCAAACGGGCTGTTGAGGATCAGCGTTTTTGCTTTATCCACACCCAACCGGCTCGAGAAATGGCTCATCTGCTCATTCACCGCCAGGGTAGCAGAGGTGAAGACCCAGGCTGCTTTGCGATTGTCCATCACTTCGCGGAAACGTTCGGCAACCGAGAGCGGCGTCAGCGCGAGGGTAAAATGACGGCTGGAGCATTCATACCAATAGCTGAAGCCCGGTTCATCAATGGCACGTAAGCGTTTCAGGCGGGTACGATACAGGGCGGCGCGCTCAAAGGCGGCATCCAGCAATGCAGAACGCCCCAGCGATAACTTAATCACGTCGTAACAGAGTTCGAGTGCATCATCCAACAAGGTCAGCATGCGCATCACGTTATTATCGCTCAGCAAGTCGCGCAGGTTGCCGCGAAAGCCGGGTTCTCCCAATGTCAGGCGGAAATCCTGGGTGCATTGCGCCAGGCGGTCGGCGGATTTCTGCAACTGCTGCACATCACGCACTTCAGTACGGTAGGCAATAATGATGTCTTTGACTAAATCGAGGAGTTGGCGGCTGGAGAGTTGCTGGCCGAAATATTGGCTGGCGATATCCGGCAGCTGATGGGCTTCATCGAAAATCATCACATCGGCCTCGGGAATCAGTTCCCCAAAGCCCCCTTCTTTTACCACCAGATCAGCGAGGAACAAATGGTGATTCACCACCACCACATCAGCGTCCATTGCCCGTTTGCGGGCTTTCACCACAAAACAATCTTTGTACAGCGGGCAATCACTGCCCAGACAGTTGTCGTTGGTGCTGGTGACATAAGGCCACACCGGGCTGTCTTCTGCCACACCGGCACAGCTGCTGATATCGCCATCAATGGTTTCCGATGACCAGCCGCGCAACGTAATCAAATCGCCCAGCGCCTGGGCGTTGAGATCCCCGCCGCTCTGGGTTTGCTGTTCCATCCGTTCCAGACAGAGATAGTTGGAGCGGCCTTTCAGCAAGGCGGTTTTGCCTTTGAACTTGAGCGCACGGGCAACGGTGGGTAGATCGCGATTATACAGCTGATCCTGTAACGCTTTGGAACCAGTGGAGATGATCACTTTTTTGTCAGCACGCAGCGCGGGTGCAAGATAAGCATAGGTTTTACCGGTGCCGGTACCGGCCTCCACCACCAGCTCACCGCCACTTTTTACCGCCTCTGCGACAGCCTGCGCCATCTCGCGCTGCGCTTCACGCGGTTTAAAGCCGGGAATCGCCTGCGCCAGCGCGCCGTCAGCTGCAAAATCGTCTGCCACACATCCTCACCGAAAATTCAAAAAAGTACTGTAATTATGTCAGGATTCTATTCATGCGACCACAACAGATGACAACCTGGCTGCGGTTATGGCAGGCTAGCGCTGCGATAAATAAGGAGAAAATCATGACCATTACGCGTATTGATCCAGAACACCGTATGTCGGAAGCTGTTATTCATAACCAGACGGTGTACTACACCAGCGTGCCAGAGAATCTTGATGAGGATGCAGAGGCACAAACCGCCAACGCGCTGGCCGTGATCGACGCCATTCTGACCCGTGTAGGTTCAGACAAAAGCAAAATTCTCGACGCGACTATTTTCCTCGTCGATAAAGCTGATTTCCCGGCGATGAACCGCGCCTGGGATGCCTGGGTGTCACCGGGCAATGCACCGGTGCGTTGCACCGTGCAGGCCGGTTTGATGAATCCGAAATATAAAGTCGAAATTAAGATCATCGCCGCCTTGTAAACTGATTCGGGCGTCAGACGTCCTCTTCGTCGTCTTCAAAGCGCGCCCGAATTTGTTCTCCCTGATGACTCTGACGAATTTCATGCGCGACCTGCGCAATCGCCTGGCCGCTGGCCATACCCCCTGCCATCAGTTCCTGAATACGTTCAACCGCCTGCTGCTGCTGTTCGTGAGATAATGCCGGAAGACCTGTAAACATGACTCGCTCCTGGGAAAAAGGGGACGCATTATTCCATGCGGAACAAACAGGTGCCAGCAACAAAAAAATGTGTCAGGCTTAGGTCTTTGTTGCTGTTATCTGATTTGTCTCATGATCGTAAAAACCCTCGCTCTCAATTATACGCCGGATACGCTGACGCACCTGTTTTCCACCCTTGCTCATCAGCCCTGGGCAATGCTGTTGACGTCGGGCCAGGCCGATCATGCTGATAACCGCTTTGATATTATGACCGCCGATCCGCGTGTAACCCTGGTGACCCGGGGTGACGTAACGGAAATCGTTCAGCAAGACCATATCCAGACCAGCCCGAATGATCCGCTGACGCTACTCCAGCAGCAGTGCGATGCACTCGGAGTTCAGCCCGCTTTTAATCCTGACCTGCCTTTTCAGGGCGGCGCGCTGGGATTATTTGGTTATGACCTGGGGCGTCGTTTCGAAACCTTACCTCAGCTGGCGAAGTCCGATCTCATTACCCCGGATATGGCGGTCGGCATTTATGACTGGGCGTTAATCGCTGACCATCAATTATGTCGCCTGACGCTGGTGTCACTGGATGATGCCGACGCGCGCTGGCAATGGCTGCAAGCGCAAAACGCCCCCGCTCAACAACCCTTTGCGCTAACCAGTGACTGGCAATCCAATCTGAGTTACGACGACTACGCCCAACGTTTTGCCGCTGTGCAGGCCTATATTCAGGCAGGTGATTGCTACCAGGTTAATCTGGCCCAGCGCTTTCAGGCCAGCTATCGCGGTGATGAGTGGCAGGCTTTTCAGCATCTGAATGCGGCCAATCGCGCTCCCTTCAGCGCCTTTCTCCGGCTGCCGCACAGCGTGATTCTCAGCTTGTCACCGGAACGCTTTCTTTCCCTGCATCAGCAGGAAATTGAAACCCGGCCAATCAAAGGCACGCGCCCACGCCTGGCCGATCCTCACGCCGACCGTCAGCAGGCAGAAGAGCTGGCGCATGCCGAGAAAGATCGCGCAGAAAATTTGATGATTGTCGATCTGCTGCGCAATGATATCGGGCGCGTTGCCGAACCTGGCAGCGTCAGCGTACCTGAGTTATTTGTCGTCGAACCGTTCCCGGCGGTGCATCATCTGGTGAGTACCGTGCGAGCAAGGCTGCCCGCGCAGCTTGCCGCCACTGATCTGCTGCGTGCCTGTTTTCCCGGGGGCTCCATTACCGGCGCGCCGAAGATCCGCGCCATGGAGATCATTGAGGAGCTGGAACCACATCGCCGCAATGCCTGGTGCGGGAGCATCGGTTATATCAGCCTGTGTGGCCGCATGGATACCAGCATCACCATCCGCACACTTGTCGCCGAAAACCAGCAGTTATACTGCGCAGCGGGCGGTGGGCTGGTGGCCGACAGTGACGTCACCGCTGAATATCAGGAGACGTTGCATAAAGTGAATCGTATTCTTCCCAGCCTGCGAGAACTGGCCTGAAATGAACAGCGACCTGACTCTGGATCAATTCCTCAGCCGTTTTATGTTGCAACCGCCGGTGACACTGGCGAAAACGCCTGTTAATGGCCGGCGCGCTGCGGTGCTGGTGCCTGTTATTAACGATACAGAACCCGGGTTATTGCTGACGCGCCGTTCCAGTCGGCTCCGAAAACATGCCGGTCAGGTGGCTTTTCCTGGTGGGATGCAGGATGCCAGCGATGACTCGCTGATCTTTACCGCCCTGCGTGAGGCGCAGGAGGAAGTAGGTATCCAGCCTGATCAGGTGCAGGTGGTTGGCGTGCTGCCCGCAGTAACCAGCAGCACCGGTTTTGCCGTCACGCCGGTGGTCGGCATCATTCCCGCCGGGTTGCCTCTGGCGATTAATCCCGATGAGGTCGAAAGCGCCTTTTCCATGCCGCTGGCGGAAGCCTTGCGCCTTAGTCGCTACAGCGGTCTGACGCTACGTCGCGGCCAGCGTCAGCATCAGGTGTGGCTCTCATGGTATGAAGATTATTTTATCTGGGGCATGACCGCAGGCATTATCCGTGCGCTCGGTCAGCAAATTGCCCTGCCTGGTTGATGTACCCCTCGCTTGCCATTTCTTCCTGCACCGGTTTTGCCTCCTGCAATGGATAACTATTTCTGTGCTGTATAATTAGTTTATTTCATGCGAAAAGCTGCTCGTGTCTGCGCGCGTGCGATTACTATTAGCCGCATAAAACGGCCTGAGCCGTACAAAAATAAGCTTTGTGAGGAGTGTCACCGGTGATTAGTGTTTTTGACATGTTTAAAGTGGGCATCGGCCCTTCCAGTTCGCATACTGTCGGCCCAATGAAAGCGGGCAAACAGTTTGTTGATCTGCTGGCCGAACAGGGTAAGTTGCAGGACGTCACGCGTGTTGCGGTGGACGTTTACGGCTCTCTGTCGCTCACGGGTAAAGGTCACCACACTGACATCGCGATCATTATGGGTCTGGCCGGTGCCGCTCCGGATACCGTTGATATCGACAGCATTCCCGCTTTTATTCAGGATGTCGAACAACGCGAACGCCTGCTGCTGGCCAACGGTGCCCATGAAGTTGATTTCCCCCGCGAAGGCGGCATGGTGTTCCGTAGCGAAAACCTGTCGTTGCATGAAAATGGCCTGACACTGTTCGCTTTCGCTGGCGACCTGCTGATTCTGAGCAAAACCTATTACTCCATTGGCGGTGGCTTTATCGTTGATGAAGAGCATTTTGGTCAGTCCGTGCTGGACCAAGTCTCCGTGCCGTTCCCGTTCGATTCTGCTAAAGAGTTGCTTGCTCACTGTCGGCAGAGCGGCCTGTCACTGTCTGGCCTGGTGCTGAAGAACGAACTGGCGCTGCACAGCCGCGATGAAATTCATAGCTACTTCGCTAACATCTGGCAGACCATGCAGGCGTGTATCGATCGTGGGCTGAATACTGAAGGCGTGCTGCCGGGGCCACTGCGGGTGCCGCGCCGTGCGGCTTCGCTGCGCCGTTTGCTGGTCTCCTCCACCAAGCATTCTAATGATCCAATGAACGTGATTGACTGGGTCAATATGTTTGCGCTGGCAGTCAATGAAGAGAATGCCGCAGGTGGCCGCGTCGTCACCGCCCCGACCAACGGTGCCTGTGGCATCGTTCCAGCGGTGCTGGCGTATTACGATCACTTTATTGAAAGCGTGACGCCTGACATTTATATCCGTTATTTCCTCGCCTCCGGGGCCATTGGCATTCTGTATAAAATGAATGCCTCCATTTCCGGTGCTGAAGTGGGATGCCAGGGAGAAGTGGGTGTGGCCTGTTCGATGGCGGCCGCCGGCCTGGCGGAGTTGCTGGGCGCCAGCCCGGAACAGGTGTGTGTCGCTGCTGAAATTGGTATGGAACACAACCTTGGACTGACCTGCGATCCGGTCGCAGGTCAGGTGCAGGTCCCTTGCATTGAACGTAATGCCATTGCCTCGGTAAAAGCCATCAATGCGGCACGCATGGCGCTTCGTCGTACCAGCGAACCGCGCGTCTCACTGGATAAAGTCATTGAGACGATGTATGAGACCGGTAAAGATATGAATGCAAAATATCGTGAAACCTCGCGCGGTGGCCTTGCTATCAAGGTTCAGTGCGACTAACTCCCCCATGCAGTTGCTTTCTTCGGTGAGCAAAAAAACACCGATTGAACAATTTTATGCAACTGCTGCTACCTCCATCATGCTAAACCAGATAGAGTGATTTACGCGCGGCCCTCCCTGGCCGCGCTGCTTTTTCAGTACCGCTTTTTTTCCAGAGCCGTGCTAAACCTGGCCGCCGCTATGCCGATAACCCAGAAGTTCTTTGGCTTTATTCTTAGTCTTTGCAAGGTGGTTACTGATGCTCATAGCCCAGCAATTTGTTGGTCAATTTCGCCGTAAGCGATTGCTTATTGCGTTAGTGATCGCCGCGCTGGTTTTAATTCTTACGCTGACTTTTCGCTACATTGAAGAGAAGTCACGTATTGAGCAACAGTCTCTGGATTTTGCCTCTCGCGCCATTGAACGTTTTGATCGCATGTTTTCGCCGCTGGATGTCTCTGCCAATAACACCCTTGGCCTGGTCGGCGTGCCCTGCCCGCAAGTCCGTTTTCCGCTCATTGAAAAAATCGCCGCGCTGCAAACCGTCAGATCGATTCTGCTGGTTGAGAACGACACGCTTTACTGCTCCAGTATTTACGGCCCGCAAAATATCTCCTTCAGCCAGACTTACCCGGAACTGGCGATTAATAATGAACGCATGATGCTTACCACCGACGATTACCTGTTAAAAGGTTCTCCGGTATTGCTGCTGTGGACGCCTAAATCGCTGGATAATCGCGATGGTTTATTACAGGTCATTAATATCGAGTTAATGACCAATTATTTGCTTGAACCGCAGCTGCCGTGGGTGGAACGGGCAATTTTTAACGTGGGTGGACAAAGCCTGGAATATGGCAATCCGCTGATTGAACCGACGGTGCCCTCAGAAGATGAAGTCGCCTACGATCAGGCATCACTACGTTATCCCTACACCATTACGTTGTACGGTCCGTCACCGGCACGCCTGGCGCTGAGCACCCTGCCGTCTCAGTTGCCACTGGCGGTGCTGCTTAGCCTGCTGATGGGCTACATCGTCTGGCTGGCGACCGCCAACCGCATGAGCCTGAACTGGCAAATCAGTTATGGCATCACCGCAAATGAATTTATGGTTTATTGTCAGCCGCTGATTAACGCCAAAAGTGGCGAATGCGACGGTATCGAGCTGCTGTTACGCTGGCACAATCCCCGTCAGGGATGGATCGCTCCGGACGTGTTTATTCCGCTGGCCGAACGGCAAAATCTGATCGCACCACTCACCCGTTTTGTGATTGCTAAAGTGGTAGATGAACTACCGAATCTGCCGCACTGCTCTTCTTTCCATATTGCGATTAACGTTGCCGCCAGCCATTTTCACGATCGGGTGATTGTTGAGGACCTGCAACGAATCTGGTGGCCAGCCAACCCGTTACCGAAACTGGTGGTCGAGTTGACCGAACGCGATGCGCTGCCGGTGATTGATCAGGCGGTAGTTGCCCAGTTGCATGAGATTGGCGTCCGTCTGGCGATTGACGACTTCGGGACCGGGCACAGTTCGCTTGCCTATCTGAAAGATCTCAAACCCGATGTGCTGAAAATCGATAAGATTTTTACCGCCGCTATTGGCACCGATGCCATTAACGCCACCGTTACCGATATGGTGATTTCACTGGCGCAACGCCTGAACATCGCGTTGGTGGCGGAGGGAGTGGAGACTGCCGAACAGGCGCATTATCTGCGCGAACGTGGTGTCGACCATTTGCAGGGGTATTTCTATGCGCGTCCGATGCCGATTGAAGACTTCCCGGCCTGGCTGGAACAGCATCAGGCGCAGCTCAGCGCGTAATAGCGCGATAAATCGCGCCGCTACAACTGAATGAAAAAATTTGGCACCCGAAGGTGCCAAATTTTTATATTTCTTCATCCTCGTGCGGCTTGTCCTTTGTCACCCGCACTAAATCTACCCGGTAGTCAGTCGCTTCGATAATCTGGAAATGCAGCGGTGGCAAATCAATCACCTCACCCGGCACTGGCAATTGGCCTTTCTGATCAATCAGCAGGCCTGCCAGCGATGCATGATCGTCTTCAGCTTTAACCAATTCGTGATAATCCAGCAGCTGTTGCAGTGAGTGCAAATCCGTCCCCCCCTTCACCAACCAGCCCTCGCCATCGGCAATGATATCCGGTGTTTCATCTTCGTCCGGGAACTCACCGGCAATCGCTTCCAGTACGTCAAGCGGCGTGATTAAACCCTGGACCACGCCGAATTCGTTAGTGACGATCACAAAGCTGCCCTTCGCCCGACGCAACACGCCCAGCAGGTTAATCGGGTCCAGTGTTTCAGGCACCACAATCGGCGGGGTGTTGGCGGCAAAGGTCGCCACATCCATGCCATGCTCGAGAGCGACCAACAGCTCCTTGGCGCGAACCACGCCGATGATCTCATCCAACTCGCCGCGGCACACCGGGAACAGGCTGTGTGGTGTATCCAGCAACTGAATGCGAATTTCATCCACCGGACGTTCCACATCCACCCAAGAGATTTCACCACGCGGCGTCATGATGCTACGAATCGAGCGTTGCGCCAGCGTCAGCACACCGTTGATCATGTAACGTTCTTCGTCCTTAAAGGCTTCCTGCGGCATGGCTTCCACCAACGCCTGCTCTTCCGTCGTTACCGCCTGTTTACGCTGACGGCCTCCCATCAGACGCAGAATCGCTTCGGCGGTGCGTTCACGCATCGGGCGATGCGCCTGATGGCGGATAAAGTTACGACGCGCAATCTGGTTAAACAATTCGATCAGGATCGAGAAGCCAATCGCCGCATACAGGTAACCTTTCGGAATATGGAAACCAAAACCTTCCGCTACCAGCGACAAACCGATCATCAGCAGGAAGCTAAGACACAACACCACCACCGTCGGATGCGCGTTAACAAAACGGGTCAAAGGTTTTGAAGCCAGCAGCATCACACCCATCGCGATCACTACCGCCGTCATCATCACCGGCAGATGGTTCACCATCCCTACGGCGGTAATCACCGCATCCAGCGAAAACACCGCGTCCAGCACCACGATTTGTGTCACCACTGCCCAGAAGCTGGCATAGCTGCGGTTACCCTGATGCTCCAGATTGCGGTTCTCCAGCCGTTCATGTAGCTCCATCGTGGCCTTGAACAACAGGAACAGACCACCGGCCAGCAGGATTAAATCGCGCCCGGAAAAGCTGAAATCGCCTACGCTGAATAGGGGTCGCGTCAATGTCACCATCCACGAGATGAGTGACAACAGGCCAAGTCGCATTACCAACGCCAGCGACAGGCCGATCAGACGCGCTTTATCGCGCTGTTTTGGCGGCAGCTTGTCGGCCAGGATAGCAATAAAAACCAGGTTATCGATGCCGAGAACAATCTCCAGCACGATAAGCGTCAGCAAACCCGCCCAGATGGAGGGGTCGAAGAGAAATTCCATCAATGACTCCTTACCAGGGAAGCGTGCGAACGAAAACGGGCCTGCGCCACGCGGCGAGACAGCAAATCGTTAACGGATTGGATTACGCCATCAGGCGTGGATGCATGCGCCAGCAGGCGCTGTGAAGAGGTGAAGCGACGTCGGTGACGGTCCATAAAGGTGAGCTAATGCCCGGTACTCCTGAATAATAAACAGAACGTTAATGTATCAGTTACATCACCGGCGTCAAAAAATTTTCTTACATTTACAAACGGTAACAGCCTGAAAAAAGGGGAGATAAAAGCACAAATAGACACCGTTACGCTCTGAATTACTGACAAGCATCACATAATTTATTTTTTCACTCACTAAAATAAATCGCGACCTTATCGCTGTGTAGCGGAAAGTTTTAGGTTATTTATTGATGTTTTTCTTCATCTTAAACCGAAGCGATCCACAGGAAACAACAACGGTAATTTTCATCGATTCCCGGCGAAGCCAGAGAATCTCTCATGCGAACGGAGGTAGCAAGTGACCATTGCTATTGTAATTGGTACACATGGCTGGGCGGCAGAACAGCTGCTTAAAACAGCAGAGATGCTGTTGGGTGAGCAGGAAAATGTCGGATGGATTGATTTCGTGCCCGGCGAAAATGCAGAAACGCTAATTGAAAAGTATCAGGCCCGACTGGCGACAATGGACACCTCGAAGGGGGTGCTGTTCCTGGTCGACACCTGGGGTGGCAGTCCCTTCAACGCGGCGAGCCGCATCGTGGTGGATAAACCGGATTATGATGTCATTGCCGGTGTCAACATTCCGATGCTGGTCGAAACCCTGATGGGACGTGATGATAATCCCTCACTGGAGGAGTTAATTCACATCGCGGTCGAAGCAGGTCGCGAAGGTGTTAAAGCACTGAAAACCGAAACGGCTGAGCCTGCACCTGCCGTCCCCGTTGCCAAAGCTGCGCCGCAGCCGCAAAAACCGCTGGCCCCCGGCGAGCATATGAAGATTGGCCTGGCCCGCATTGATGACCGTCTGATTCATGGTCAGGTTGCAACCCGCTGGACCAAAGAAACCAACGTCACACGCATTATCGTCGTCAGCGATGAAGTCGCCAATGACCATGTGCGGAAAACGCTGCTCACCCAGGTGGCACCGCCCGGCGTCACGGCGCATGTGGTTGATGTCGATAAAATGATTCGCGTCTGGAACAACCCGAAATATGGTCAGGATCGCGTCATGTTGTTGTTCACCAATCCGACCGATGTGGAACGTATTGTGGAACAGGGCGTGGCTATCAAATCCGTCAATATCGGCGGGATGGCGTTCCGTCAGGGTAAAACCCAGGTTAATAACGCGGTCTCGGTTGATGAGAAGGATATTGCGGCGTTCCGCAAACTCAATGACCGTGGTATCGAGCTGGAAGTGCGCAAAGTTTCTAACGACCCGAAACTGAAAATGATGGACCTGATTGCGAAGGTAAATCCGTAATTCGCCATCTGTGCCTGCTTGCGCGGGCGAATATTTCGTGACCTTTGCTTAGGAGAAATGCAATGGAGATAACCTCGCTACAAATCATTTTGATATTTATTGTGGCTTGTATCGCCGGGATGGGATCGATTCTTGATGAGTTCCAGTTCCACCGTCCGTTGGTGGCTTGTACTCTGATCGGTGCGGTACTGGGTGATATGAAAACCGGTATCATCATCGGCGGTACACTGGAGATGATCGCGCTGGGCTGGATGAACATTGGTGCTGCTGTGGCACCGGATGCTGCCCTCGCCTCAATCATCTCAACCATCCTGGTTATTGCCGGTGGTCAAAGTGTCGGTGCGGGTATCGCGCTGGCCATTCCACTGGCTGCGGCCGGTCAGGTACTGACCATCATCGTTCGTACTATCACCGTGGCCTTCCAGCACGCAGCCGATAAAGCTGCGGAGAAAGGCAACCTGTCGGCAATTTCGTGGATTCACGTTTCAGCCCTGCTGTTGCAGGCGATGCGTATCGCAATCCCGGCATTGATCGTGGCAATTTCCGTCGGTACCAGCGCGGTTCATAGCTTGCTGAGTTCTATCCCGGAAGTGGTGACCAACGGCCTGAACATCGCCGGTGGCATGATCGTGGTCGTCGGTTACGCAATGGTCATTAACATGATGCGTGCTGGCTACCTGATGCCGTTCTTCTACCTCGGCTTCGTCACTGCTGCATTCACCAACTTCAACCTGGTGGCGCTGGGCGTGATTGGCGTGGTAATGGCGGTACTGTACATCCAGTTGGCTCCGAAATATAACCGTGTTGCGGGCGCTGCGGCTGCCGGTCCTGCGCAAAACGACCTCGACAACGAACTCGATTAAGGAACAGGTGACATCATGGTTGATACTACTCATTCTCAAAAGAAACTCACTCCGGGCGATGTCCGTGGCGTGTTCCTGCGCTCTAACCTGTTCCAGGGTTCGTGGAACTTTGAACGTATGCAGGCGCTGGGCTTCTGCTTCTCGATGGTGCCGGTAATTCGCCGTCTCTATCCGGAAAATAACGATGACCGGAAACAAGCCATCAAACGTCATCTGGAATTCTTCAATACCCATCCGTTCGTTGCAGCGCCAGTGCTCGGCGTGACGATGGCGATGGAAGAACAACGTGCTAACGGTGCAGCGATTGATGATGGTGCCATAAACGGTATCAAAGTCGGTCTGATGGGCCCGCTGGCGGGTGTGGGTGACCCGATTTTCTGGGGTACGGTACGTCCGGTGTTCGCTGCCCTCGGGGCAGGGATCGCCATGAGCGGCAGTCTGCTTGGCCCGCTGCTGTTTTTCCTCCTGTTTAACATTGCGCGTCTGCTGACCCGTTACTACGGCGTGGCCTATGGTTATCGCAAAGGGGTGGATATCGTTAGCGATATGGGCGGCGGCTTCCTGCAAAAACTGACCGAGGGGGCGTCAATTCTCGGCCTGTTTGTCATGGGGGCGTTGGTTAACAAGTGGACGCATGTGAACGTGCCGCTGGTGGTGTCACGCATCACCGACCAGACCGGCAAAACCACCGTTACCACCGTTCAGTCGATTCTCGACCAACTGATGCCGGGCCTGATTCCGCTGCTGTTAACCTTTGGCTGTATGTGGCTGCTGCGCCGCAAGGTCAACGCGCTGTGGATTATCGTTGGCTTCTTTGCGATTGGTATTTTTGGTTACTGGATCGGCTTGCTCGGTCTGTAAAATCTTGCCGGGGCCCTTCTGTCCCCGGCAGTTTTACAGGGGTTACCTGAGCGTCAACGCTGAGGTCACTTCTGTTAAGGAATCATCATGTCACTGACTGACGCCCTGATTACGCTGCTTATTGCTGGCCTGCTGCTGTTTGCTATCTACGACGAGGCAATTCTGCCGCGACGTAATGGTCCCACAAAACTGCGTGTTGCGCTGCGCCGTCGCCATAAAATCGACAGCGCCATCTTTATCGTGTTGTTGCTAATTTTATTGTGGAACAACGTCAGCCATCAGGGACCACAACTCACCACCACCCTGCTCATGGTGCTGTGCTTTATGGCGTTCTGGTTGTTCTGGCTGCGTAGCCCGAAATTGCTGATGAAGAATGACGGCCTGTTTTTCGCCGGCGTCTGGATTGATTATCACCGCATTCAAAGCATGAACCTGTCCGAAGATGGCATTCTGGTGATGCAGCTTGAGCAGCGTCGCCTGTTGATTGCGGTAAAACAACTCGACGATTTAGAAAAGATTTACCACACGCTGGTGGACGCGCGTTAGGTGCGTTGCCAGAGCGTCAGCGTAAAGTCAGCTTCACAGTCAAACGCGGTGGCTGCCGCAAGGGTTTGCCACACCTCTTCCCGCGCACGCCAGGCAAATGGCGTCATCTGCAATAAGGTGGTGGCTGCGACACTGCTGAGCGTCATCCTGTAGCGCAGACTCTCCTGCGCCACCTGATTAAAACCCGCATACACCTTCTCTTCCGCCGCATGTAGCTGCACTTCACGGTAGATTAGCGCCTTAAATTGCTCCAGATGATGCGCCCCAGGGGTTACCGTCAGTAAATAACCGCCAGGCTTCACCACACGGCTCAATTCCTCTTCATTACATGGGGCATAGATGCGTACGATGCCATCGAGCGAGGCATTGGCAAACGGCAGCCGCTGGCTGGAGGCAACGCAAAATTTTATCGCGCGGTAGCGTTTCGCCGCCATACGAATCGCCGCTTTCGCCACATCCAGACCATAGACTTGCGCCTGTGGTAATGCTGCCGCCATCTCGGCGGTGTAATACCCTTCGCCACAGCCGATATCCAGCAACTGCGCAGATACCGCTGGCAGACGTTGAGACAGCCATGCAGCAACGCGATCGCGCAATGGTTGGTAATATCCGGCATCGAGGAATTCGCGGCGCGCCAGCAGCATTTCCGGGCTGTCGCCGGGCTGACGCGAGCTTTTGTGTTGAACCGGCAGCAGATTGACATACCCTTCTTTGGCCAAATCAAACTGATGACCGGTATCGCAGCGATAGCTGGCGGTTTGCAGCAGAAGAGGTTGATGACAAAGAGGGCAAATCAAAGACATAGATAACTCCGGGTTAGCAATTCGCGGCGCAGTTTACCCTGGTCATCTGTTTACAGAAAGGATAAAGAAAAGCCCCGGTCAGTGACCGGGGCTTTAGGATTCGTTTCAGTGGTGCATGACACCGAGCCTGGCGACGAAATCAGATAGCAGTGACGTTGACTGCAGCCGGACCTTTCTGGCCGTCCTGGATTTCGAATTCAACATTTTGGCCTTCGGCCAGAGTTTTAAAACCATTGCCCTGGATTGCAGAGAAGTGTACGAACACATCTTTGCTACCGTCAGCAGGAGTGATAAAACCAAAACCTTTAGACTCGTTGAACCACTTAACCTGACCTTTAATTTTTGCCATTTTGCAAATTCCTTAGAGTGTTTATATTGCCCGAAGGCAGACTTACAGAAAAACCAGAGACATTACTGCATGAGGCACTAATTTAAGGTTTCGGCAAGGAAGCGGTATTCAACGTCAACGTCTTTACTCGTAACTTCTTTACTGAAGATGCCATACATAAACAGAACTGTACCTCGTTTGACCCACGAATCGTTATCACATATCCGCAAATTAATGGCAAGCCATTTTTAAACACCTATCGACTTGTCGCACATAATTGCTGGCGAAGGCACAAACTTCACCTGCATTCTTCCTTCTTCGCGTAACCTTGCCTGCACAAAAAAGGATTATTGATCAGTAGCGTTACAGCCAAAAAAATGTTGTAGTCCAGCGGCTGATTTTTGTCCAATCCAACGCTATTTAAACTGATAATCATACGCAAAAAATATTGCACAAATATGGCATAGATAATGAATTTCACCAAAATGTTAACTTCTGGCGCAACATATGCGCATCGCGCGAATCTTGTACAGCTGTTTTTATCAGGTACAGGTTATTAATAGTTTTGCACCAAAATCAGGAAAATATATTCACCCTTGCCCCAAATATACGCATCCATTCTGTTTGGCAGTTATCTCATTTTTTTCTAACATCAAAACAAATAAATGTTAAAAAAACGCACCAACGTCCTCAATTTAACAAAATGCGGTTAGGACAAATCTGAATCAATATTCGGCAGGGTCCGACTCTCACCTATTCTCCACGGTGTGAAGTCATTACTCGTCTCGTTTGCGCTGAGCAACGCCTGAGCAAGAACTGCGGGTGGTTCATCCAGTGATTCGTCTGCCAATTCAAAGACTCCCCAATGAATGGGTATCGTCAATGGACGGCCAATTTGCTGCCATAACTGCACTGCCTGATCCGGGTCCATGTGCTGCCCACGCATGAACCATTTTGGTGCGTAGGCACCGATTGGCAACGCAGCCAGATTAAACGGACCGAGTTGTTGCGCGATGAGATTCAGGTTATCGCTATAACCACTGTCGCCCGCAAACCAGAAGTTGAGTGCTGGATTACGCACCACCCAGCCACACCATAAGGAACGGTTACGATCAAAGAAGGTACGCATACTCCAGTGACGCGCAGGTACTGCGGTAAACTGCGCACTTCCCAGCACAATGCTTTGCCACCAGTCCAGTTCAGTGACATGCCGGACACCGCGCTGCTGACACCACTTCCCCATGCCCAATGGCACCAGAAAATGGGCTGCGGGAAATTGTCGGGCAATGCGTTTCACCGTGGGACGATCCAGATGATCGTAATGATTGTGCGAAATCAGCACATAATCCAGATGTGGCAACTGCGCCACACGTAATGGTGCCGGCGTTTTGCGTTGCGGACCGGCAAAGGGAAACGGAGAGGCGCGTTGTGACAGCGCGGGATCAATCAACAGATAACGCTGATTCAGACGAAGTAATAAGGCAGCATGGCCGAGCCACCAGATACGATCCTCTTCCCCACTCAAATCGACTGGCTGGCACCAGTCGCTGATAAACGCCGGATAACCGGCCTGAGGGGGAAAGGGTAATCCCTGCTCTTTACGTTCACGCTGCCAGCGCTGTAAATCCCCCGGCTGCCTTAACTCTTCTTCCGGGTTACGAAAGCCCTGCGGCGTATGGTGTTGTTTCGCCGCATCGTACCAGGGATTTTGCCAGGCCATTACCACTCCATCTGTCGATTAACGCTCCGGGATCAGACGAATAAAATCGCGTTTTTCGTCCTCTTCCTCTACATCTTTCGGTGCTGTGTCAGACTGTGCATCCGCCAGGCGGCGCAACAGCGCATTTTGCTTTTTCTGTTCTTCTAACAGTGTTTCCAGCAACTGTATCTGCTCGCTGGCACGTACGCTGGCCCGGTTAACAAAGAACCAGGCGATAAAGGCCACAACGATAATGATGACCAGCACAGCGTAACTGAACAACGGGCTGGGATTTGCGGCTAACTCATTCATAACTGCCTCAGATTACTGATTAACGTCAAACTCTCACTTAGCGGGTGATTCTACTCTTTGCGGCAGGAAAAGATAATGGGGATGCACCGAATGCAGATTTTCCTGTGCATCACCTTTCAGTTATCTCTGATCGACCCGGTGAGGCAAGCTGCTACTATAGGGATGGCAGCAGCATCTGGACAGCTGCGTTATGTATCACATGGAGACAAAATGAAACTATTCATCCGGGCGATTATGCTGATCGCCGTTATCTGGCTGGCGATGTTATTCACGGGCTATGGCGTGTTAACCGGCAGCAATAAAAATGCAGCCGGACTCGGCCTGCAATGTAGCTATCTAACCGCGCGAGGCATGATTACCGCGCAATATCTGCATACCGATAGCGGCATTGTTGGCGTAACTGACTGCCCGATACTGAAGAAAAGCGGTGAAGTGATCGATAATTAATTACTGCATAAACGGGCTGGCAACAGCCCGTTTATTGCTGCGTTAAAACGGATATTCGTGATACCCCATTTGCTCTGAGACGGCACGCGCCGCTCGATGCAGCATCGCCACATATTCGTTTTTTCCCTCTTCCGAGAAACGAATAGTGGGGAAAGAGATGCTGAGGCCCGCAATCACTACGCCAAAACGGTCAAATACCGGCACGGCAATGCAACGTAACCCCTCTTCCTGCTCCTCGTTATCTTCGCCGAATCCCTGCACTTTTACCTGATCAAGCACCTTAAGCAAGGCGTCAGCGCTGACGATGGTGTTGGCAGTACTGCGCCGAAACTCCACTTCGCTAAGGATTTCCTGTACTTCGCTACGATCACGCCACGCCAGCAGCACTTTGCCGATTGCGGTGGTATGCAGCGGGTTGCGGCGACCAATACGTGAATACATGCGCAGGTTGTAGAGCGAGTCGATCTTGTGGATATAGACAATGCTGTCTTCTTCCAGCGCCCCAAGATGAATGGTTTCTTTAGTGAGGCGTGACAGTTCGCGCATCTGTACATCCGCGCTGCGGATCAGATCAACGTTCTGTAACGCCTTCGCGCCCAGCTCGAATAACTTGAGCGTCAGCGAATACTTTTCCGTTTCGCCTTCCTGCGCGACATAACCCAGCGACTTCATGGTTTGCAAAAAGCGATAGACGGTGCTTTTAGACATCATCACGCGTTGAGACAGCTCTGTGATGCCGTGGTCGCGCTCTTCACCCAGCGCCTGCAAAATACCAAACACCTTCATCACTGATGAGACGGAGTCAGGTTGTTTATCGTTATCAGCGTTCGCCATCGCGTATCCTTTTTTGAGGTTGTTTCAAAAAAAACGGAACAATAGTGCCAGTATATTCGCTTCAGGCCTTAAGCGGCAATCGATAGCACTAAGCGACACATTCCATGATACTTTTTGTCACTTCATGCGGTGCTTTCTGCTACAGAATTGATTAGCATGATGATATTCACTTCCTTCACTTATTCTCCCTATGTCCGCAAGCTCACTCCAGGATGGTTTACCGGTTCCACAACGCTATGGCGCAATCATCACCATCGCGCTGGGTATTATGATGGCGGTGCTGGATGGCGCGATTGCCAATGTCGCCCTGCCCACCATTTCGCGTGAATTACACGCCAGCCCGGCGGAATCGGTGTGGATTGTCAACGCCTACCAGATCGCCATCGTTATCTCGTTGCTTTCTTTGTCGTTCCTCGGCGATATGCTGGGTTATCGACGCGTATATCAGGCGGGTCTGGCGCTGTTTATCGCCACGTCGTTGTTCTGCGCACTCTCTTCATCGCTGAACATGCTGACGCTGGCTCGCGTATTACAAGGGTTCGGCGGTGCTGCGTTAATGAGCGTCAACACCGCATTGATACGCATCATTTACCCGCAGCGTTTCCTTGGCCGTGGGATGGCGATCAACTCGCTCATTGTCGCTGTTTCAACGGCTGCCGGGCCGACGGTCGCTGCCGCGATCCTCTCCGTTGCCAGCTGGAAATGGCTGTTTCTGATCAACGTACCGCTTGGGATCATTGCATTGTGGCTGGCGCTGCGTTTTTTGCCTGATAATCCGCAAAAAGCCAAACAGCAGAAATTTGATGTGGTGAGCGCAGTGATGAACGCGCTGTTCTTTGGCCTGTTAATCTCCGCATTGAGCGGTTTTGCTCAGGGACAAAATCACTGGCTGATTCTCGGTGAGCTGATTGCATTGTTGTTGATCGGGGTGGTATTTATTCGTCGTCAGTTGGCGATGCCGGTGCCACTGCTGCCAGTGGATTTACTGCGCATCCCTATTTTCACCCTCTCCATCTGCACGTCGATCTGCTCCTTTTGCGCGCAAATGCTGGCAATGGTGTCGTTACCCTTCTTTCTGCAAAACGTGCTGGGACGCGATGAGGTAGCGACCGGTCTGCTTCTGACTCCTTGGCCGCTGGCGACCATGGTGCTTGCACCGATTGCTGGCCGTCTGATTGGCAAGGTTCATGCGGGCCTGCTGGGCGGGCTGGGGCTGGCGATGTTTGCGGCCGGTCTGTTCCTGCTGGCGTTGCTCCCCGCACAGCCAACGGATGTTGATATCATCTGGCGTATGATGCTGTGTGGTGCCGGTTTTGGTCTGTTCCAGTCACCGAACAACCACACGATTATCTCTTCAGCGCCGCGTAACCGTAGCGGAGGTGCCAGTGGCATGCTGGGCACGGCACGCCTGCTGGGGCAAAGCAGTGGGGCTGCGCTGGTCGCTCTGATGTTTAACCTGTTTAACGTGAGCGGTACTCATGCCTCGTTGATTCTGGCGGGTGCATTTTCCACTGTCGCGGCGGTGGTAAGTATGGCGCGGATGACGCAATCGCGTGAGACGACAGAGTCATAAAATCGTAGCGGTGCGATGATCTGGGGCTTTAACCCCGCACGATGAATCGCGCCGCTACGTGAAGAGCCTTATTTCAGATAAGCACCGCTGCGCAGCGCTTCAATACGCTTATCCAGCGGCGGGTGTGACATAAACAGCTCGCTCAGCGACTTACCTTTACCGTTAATACAGAACGCCATCATGCTGCTCGGCTCCTGCGGTTCATAGCTGGTTTTCAGGCGCTGTAACGCGGCAATCATTTTCTCACGACCTACCAGTTTCGCTGAACCGGCATCGGCATGGAACTCACGATGACGCGAGAACCACATGGTGATGATGCTGGCAAGAATGCCGAATACCAGTTCCAGCACAGTAGCGACTGCGAAGTAAACCAGCGGGTTACCGTTGCTGCTCTCCTCACCATCACGGTTGCCAGACAGAAAACCCGATGCAACCTGCGCAATGATACGTGAGATAAAGATCACGAAGGTGTTCACGATACCCTGAATCAGCGTCATGGTAACCATGTCGCCATTGGCGATATGGCTGATTTCGTGGGCCAGTACTGCTTCCGCTTCATCGCGGCTCATGTTTTGCAACAGACCGGTAGAGACAGCGACCAACGACGCATCACGGCGCGCGCCCGTCGCAAAGGCGTTGATATCTGGCGCGTGATAAATCGCCACCTGCGGCATGGCAATGCCAGCCTGCTGAGCCTGGCGGCCAACAGTATCCATCAGCCAGCGTTCTGTCTCGTTGCGAGGTTGTTCAATCACTTCACCTCCCACCGAACGCAACGCCATCCATTTCGACATCAGCAGTGAAACAAACGCACCGCCGAAGCCAAACAGACCTGCCATAATCATCAGACCCTGAACACTGCTTGACTGGATTCCTGTCAGACTGAGAATCAGTCCGAAAACCAACATCACCGCCAGGTTGGTGATCAGGAAAAGAGCAATACGCATCATAAACGTTAATCTTCCTCAGTTGTGCACGCGCTTATGCGCGGATATACATCCTAGGGTCATTACGCAGCATTTCAAGCAACCTTAATGTTTAAGTGTCTAAAAAGACATAACTTTACATTCAGTAACGTCATATCCTCCAACCCATAAAACGACACTTAAGTATCCGACACCAGACAAAAAAAAAGCACCGCATTGAGCGGTGCTTATTCTCTGTCCGTACGGTTATTTACTGCCTGCGGGTTGCGGCTGGGATTTTTCCAGCTGCGCCAGATCGTTGGCAATTTTCACCGTTTCATCCAGATAAGGATCCGGCTCTTTGTAATCCTTTGGCAGATCGTCAAGGCTCTTCAGCGGTGCTTTACCTTCAGCCTGATAACGTGCATTGATACGCTCCAGACGCAGTGCATCTTCGTCATGGTTCTCTTTCTCGCGCTGGGCCAGATTGAGTGACACGATATTACGTTTATCTTTGGTCGCGTTAAAGCGCGCAATATCTTTCATGATGTACTGGAACTCGCGATCTTTCGCAATGCGGTCCTCATGTTCTTTGGTCAACTGCGGTACCAGCGCGGTGATATCCCCGGTTTTGGTATAGGTCGCCGCGTTGATGCTGTCCCACGGTAAGGCATTGTCTTCAAACTTCTCACCGGTTTCCGCCGCTTCCACGCCAGTTGGCATCAGCAGATCCGGGGTTACCCCTTTACGCTGAGTGCTGCCGCCGTTGATGCGGTAGAACTTCTGGATGGTGTACTGCACCGAGCCTAATGCAGGCCATTCAGGACGCAGCATCTGATCATAGATACGGTTCAGGGAGCGATACTGTTGAACGGTGCCTTTACCGAAGGTCGGTTCACCGACAATCAGGGCGCGACCATAGTCCTGCATGGCAGCAGCAAAAATCTCAGAAGCCGAAGCACTGAAACGATCGACCAGGACCACTAACGGACCTTTGTAATAAACAATGCCGTCGTTATCGCTGTCTTCACGTACGCGACCATTATTGTCACGTACCTGCACCACCGGGCCACTCGGAATAAACAGGCCGGAAAGCGAGACCGCTTCGGTTAACGCCCCGCCACCGTTGGTGCGCAGGTCGATGACGATGCTATCCACATTCTGCTTTTGCAGTTTTTGCAGTTGCACTTTCACATCATCGGTCAGGCCAACGTAGAAACCGGGGATATCCAACACGCCGACTTTCTCGTTACCAACGGTATGCACCGTGCCCTTCACCGCGCGATCTTCCAGGCGGATCTTCTCGCGCGTCAGCGTCACAGTACGGGTTTTGGTACCTTTACCGGCAGGCAGGATCTCAAGGCGAACTTTGCTGCCTTTTGGTCCTTTGATCTTCGCTACGACGTCATCCAGACGCCAGCCGATCACATCTTCCATCGGTTTGCCTGGCTGTCCGACACCGACAATACGATCGCCAACGCTGATCGATTTGCTCTTGGCAGCCGGACCACCCGCGACCATTGAGTTGATCACGGTGTAATCGTCATCCATCTGCAACACCGCGCCAATGCCTTCCAGCGACAGGCTCATTTCGGTGTTGAACTGCTCGGTATTACGCGGCGACAGATAGTTAGTATGCGGGTCGATCTCATGCGCAAACGCAGTCATCGCCAACTGGAACACGTCTTCGCTGTTGCTTTGCGCCAGGCGACGAATGGCAAAGTTATAACGCTTGGTCAGCGTCTCACGAATCTCTTTGTCATCTTTGCCAGCCAGCTTCAGGCTCAGTTCGTCGTATTTAACTTTGGCATCCCAAAGCGCGTTCAGCTCATCGGTGCTTTTCGGCCACGGTGATTTACCACGATCGATGTCGATGGTGTCGTTGCCGGTAAAATTCATCGGGCGATTCAGCACACTCAGCGCGTATTGATAGCGCTCGAAGCGGCGTTTCTGCGCCAGATTGTATAAATCGTAAAACACATCCAGCTTACCGCTGCGCAGCTCATCACCGAGGGTGGTCTTCTTATCAGCAAACTGTGCGATATCAGAAGCCAACAGGACGTTGTGGCTGTAATCGAGCAGATTCAGGTAGCGATCAAAAATTTTCGCTGAAAAATCCTGATTCAGGTCGAACTGACGGTAGTGAGAACGGGTAAAGCGCGATGTAACGCGTTCACTGACGGTGGGATGCTGTGGTTCTTCATGTAACTGGGGAATCTGATCGGCGCGGGTAATGTTGTCTGCGCCAAAACTGGGGCCTGCCAGTAGCAGGCCCGCGATCATACCGATCTTAAAAATATTGTTCATGCCAGGGTCAGCCTCCGTTTCAGAACTGCAAATGTTCTGCGCGCACAATCATTGCCATGCCGGAAGCGAGCTGTACCCGAACGCCATCTTTGGTAATTTCAAGAATGGTTGCGTCCATCGCACTTTTGCCTGCTTTAACTTTAATATTCTGGCCGGGTTGCAAAGTTGAGGTATCAGTGATGGGTTTAGCTCGCGGCGGGCGAGGTGCAGCATTACGTTCAGAAGACGCAGCACGCGGTGCTTGCGAACGCGGTTTACGCGGCGCATCACCTTCTGCCGCTTTACGCGGTGCCGGTTTGCGTGGACGGCGTGGTTCGCCAGTCTCTTCGCCAGCTTCACGCTTCTTCGCTTTTTGCTGTTCGCGCTGTGCCTGTACGCGTGCTTTCGCTTCTTCCAGCTGTTTGCGCGCATGTTCTACGTGTTGCTCATCCAGCACGCCACAGGCGTTGCCGTCGAGATCCACACGGATGGCACCTGCTTTAATGCCGTAAAGGTAACGCCAGCTTGAGGTATAAAGACGCAGAGCCGAACGCAGTTGCGTCTTGCTCAGGCCCATATCGCCCTGAACACGCTCGACCAGATCCTGAAAGATACCGATCTTCAGCGGACGCGCTTCACCTTCGGCGCTAAAGCAGTGCGGAAAACGCTCCGCCAGAAAGGCGATCACTTCTTTACTGCTATTCAACTTAGGTTGATTTTCCATGAAATTTCCTGATTACAACGGGTTTGCCGACCAGAGCAGGCATGAACAGGCGACATTATAATGACAACATCGCCAAATGCTATGTGATCCAGTCGATTAGCTGCGCGTCAGTTGAAGATATTTTTCAATATCGCTGCCCGCCAACACTTCGCAAAGCCCGTCAGTAAGGGCCACCAGCCCCGTTTCATCCTCACTATCGAAGCGAGAATAAACCGTACTGTCGATGTCCAGCACACCGACTAACGTGCCATTCACTTTCAGAGGAATCACGATTTCCGCATTACTGGCGGCGTCACAGGCGATATGTCCAGGGAAAGCGTGCACATCTTCCACGCGCTGCACTTTCTCCTCTGCAATCGCCGTGCCACAAACACCTTTACCGACTGGAATTCGAACGCAGGCAATTTTGCCCTGAAAAGGGCCCAGTACCAGCGTATTCGCTTCAGTCAGCAAATAAAATCCTGCCCAGTTCACGCCTTCCAGGCGTTCAAATAGCAGCGCACTGCAATTGCCCAGCGCAGCGAGGAAAGACGTTTCACCCGCCAGCAGTGCGCGAGCATCGCGATTTAAATCCTCGTAAAAGGCTTTTTTGTTCATTGTTTAACCATAATCAGCTACAGCAGAGCCGCTTTGTCACTTAGTTGTTAAAATAAGCACTAATAATCCAGCCTCACAAGGTGAATCATTGTGTTAGTTACTATACCCTTAGCTTTCTGTGGATCGAACTTGATGCCACGACAGCTGTCTCAGCCAGCTAGCGCTGTATGACATGCCGGTAACAGTAACAAACGATGGGCCACTTGCGTCACCCTATGAAAATTCACGCTATCAGCCAGACGTTGCCCCACGCACGTTATCAGCGTTGTCCGCAATGCGATACCCTTTTTTCCTTACCGGATGTTAAATCGCATCAGGCTGCCCACTGCCCGCGTTGCAATGCCCGAATTCAGAGCGGTTTTGACTGGTCAATGACACGTCTTACCGCTATGGCCGTTACCATGCTGGTGCTGATGCCCTTCGCCTTTACCCTGCCGCTGGTGGATATCCGTTTGCTTGGGATGCGTATCAACGCCAGTCTGTTGGAAGGCGTGGTTCAGATGACGCAGCAAGGCGATGTGCTGACGGCATCGATCGTGGCGTTTTGCACCATTGGTGCGCCGGTCACCCTTGTGGCGGGCATCAGCTATTTAGGCATCGGTCATGCGCTCGGGATGAATTTGCGTCCGGTGTTGTTGATGCTGGAGAAATTAAAAGAGTGGGTAATGCTGGATATCTATCTGGTGGGTGTCGCGGTGGCATCAATCAAAGTCCAGGATTACGCCACACTGGAGGTCGGTTATGGCATGGTGGCCTATATCGCGCTGACGGTTCTCAGCGTTCTGACCCTGATCCACCTCAATGTTGAACAGTTGTGGGAACATTATTACCCGCAATCCGTACCGACCTCGCCTCCCGAACAATGGCAGGTCTGCCTGAATTGCCATCACACCGGTGTGGCTGACAATCGCGGACGCTGCACCCGCTGCCACACGCCGCTGGATTTTCGCCGTCGCCATAGCCTGCAAAAATCCTGGGCGTCGCTGATTGCCTCCATTGTGTTGTTGATCCCTGCTAATCTGCTGCCGATTTCAGTGGTTTACGTCAATGGTGCCCGGCGCGAAGATACCATTTTCTCCGGCATTCTCGGTCTGGCCTCGGGCAATATCCCGGTGGCTGCCGTGGTATTTATTGCCAGTATTCTGGTGCCGTTTACCAAAGTGTTGGTAATGCTGACGTTATTGCTCAGTATCCACTTTAAATGTGAACAGGGGCTGAAGACCCGTATCCGTCTGCTGCGCGCCGTAACCTGGGTCGGCCGCTGGTCGATGCTCGATCTGTTCGTCATTTCTTTAACCATGTCGCTGGTCAACCGTGATCAGCTGCTGGCTTTTACGATGGGACCCGCCGCGCTCTACTTTGGTGCGGCAGTAATCCTGACCATTATGGCTGTTGAGTGGCTTGACAGCCGCCTGATTTGGGATGCACATGCAACAGGAAACGCCGACTACACCGACTAGCGCTAATCTGCGTAACAAACGCAAGATTTCGCCGTTCTGGTTATTGCCCATTATTGCCCTGCTGATTGCCGCATGGCTGCTGTGGACCAATTATCAGGAACGCGGAACCATCATCACGATTAACTTCCAAAGCGCGGACGGCATCGTGCCGGGGCGCACGCCGATTCGTTATCAGGGCGTGGAAGTCGGTACGGTACAGGGGATCGTGCTGAGTGATGACTATCACAGCATCCAGATCAAAGCCAGTATCAAAAGCGACATGCGTGATGCGCTGCGCGACAACACGCAGTTCTGGCTGGTCACCCCCAAAGCCTCTCTGGCGGGTGTTTCCGGGCTGGATGCGCTGGTGGGCGGTAACTATATTGGCATGATGCCTGGCAGCGGTAATCCACAGGAACATTTCACCGCGCTGGATACGCAGCCGAAATATCGCGTAAATACCGGTGAATTGTTGATCCATCTGCACGCCCCCGATCTGGGTTCGCTCAATACTGGCTCGCTGGTCTACTACCGCAAAATCCCGGTTGGCCGGGTCTATGACTACAGCATCAATAGCAACACCGATGGTGTGACTATAGATGTACTTATCGAGCGTCGTTTCATTAACCTGGTTAAAAAGCAGAGCCGTTTCTGGAACGTCTCGGGCGTGGATGCGGATGTCAGCCTGAGCGGGGCTAAGGTGAAGCTGGAGAGTCTGGCGGCATTGGTGAACGGTGCCATCGCCTTTGACTCACCGGATGAGGGTCAACAAGCGGCAAGCGATGAGAACTACACGCTATATCCCGATCTGGCCCAAAGCCAGCGGGGCGTGCAGGTCAGCCTTGATTTACCCAGTGGTGATAACCTGAAAGCCGACAGTACCCCATTAATGTATCAAGGCCTGGAAGTCGGCACCTTAACCAAACTCAATCTACTTCCTGGCGGTAAAGTCACCGGTGAGCTGACCGTTGATCCTTCCGTTGCCGGTCTGATGCGCAGTGGTACACGCATTGAGATGCGTTCGCCGAAGATAAGCCTGACTGACACCAACCTCAGCAGCCTGCTGACCGGTAATACCTTTGAATTGATCCCCGGCGAAGGCCAACCGCAGGACCACTTTAGTGTGCTGCCAGCCAGTGAATCGTTGCTGCAAAAACCTAACGTTCTGACCTTAAAACTGAACGCCCCTGAGACCTATGGCATCGATGCCGGTCAACCGCTGATGCTTTATGGCATGCAGATTGGTCAGGTGATTTCACGTCAGTTGGATGAACAAGGCATCAGTTTTGTGGTGGCGATTAATCCGGAGTATCGCCATCTGGTACACGCTGACAGTAAATTTGTTGTCAATAGCCGTATCAACGTTAAATTTGGCCTGGATGGCATGCAGGTGCTCGGTGCCAGTGCGCGTGAATGGGTGGACGGCGGTATTCGTCTGATTCCGGGTGCGAAAGGCAACCCGGACAGTCACTATCCACTGTATGCCGATGCTGAACGCGCCGAGGAAGGCATCATTGGCGAGCAGCCTCCTGCCACCCTGAAACTCACCGCCAACAGCCTGCCTGATGTGCAGACCGGTTCGGTGGTTTTGTATCGCAAATTCCAGGTCGGTGAAGTGGTAGATGTGGTTCCTCGCGCCGATGCATTTGAAATTTCGATACATATTGAACCTCAGTACCGCAAACTGTTAACCAGTGAAAGCGTGTTCTGGGCGGAAGGCGGTGCCAAGGTTCAGTTAAATGGCAGTGGTCTGACGGTACAAGCTTCGCCGCTGAACCGTGCGTTAAAAGGCGCCATCAGCTTCGACAATTTGAGTGGGGCACAGGCGGCCAAAGGGGTTAAACGTATCCTGTACCCGTCTGAAACGGCAGCGCGTGCTGTGGGTAGCCAGATTACGTTACATACTTTCGATGCCAGCAAACTTGCCGCAGGCATGCCGATTCGTTATCTCGGTATCAATGTCGGCCAGGTCGAATCATTGTCGCTCAGTGCCGATAACAACCAGGTCGTGGCAAAAGCGGTGCTGTATCCCGAATATGTGCAGGACTTCGCCCGAATTGGCAGCCGCTTCTCCGTGGTATCTCCACAGATTTCGGCAGCCGGTGTTAATCACCTCGAAACCTTGCTCCAACCCTATGTCAACGTCGATCCCGGCAAAGGGGCGCAGTCACGGACGTTCGAGCTTCAGGACAGCACCATCACCGATTCCCGTTATCTTAACGGCCTGAATATCTTCGTTGATGCAACCGAAGCCGGTTCGCTCTCCGTCGGTACTCCGGTGCTGTTCCGTGGCGTGGAAGTCGGTACCGTTACCGGTACTTCGCTGGGCAACATGGCGGACCGTGTCCAGGTAGCTCTGCGCATCAGTAAGAAATATCAACATCTGGTACGTAATAACTCGGTGTTCTGGCTGGCATCCGGCTACAACCTGAATTTCGGCCTGATTGGCGGTGTGGTGAAAACCGGTACTTTCCAGCAATTTATTCAGGGCGGCATTCAGTTTGCCACACCACCAACAGTGCCACTGGCTCCGCAGGCAGGTGCCAACAAACATTTCCTGTTACAGGATGAAGCGCCGAAAGACTGGCGCAATTGGGGCACGGCAATTCCCGACCCCGCACAACCGTAAGCAAATCGGGCAGCCTGGCTGCCCGATTCTTTTTCGCGTGTTACACTTCGCGCTCTGTTTGTTTTCCCCCGGAAGAAACCCGTGTCCGAACGCTTTCCAGAAGATTTCCTTGCGCTGATGCGCACCAGCTTGTCTGACGAGACTGAAATGCAACGCTTTCTCGCGATCAGTCAACAATCCTTACGTCGCAGCTTGCGCGTCAACACGTTAAAAATTAGCGTGCATGATTTTCTCGCCCAAACTTCAGATTATGGTTGGCAGCTCACGCCGATCCCCTGGTGCAAAGAAGGCTTCTGGATTGAACGCGACGATGAATCGCTCCCGCTCGGCAGCGTGGCTGAGCATCTCAGCGGATTGTTCTACATTCAGGAAGCCAGCTCAATGTTGCCAGTAACGGCATTATTTGATGCGGCTCCTGATGCCCATCAGGTGATGGATGTTGCTGCGGCACCGGGTTCTAAAACCACACAAATGGCGGCATTGATGCACAATCAGGGTGCCATCCTTGCTAATGAATATTCCGCCAGCCGGGTCAAGGTCTTGCATGCCAATATCAGCCGCTGTGGCGTCAGCAACGTCGCTCTCACCCACTTTGATGGCCGGGTTTTTGGTGCTGCGTTACCGGAACAATTTGATGCCATCCTGTTGGATGCCCCCTGTTCCGGTGAAGGCGTGGTGCGCAAAGATCCTGATGCGCTGCGCAACTGGACACTCGCCAGCACGGAAGAGATTGCCGCCACCCAGCGCGATCTTCTCGACAGCGCCTTTCATGCGCTACAACCCGGTGGAACGTTAATCTACTCGACCTGTACCCTTAATCAGATTGAGAATCAACAAGTTATCAGCTGGTTGCAGCAACGCTATCCCGATGCGGTTGAAATCGTTCCTCTGGCTGGCCTGTTTACCGGGGCGGAACAGGCGCTGACACCGGAAGGTTTTCTGCATGTATTCCCGCATATCTATGATAGCGAAGGGTTCTTTGTTGCTCGCCTGCGCAAAATTGCCAGTCTGCCCGCATTGCCGACACCCAGCTATAAAGTGGGTAAACTGCCCTTCTCTCCTGCCAGCAGAAAATTGAACGCTGAAGTGCAGCAAGCCGCCGCGAAAGTGGGTTTGCGTTGGGAGGATAATCTTCAGTTATGGCAACGCGATAAAGAACTATGGCTGTTCCCGGCGGCGCTGGAAAGCTGGTTGGGTAAGGTACGCTTTTCACGCATTGGCCTGAAACTCGCGGAGACTTTCCCCAAGGGGTATCGCTGGCAGCATGAAGCCGTGGTTGCGCTGACACAACCGGATAACGCGTTGTCGTTTGCACTGACGGAAGCGGAAGCGGAAAGCTGGTATCGCGGTCAGGATATCCATCCGGAAAATTTACCTGAACGCGATGAAGTTCTGGTGACCTACCAGCAACAAACGCTGGGGCTGGCAAAAAAAGTCGGGAATCGCATCAAGAATAGCTATCCGCGCGAGCTGGTTAGAGACGGTCGTCTGTTCCGCTAACCGCTATTGCAACTGTACCAATGTCAACCGGTTGCCAAACACGGCACCGGTATCAATGTAGTGTTGATTGGCAACGTTGAGCGGTTGCTCCAGCGGCGTATGACCAAAGTAGAAATCACTGGCTCCATCAATCGCCATCGTGTTACCCCGTTGATGCCGTCCCAGCCGGTCGCGACTCCACACCACCTGATGCCAGTCCACCTCCTGTCCCAGTTCATAGTGGCTGGCAGGATAATCAGCGTGCGCAATCACCACCACCCGATCCCCGAGCTGAAGATGTAAAATCAAGGGTAATTCCACGCATTGCTTCAGCGCGTGGCGTGCAGCAATCAAAGCAGTGCCACGTAGCTGCCAGAACCATTCACCACCATTCATAACCCATAACATCGGATCTTTGCCTTGCAGAGCAGCGATAGCCATCTGTTCGTGGTTTCCACGCACACAGCGAAACCAGGGTTCTTTAAGTAATTCAAGACAACCGGGACTGTCCGGCCCGCGATCGATCAAATCACCGACAGAAAGCAATAAATCCTGCTGTTTATCAAACTGGTGCAGGATCAGCTGTGAATCGAGCTGGGTGCGACATCCGTGTAAGTCACCGACTACCCAGATGTTACGCCACGCTTTTGCATCGACCGTTTGGTAAAACATAATGGTCTCCTGAAAGCTGGTTTACTGGAAGTTTAGTGATTACGGCATAAAGTATAGCCTGGCGGCCTGTAACCACCGGGGAGGAAGCGTGAACAGTCGGAAACAGTTTATTGGGATTCTGGTGGTGATTTTTATCGGCAGCCTGTTGCTGCTTGAAACCCTTGCGCGACTGGTGCATTTGCTGGTGGTGGGATAAATCAGAGAGGTCGGCCTGACTAAATTCAACAGCGGCTGCTTCCTGCAGCCCTGATGAATGCCCCTTCCGGCGCTTATCTCCGGCACTCATTAAAGGTGTTAGCTCTGCGAGGGACGGGAAGTAATGTAAACCTTCGGAGTATTCCGAACAAGTTAAATGATATTAACAATCATTCTCATAATCATTCCCCATAAAGGCCGTGTAATAATCAGATAATTCATGCAGTTAAAAGCATTCCGCTCAGTAACATCTGCCTGAGAATTCCGCAAGATTGGTTAGCATCTTCAGACACATATCCAGCGCATCTTTTGCCAGACTTTACCTGAGGTTGTTTGAAGGAGTAAGCCGATGAAAGATTATTATAAAATCGATTTGGAAGACTTCATGCAGAGCAATAAGGTTTTGATTGGTGAGATTAAAAGTAAAGCGCCAGTTTACGCCGATGATATGGGGCTGGATGAAGTGCAGTACATAAACCGTGAGATCAAACGCGCCCATCTGGATTATGTCGAAAGCCTGGGAGTGAAAGACCCTTACGAATACTACATATCCCGGCATGAAGAAGATCGCCCTCTGGCTGAGCAGCTTATTGCCCAGCACCGAAATTCACTTCATACCGCTCGATAACTCACATCACTTTTGCCACACCACAGGTGTGGCAATGTGTTATCAGCTAACGCGTGATGAAGAAAATAGCAGTCATAAAACCGATAAATAATACCGCGAAGGTAATAAATCCCAGGCGTGGCGATTTTGCCCGGCCAACCAACGCGGAAATAAACACACATAACAGGGTTAATGTGCCAATCATCACCCAGAGAAGATATTGTGTATTTGCCATCGAGAATCCTTGTATGCAGGCAACCATTTTTTAGCGCCACTCTTATACCATCTTTTGACCGCCAGAGCATGTCGTGCTGTGATTAGCCGGTCTGAGAATCCTGGCAACGAATCGCTTTCAGTGCTTCAAGCTGTTTAAGACGTGCGCTCACTTTGCTATTTGCTTTCGCTTTAGCAATACCGTTTCCGATGCCAAAATCGCCCACGAACCCAATGACCGTCAGGGCATCAAATTCACCGGTTTTATCGATTTGTTGTTGCGTCATGTGTGCTTTGGCAATTTCGGACTGCAAAGCCTTGCAATCATAAGTACTGGCTTCTTTATCAGTTACCGCAGGGGCTTGCGGATAGCGCTTAAGCGCACAGCCACTGAGAAGTAGTACAACCAGCAGGCAATGAGGTTTATACACAGAAGTTGTCCTGAAATAAAAACGGAAACTATCAAGCTAACAGGAACGGTCCACTCACGCCTGAATTTCTTCGTGAAATATCCGTAATCGCCATCTTGACTTAGATTTTCTATGTATTGAGTAGATATGTTAAAGTATAATAACAAGAGGACGACCTTGCGTTGAATTCTGGTTCAAGGTGACATGCCATCATTCAACTGATTTTACAGAGAGGGTTATTCGCTTAACTAAGCGATTATGTCGAATCTACCCCAATAAAAAACCGCCCCAGCGGGCGGTTCAATATTTGCCATTGTAAACGATATCTTAGTACCCAGCACGGATGAAATAGGCAATCATCTCGACAGACCTCACCGAAACAAATTTTTCGGGATGATTATCTTGTTCATTACTCGAACTGAGCACATTAACTTCAAGCAAGCATGAACGATCAGCAGAATCTCTCAATTTATAGACTTCAAACATTCCAGGATTGGATACTGGTTCACGTTCTGGAATCCCTATCAAAAAGTTCATGGCAATCTCCTTATCACAAGGAAGATAGAATAACCTTGGGAATACTCCCAGTTAAGCAGAAAAACCTCTCTTTAACTTTAAATTTTCTTAACTAAGAAGCTAACTTGGTTAATAATCCGTCAGCTACCCGTTCAGAAATAGCATAGCCTCGCAGTTTCTTCAGCCAGATTTCGAGCAGCAGTGTCCCCTTCTCTTATTAAGGCTGGCTGGCAAATGTGCGGAACATTGTCTTACTATTCCGGTCGAGAAAAGCGGATACCAATTTATGATTGGCGATACAACAAGGCCTGTGCTGGCACAGTCCTTCACACATTTACCAATCGATGAGTAAGACATTCCCTGGATAAGCGATCATAAGTTAACTGAGGGATGTTACAAATAATTACATTTGTTTTTACAGACCAACCAGTGTTAGCAGACCTTCACAGATTTTGCCTTTAGTGCCACGAAGTGAATGTTCAGAATTGCAAGGTGTGATCGCTCATGCAAACAGAAAGAAACACATTCAAATTGTTGAAATTCATTGAATTTAAAGAAGATAATCCACATCACTACTTCTTTTTTGGTTAAAAAAACCAATTCTAAGCAGCTTTTCATCGCTTCAGGACAGGTGTTCTCAACTTGAGTCACCACACTTACCCTTCAATTCTGATGCGACCTACACATCTCAGGTATTAAGGACATTTCGCCCCATTCCCCGAGAAAGCGCCCATCAGTAAGTTAAGGGGAGAACAAAATGCAAGCTTTTCGTTAGCATTACGTGCGATTTATGTATGCCAGTAGCTTGAAGTTTGATGTAACCATTACGACAGCCCGTGAGTAAGTGGTAGGATTAATCCTAATTTTGTTACAGAAATAGTCAGTATTAACGTTAAGAACGTCATAAGGAATGCATCTGAAATGCATAGAAATAACTGCTTTGATATCGTTAGATTATTCGCTGCTTACATGGTTATATATAGTCATCATCACACATTTATGTCACTGCCAGATCATGTATTCAGGGGACTTCTGACCTTAGGTGGATTGTCAGTCGCAATTTTCTTCTCTGTTTCTGGATTTCTCGTCACTCAGTCATTCCAAAGAACACCGAATTATATTGGATTCATGACAAAAAGAGTCAAAAGGATATTCCCGGCTCTTATCGTGTGCTCATTTTTGATGATATATATAATTGCACCTTTTTATCAAAAAGATGCAATTAATTATATATTCAGCTCAGATGCATTCTCATATTTCATGAGAATCTCAATGATGCTACCGGTTAACGTCCCAGATGTTTTTGCGGGATATAAATTCGAAGGCCCAATAAATGGCTCTCTCTGGACATTAAGTATGGAGTTTGCGTGCTACCTGGTTTTAGGATTCATGCTTTGTTTAAGCAACACATGGAAAACCCCCGCAATATTTCTCATTATATTGATTTCTCTGAATATATTATTAAACAAAGAAGCAATGGATGCAATATGGTACAGCATATCAGTAGGCTGGATGCTGAAGTTCGGAATTTGTTTCTTTTTTGGATCTCTGCTTTCAATGACAATAGATAAATGGAATGAGAAGAAAATAAAAACCACATTACTGATCATTTCCATCTGTATCTTATATATTATGAAAGGCACTACAGAAATTACCACCCTGGGATATATGGCAATTACGTTTATTACACTGGCGATTGGCGTGAGTTTTAAAGATTCGATGATAGGTGGGAAGTTTGATATATCCTATGGCGCCTACATTTATGCCTGGCCAGTTCAGCAAATAATTGCAAATCAGACAAGTTTAAGTCTTTATCCAAGTATGATCGCTTCTCTATGCATAACATCACTACTCGCATGGGCTTCATGGAACTTTGTAGAGAAACCGTTTATCAAGGCAAAAAAAGTCAATATTGATGACACGTCATTGACGCCGGTCATGTAAACCAGAAAATAACTGGCGAACTTATCTTAATCATAAACTCGCCAGTTACGCAGTGATAATAATAAGATCAATTCTATTGTGCTTATTTTCCGTTCAGTTGCTTTGGAATCAAATTCCGCAATGATGTCTTTCATTTAAAAATCCACGCCCCGTCGACTGTATGAAGTGACAAAGTCCCCCAGGGCTGCTAGACCATGTAAGCATAGCTATGACCATAAATCCCTGATTCGGATAGCTACATTTACTTAATGAGAAGTGATTTTTCCATAATGTTCAATTAGTTAATGCGCAACATTAACTTGAACATAAAAAAAGACCGAATACTTTTATAATTTAATACAATCAATAAGTTACGAACTGGCGTGGCTGTAAATTGGCTCTATCCAATCCTAAGTTCCATTATCTTACTGTTAGAATCTTAAACGCTTTATTTTTCAAAATCCCACATAAACCATCTGGTTTATTTTCCTAAAACACATATTCATTTGGAAAATAACCTTTTCAACATAAGCAAAAAACGAATAATTTAATTAAAATCATATAATTACCCTTGAAAAAGTTGAATAGCGATCCAAGTCAAGTTAACAATAAAATAGTAACGCACTGTTAATTTATCCGCTATAAATTAATTGCCACTTGTAAGTATCCACTTAGCCATAAATGAATGAGGTCATATATGACACATAAATACCCCGATACTTCAATGAGTTACAACTCCCTTCTAACATTAGATGGAGCGCGAGAAGAGTTTAAGCAAAAGAACGGTGATGCTGCAGTTAAAAGAATGCTAGAAGAAATAAAAACTTTTGAAGCCAGCGATTTTTTTGGTGTAAGACTTCTCCACAAACACAATGATATAAACAATAACGAAATAATGTTTGAATATTCTCATATTGATGGAGATGAAATTTTTTTAGTAACTGAAGCAACAACAAATAACAATACAAAATCAACTATAAACAGTTGGCTATTCGAAAAAGGCAAGGCAATCCCTTTAGAATACTCAGACACGTTGATTATAGAAGATGCAAATAACTTCAAAGAATCTAATCAATTACTGTCATCTCTTGCAAGGATCGCAAATGAGATGAACGTCTCACACATTTTAGGCCCATGCATGAATTATAGTAGATATATCTATGACAGGATACCCGAGTCTGATTCGGTTTTTTGGGAGAAAACTGCTTTAAATAAAAAAGCGAATGTAATCCAGTGCGTTTCCAGAGAAAACATTGACAGAAACAATAGCACAGAGACGAAATGGGCACTTAGGAAAAGCAGTGAAAATGATAATGAATTAGTCGTATGGATTTGACCCTATATATCCAGACGCCTTTTCTCTCTTACGGTTGTGATAACTTTCTGCGTATATATTCCCGCGGCGAGCGATATCCCAGCGCGCTGTGCGGGTGATGTTCGTTGTAATGACTGAACGCCTCCGCCAGGTTCATCACCGCTACCTGGCTGTCCGGTTTTGGCATCACACTGATGTAATCCCGCTTTATCGTTTTCACGAAGCTTTCTGCTATGCCATTGCTTTCCGGGCTACGAACTGCGGTCGTACATGGCTCAAGCCCCAGCATCCGGGCGAACGCCCGCGTTTC